>JBEGVI010000116.1:0-13410 GCA_041178485.1 Bacteroidota bacterium | reverse complement strand
TTGTTCTGGAACTCCAGCAAATTGTGAGTCGGAAATGTGATCCGAAAATACCTTGTGTATTAAGTTTTGGGCATTTTGAAGCACTCGGCGCAACCAACATTATCCCATCCTCTGCGAAACTAAAAGGTACATTTCGTACCATGAATGAAACATGGAGAAAAGAGGCTCTGCATCTTATTGAAACACAGATCAGGCACATCGCTGAAAGTCAGGGCGCCACGGTTGATTTGGAAATAAGCAAAGGATATCCATATCTGGAAAATAATCCAACGCTGACAAAAAAACTTAAGGGGCGGGCTGAAGATTTTTTTGGAATAAACAACGTTGTAGACCTCCCCATTCGACTTACGTCCGAAGACTTTTCGTATTATTCCCACGAAGTACCGGTATGTTTTTTTCGACTGGGAGTGCGGAATGAAGCGCTTGGAATTGTGCATGGAGTTCACCATCCAAAATTCGATATCGACCCCAATTCACTGATCCTAGGAATGCAAGCAATGTGTTTGGCTGTGCTATGAGAAACTTAATCGCGATAGCCATAGTTTTTTTGCTTTCAGGGTGCACAAAAATCCACCGTGTTTCAGGTCGGATAGCAGGAAAGTGGCAATTGATCTCATACAAACGCACAAATTATGAAGGTATGATTTCGTACCCAGCCGCGAGCGGAAGTGCTGCATTTGATGAACTGAGTACTCCTGAAGATTCAGCGGTATACACCTTCCAAATCGCTCGTACGATCGATGCATTGGATGATAGTCTACTCGAGAGAGGCACCTATAAACTTGTAGAAAAAGGAAATTTCATGTATTTGAACGAACAGGATAATCTTGATCAGACCATATCGTACATAAAGTACAGAATTTTAAGCTCAACAGATTCGGATCTGGAAATTGAATTTTCGAAAGGTACAAACACAGATATTTTACTTTTCAGTAAAAAATAATCTGTTGATCAGTTGGCCATTTCACTCATGAATTTAATGCGCATAAGCCTGAGTTCTTCCTCTGTATAATCTCCATCAAATTCATTGTAGGCTTCTTTCAGGTCGTCGGATTCAGCCTCGGAAAAATATTCATATATTTCCTCCTGATTCTCAGGATCAAGAATAGAATCTATGTAGTAGTTTATGTTCACTCTTGTGCCCGATGAGACAATTGCCTCAATCTCCTCGATGACCTCATCCATGCTTTTACCCTGTGATCGACCAATGTCTTCCAAAGGCAATTTTCGGTCTATGTTCTGAATGAGTTGCACTTTTAAACCCGATTTATTCACCAATGATTTGACAACCATGTCCTGAGGACGTTCAATGTCATTGTCTTCTACATACTGATGGATCAATGAAATAAACGGTTCTCCATATCGCGTTGCTTTTCCGGTTCCTACTCCTTGGATGTTGGTCAATTCCTCGAGCGTAATAGGATACTGAAAACACATATCCTTCAAGGATGGTTCCTGAAAAATTACAAATGGTGGAATGTTACGTTGCTTTGATATAGATTTTCTTAGGTCAATCAACATTTCATAGAGGGTTTCATCAAACGCTCCTCCTTTACCGCTCAAATTGATGATGCCTTCATCGTCATCTGTGTTGGAAAAATCATGTTCTTTCAGCAACATAAAAGAATGTGGCTTCTCCAAAAAAGCCATGCCCTTTTCGGCCAGCTTCAATGTTCCGTATGTTTCGATGTCTTTGAAAAGAAATCCGGCAACTATAGTTTGCCGAATAACTGCATTCCAGAAGTGTTCGTCTTTGTCTTTTCCGGAGCCAAACCCTTTAAGGGAATCATGCTTGTATGATTTTATGTCTGAAGTTACATGTCCTGAAAGAAAAGCACAATAATGTTTGGCTTTTTGGGTCTCCTGAAGTTCACGCACAGCTTCAAGCAGCAATTGAACATGTTCGGATCCTTCCGTACGCTCTCTCGGATTTTTACAGTTGTCACAAAACTCATTGCACGCCTTCTCATCGAATTGTTCACCAAAATAATGGAGTATAAATTTTCTGCGGCACACTGAAGTTTCAGCATACGAAACAATTTCTGTGAGTAACTGGCGACCTATTTCTTGCTCAGCAACCGGTTTACCCTGAAGAAACTTCTCCAGTTTTTCAATGTCTTTATAACTGTAGAATGCAATGCATTCCCCTTCTCCTCCATCTCTTCCGGCACGACCGGTTTCCTGGTAGTAACTTTCAATGGACTTAGGAATATCGTGGTGGATCACATAGCGCACATCGGGTTTGTCTATCCCCATTCCAAATGCAATTGTTGCGACAATGACATCTGCCTCTTCCATCAGAAACATGTCCTGGTGTTTGGCGCGTGTTGCTGCATCGAGTCCAGCATGGTATGCCAGTGCATTCACCCCGTTCACTTGAAGCAGTTCGGCCAATTCCTCCACCTTTTTTCGACTCAGGCAATACACGATTCCACTTTTCCCTTCTTTAGATCGTATGTATTTGATGATTTGTTTCTCGACATCTCTTTTTGGACGCATCTCATAATAAAGATTGTCTCTGTTGAATGACGACTTGAACACAATAGCATCCAGCATGTTTAAGTTCTTCTGAATGTCATATTGAACTTTGGGAGTCGCTGTAGCTGTCAGTGCGATGATCGGAACATTGGAAATCTTTTCAAAAATCTCTCTCAACCTTCTGTATTCAGGTCTGAAATCATGACCCCATTCTGAAATACAATGCGCTTCGTCAATTGCGAAGAACGAAATATCTACAGAGGTAAGGAAATCGATGTTTTCTTGTTTTGTCAAAGACTCCGGGGCTACGTAAAGCAATTTGGTCCGCTTTTCCTGAATATCTGTCCGTACTTTGGCAATGTCGGATTTAGACAAAGAAGAATTCAGAAAATGTGCTACCCCCTCATCGTCATTGACATTTCGAATGGCATCCACTTGATTTTTCATGAGTGCTATCAATGGAGACACGACAATTGCAGTACCTTCTGAAAGCAATGCCGGCAACTGATAACACATGGATTTACCACCACCCGTAGGCATTATAACGAAGGTGTTCTTTCCTTCGAGTACATTCTGGATGATGTCCTTTTGTTTTCCCTTGAAACTATCGAATCCAAAATACTTTCTGAGCGCAACTTTCAGCTCTTGTTCCGTCATTTGAGATACGTTTGTTTGAAAAGTCAAGGTAATTTAATAATTAATTAGCACGAATTTAACGAAAAAAAGGGATTTTTAAAAGTTTTCTTAAACGAAAGTCTCAAATTCTGAAACGAATGATTTCAGCCTGAAGTATCCATGGAAAATGTATTTTTGCAGGGAGTATGGAAGAGGACAAACAAATGTCATTTCTTGACCATCTGGAAGAACTCCGATGGAGACTGGTTCGCATGGCAATAGCCATTGTTATTGTTGCTACAGTGCTGTTTATTTTTCAGGAATGGATCATGAACCATATTTTTCTCTCAATGAGCGACAAAGATTTTGTAAGTTTTCGGCTCATGTGCAAATATTTTGGTGTCTGCATAACAGAAATTCCTGTGAGCTTTCAAAGTCAGGAGATGTCTGGGCAGTTCACTTATGCGATGATGACGAGTATCATGGGAGGCATCGTGCTTTCGTTTCCTTTTATTTTTTACCAGATATGGGCCTTTGTAAAACCAGGCCTCAAATTGAATGAAAAAAAGGCGGCTAAAGGGATCGTATTTTGGGTCAGTATCCTTTTCTTCCTTGGGATATTGTTCGGCTATTTTGTAGTTGCCCCTCTGTGCGTTCAATTCTTTGGTGCGTACCAGATCAGTGGAAAAATTGAAAATATTTTTACAGTCAATTCTTACATGAGCACGATACTCTCAACTGTATTTTATTCTGGTTTGTTATTTCTGCTCCCTGTAATAAGCTACATTTTCGCATCCCTAGGAATCATTACCCCTGATTTTTTGAGAAAATACCGCAAGCATGCCATCGTTGCTGTTCTGATTCTTGCAGCGATTATCACTCCGCCAGACGTGATCTCACAAATCCTGGTGTCTATCCCAATTCTTTTATTGTACGAAATAGGCATATTGGTGGCTGCAAGGGTATATAAACGGCGGTTAAAAGCAGAAACTCAAGAATGATACTCTTGAACCATATACATCGGCTGTGTGTAACATTGGGTCTTATTCTCATGACCATTCAATTTGGTCTAACCCAACAAACCCGAGTTTATGGAACAGTATGGGATGCTCTTTCCGGTGAACGCATGCCTTACGTGAAGGTCCAATTCAAGAATTCCAAAATCGGAACAACGACAGACAGTCTTGGAAATTATTCCATTGAGACTTATTACGCCACGGACAGTATTCAATTTTCCTACAGCGGGTACATGACTTCTACTTTTGGCGTGGAACTGGACAAAGTACAGGAGTTCAATGTACGCATGAGCACCAAAATGTCAGAAGTACAGGAGATCGTTGTCAGGCCGCCGGACGAATTTCCTTCAACCCGCTTACACAAAAGGGTAATTGCCAATAAACGCATCAACAACAAAGAAAAATTATTGTCTTATCAGTATGAGGTATACAATAAAATGCAGCTCGACCTCAATAACATCGGAGAGAAATTTACAGATCGGGACGTAGTTAAACGCCTTGACCTGATTATGGACTATCTGGATTCTGCTGACAATGGAAAAAATTACCTCCCAGTTTTATTGAGTGAATCTTTGTCAGATTTTTACTTCAGAAATACGCCCAAAACACGCCGAGAAGTAGTGCATGGAACACGGATCACCGGAATTGACAACCTTCAGGCAAATCAATTTCTGGGGGACATGTATCTGGACATCAATATTTATGACAACAACATAAATATGTTTAACCGTGCTTTTATCAGCCCACTTGCAGATTATGCGCGAAGTTTTTACCGCTTCTACCTGGACGATTCCACCTTTATCGGGGACCAGTGGTGCTACAAGCTACGGTTCGTGCCCAAACGTACAGGAGACATGACCTTTGAGGGAGAAATGTGGATCCACGACACAACCTACGCCGTGAAATCTATCAATGCGCACATGTCTCCGTGGGCGAACATCAATTATGTTCAGGATTTGTATTTTGAACACACCTTTGATCAGGTTGCCAAAGAGGTGTGGATGCTCACCCGTGAGAAAATGATCATCGATTTCAAAATCACCAAGAACACCGAGGTATATGGATTTTATGGGCGTAAACTATCCTCCAGGACCAACTTTGTCATCAATGAGAAAAAGAGTGATTCGTTCTATAACGCAGACAATACTGTTGAGTTTGATGACAGTGCTAAAGTCCGCGATAAAGCGTGGTGGGATGAACGACGTCATGAACCACTGTCCGAACAAGAGCACGGGATCGAGAACATGGTCGACTCCTTAAATGATCTTCCCTTTTTCAAAATGCTCAAGAACCTCACTTACTTTGCCACTACCGGCTACTATCCTGTTGGTAAAATAGAATTTGGGAATGCATTTACTTTTGTGAGCTTCAATCCTGTCGAAAAATTCAGAATGGGACTTGCATTGCGGACATCCAATCAATTTTCCAAAAGAATTGAGTTTGGGGGACGTGTGGCTTATGGCTTCTATGACGAAAGAGTAAAATATGGGGTTTCGGTCAGGTACAATATTACTCCACGTAAGCGCGGTATGCTGACTACATTCTACAATTACGACATCGAACAAATTGGAATTTCCCCTACTGCCGCATCGATCGGTTCGACGTTTGGCACCGTCTTCAGAACCGGACCGCTTGACAAACTCACCTTTGTGAAAAAAGCAGGAATCAACCTTGAGAAAGACGTTCGAAAAGATCTGGTTCTGTATGGCGGGTTTGAATGGAAAGAATTTACCGCTTTAGGCAAAGCCAATTATGTTCAGGTGAACAACATGACCGGATTGAACGATACGATTAATACCATCCGAACAAGCGAATTTACAGCCCGAGTTCGCTGGACAAAGGACGAGGAGTTTCTGGCAGGTTCATTCGACAGATCGACTTTGCGCTCAAAATATCCAATATTTTCCTTGCAGGGCATTTTTGGGATCAAAGGTTTATTAGGTGGATTCTATGACTATCAAAAGTTAGAATTCCAAATGGAACACAACCGTCAAATTGGTGTCCTTGGAAGGATCCGATACGGTGCTACTGCAGGGTATATCTTTGGTGCAGCAGCCTACCCTTTCTTAAAGGTTCATGAAGGCAACCAATCTTACTGGTTGCTAACCTCTGCCTTCAACAAACTAAACTTTTTTGAATTTGTTTCGGATCGGTATGTTGGAGCATTTATTGAGAACCATTGGGAAGGTCTCTTCTTTGACCGTATCCCATTGATCAAAAAATTAAAATGGCGACTGGTAACCACAGGTAGAATTACCTATGGATCCATTTCACAGCGCAATTTGGACATCATGAAACTTCCGGAAGGCACCCGTTTTTTTGGCAATACGCCTTATGCCGAAGTGGCTGTCGGGATCGAAAATATTTTCAAAATTGGACGCGTAGACCTCGTATACAGGCTCACCCATCTCGACCCAGGTATGAATCCATTGGGCATTCGCGCCAGATGGTCACTTATTTTCTAACTTTGGTGCAGTTTGAAACTACACACATCCCATATCAAGAAAACATACAAAGGCCGTGACGTAGTCAAAGGTGTGAGTATCGAGGTAAATCAGGGAGAGATCGTAGGTTTACTTGGCCCCAATGGCGCAGGAAAGACCACCTCCTTCTACATGATCGTAGGACTCGTCAAACCCGATGAGGGTACAGTTTATTTGGACGATACCGACATCACTTACTATCCTATGTACCGCCGTTCACAGCTGGGGATTGGATACCTGCCACAAGAAGTATCCGTGTTCAGAAAATTGAGCGTTGAGGATAATATCCTTGCCATTCTGGAAATGACCGACCTCAACAAACAAGAGCGGTTAGAACGATTGGAACAACTTCTTGAAGAATTCAGTCTGACACACGTGCGAAAGAATCTTGGCAACCGACTTTCCGGTGGGGAGAAAAGGAGAACAGAAATTGCACGTGCTTTGGCCACCAATCCAAAGTTTGTTCTGTTGGATGAACCCTTTGCCGGGGTTGACCCGATTGCCGTGGAAGACATTCAAGGCATTGTCTCTGAATTGAGAAAACGAAACATTGGTATACTCATTACAGACCATAATGTCCAGGAAACACTGTCCATTACCGACCGAGCCTACCTTTTGTTCGAAGGAAGCATACTGAAGTCCGGAACCGCAGAAGAACTGGCTGCCGACGAACAAGTCCGAAGGGTATACTTAGGTCAAAACTTTGTGTTGCGCAAAAAATAATTGTACAAAAGAGTGTGATTTCATACCTTTATGCACTTAGAACTACGAACTATGATCACACAGCGCATTTCTTTTTTCGCAACAGTCCTGCTACTTTTAGGTACTATTTTCCTGAATTCTTGTAAGAAAAAATGTGTTATTGAAAAGAATATTCTGGACAAAGGCTGGATTGAAGAGAACGTAATTATTTACCCGGAGTCAGGATTTTTGACTGACGTTATGCAGGGCAATTATGTGGTCACGGGAAGTTCTCCGTATGCAGACCGCTTTCAAGTAAGTATAGACGGTGGAGCACGGCAGCCGGTAGATTACAATAACTATACGATTTTAGGTTGCCCTGTAAAAAACAAATGCAACGCGGAATTCATTCGTGAGGTAACCATTAATTCTGCCAATCAAACAGTGTTGTATGAGATCGATGTCAAACAATGTAAAAATTGTCCTGAAGTCAGAAGAACGGAAAACTATGTGTTGGTGCCTAAATTCCCCTCCAGCTACCAGGTAACGTACGACGTTTCCATTACCGAAATAGAATAAGGGAGATTTTCAGAAAATTCTAATGCAAACTAAAAAAGGCCACATTGTATGTGACCTTGCAAATGTGAAGGACGTTACCTCAAATTATTTGGATGCTACGTCTGATTTTGTAGTCTGATCCAAACTGCCGTAAGCGTCACAATGCCCTCCTGAAGAAGATTTACAAGAAGCCATTACAAGCGCAACAGCAAATCCTACAAGTGTCAAGGTCAATACTTTTTTCATTTTAGTCTGTGTTAAATTCCCTTTGAAGGAACAAAAATAAAACAATTTACTTTCTCTCTCAACAAAAAAAGATTGCGTAATTGTATTTATTTTTAACAATCTGTTTTTGAAGCAGCTGTTCTTATGCTGAAAACTTTTCTTTTTCTGTCTTTTTCGACGTGCTTTTTGATTGTTTTCGGACAAAAGGAAGTCAAGCTTGTTTTTTCGAATGACTCCGTGAAAATCATAGACAAACAACCGGAACTCCGTCATCGTGACAGCATTTCTACATTAATCTACCTCAAAGAAATCAGGCTGGATGCCATCAAAAAAGGATATTTAGTGGCATCCATTGACACCATAAAATGGACCAAAGACATCTGTTCTGTTCATTTTTACCTTGGTCAAAAAATCAAATTTGCGTTCATTCAAACAGCCAATAGTGATAAATTATCTGTTCGACTTTCACCTCTCGAACTTGCCTCCTTCCTTGAAAAGAAAGAGAATTTCTATCTCAATTCCGGGTATCCTTTTGCACGCGTAAAACTTGTTGGCACGCGTTTCCAACACGATACCCTGGCGGCTCAACTGGATATTCAACAGGGGAAGAAGTACACCATTTCCAAAATTCATGTTAAAGGAGACTCAAGTGTTTCTGAAATCTTTCTTTCAAGCCTTACCGGGATTCGTGTAAAAGATGTCTTTCAGGAGGATAAGTTCAGAGGCATCACCACAAAGATTTCTCAAGTAAGTTTTCTGAAGGAGTTAAAACCACATGAACTGCTTTTTACAGAAGAGGGCTGCGAAGTGTTTTTTTATGTCTCATCAAATCCTGTGAGTTCAGCAAATGGAACCGTCGGTTTACAACCTAATGCGTCCGGTAAAGTTGGCTTGGCGGGTGAGCTGAATCTGAAACTCCTAAACATACTCAAACGCGGGGAGCAGTTAAATCTGGCATGGCGCAGTATTCAGGATCAAACACAGTCGATGAACCTTCGGGGGAACTATCCCTTTTTGTTCAAAAGCGCTTTTGGGGTAGACGGCCAATTGCAGTTGTATAAAAAAGACTCCAGCTTTCTGGAAGTAAGAAGTACAATCGGTGTCCAGTATCTTTTGAATTCGGGAGCAACGCTCAAGGCTTTCTATCAACAAAATTCAAACAATTTACTGAGAGGCGCATCAACGAACCCAAACTTCAGCAACTTGTCGAATGTACGGACCAATTCCTACGGATTGTCCTGGGTAAAGAGGCAGCTGGACTACATTCCTAACCCTGCAAAAGGCTATGTGTTTCTGTTTGAGGGAGCCATAGGCACGAGAAAATCAAGGGTAACAGACAGCAGTGCAACCGAACGTTCTGAGACCTACAGGCTCTGCGTCCAAACCGAATGGTTTATGCCAGTAGCACGGAGACACATCGTCAGATTTGCTTCACTCAATGAATTCTACTATGCTCCGGTGATCTATCAGAATGAATTGTTCCGTTTCGGAGGGCAACTTAGCTTGAGAGGATTTAATGAGGATGAACTTTACGCCTCGTCGCGCAGCGTGACAACCATTGAATATCGATTTCTGCTGGACAGGAATTCTAACCTTTTTGCATTTTATGATCAGGGATATTACGAGAACAACGCTTCCAAGTATCTGCGAGATCAGCCATTTGGTTTTGGGGCCGGATTTTCATTCGGAACCAATCTGGGCATCTTTTCCCTCTCCTACGCCCTTGGAAAACAACAAAACAATCCAATTCAGTTAAGCAACGGAAAAATTCACTTCGGTTATATTGCCTATTTTTGACCGTATATCCCGCATGTCAATGAACGAAACCTCCATTATTATTCTGATCATCGTTTTCTTATCGATCATCGTGTACCTTTTTCTTGAGAATAAATCTCTAAAACAAAAAATCCTGCAAGGCGAGTCTGAACTCAAGTCACTGGCGGACAAGGCTGAAAATTACCGGGTAACCAGCGCATCCATCGAAGCAAAATTCCATGCCCTGGATGAACAGGTATTGCAGGAACGAGAGATGCATCTGCAGCAACAGAAGGAAATGAAGGAGCAGCTTGAGTTGATGGGGAAAGATATTGTGCGACAGGGAGCAAGCGTTCTAAAAACAGAGAATGAAGAAAAACTCAATGCCCTCCTCGAGCCATTAAAAGAACGGATCAACGCCTTTGAAAAAGAGGTAAGAGAATCGAACCGTCTGGGATCTGAGCGGCACGTGTCTATGGAAGCCGTTATAAAAACACTTTCAGATCAGCATCAAAAAATGAACACAACTGCTCAAAACCTCGTGGATGCACTTCGGGGAGAACAGAAAGTTCAAGGAGACTGGGGCGAGCTGGCTCTGGAACGGATCTTAGAATCGAGCGGACTGGAAAAAAACAGAGAATATTTCGTTCAGAACAGCTACAAGGACGAAGACGGAAATCAGCTTCGTCCAGACGTGATTATTCAGCTTCCGGACAACAAACAACTCATTGTAGATGCAAAAGTTTCCCTAAAAGCCTTCGATAATTTCGTCAACGAAACGGATGAGGCCAAACGTAAAATTGCCTTGCAACAGCACATCCAATCGATTAAAAATCACATCAAACAGCTTTCAGAAAAAGATTACTCTCAACTTCCTGAAATAACATCTCCTGATTTTGTACTTATGTTCATCCCACTCGAGTCATCATTTGCGCTTGCCATGAAGGAGGAACCGACGCTTTACCAGCAGGCCTGGGACAAAAAAATTGTGATTGTAACTCCATCTACCCTCCTTGCCACGCTTAAAACCGTCGGCAGCATTTGGAAACAGGAATTGCAGTCCAGAAATGCAAAAGAGATCGCTGAGCAGGCCGGACGTCTGTATGATAAATTTGTTGGCTTCGTAGTCGACATGGAAAAGATCGGCAATAAACAACGGGAAGTTGCGAATGCCTATGACGCAGCCATGAATAAATTGAGCACCGGGAACGGCAACCTTATCCGAAGCGCTGAAAAGCTCAAAAAACTCGGTGTTAAAACAGGGAAAAATCTCGATAAAAAGTACCTCGATGGAGAAGAAGATTCTTTCGACCAAGGAGACCAATCTGAAAATGATACGGATATATTCGCTGATCCGCTGAACGAGTAGCCTATTTTCTACTCGCTTGCATGGAGGTTCTGATCTCCTTCATGAATTCAGAAGCATAAACGAAATTCAGAATTTCCTTGTTTTCAGTGGTTATGATTGATTTTCGGTCTCCCTGCCACCAATGTTTCCCTTCATGGATAAACATCACATGGTCTCCAATCTCGATCACACTGTTCATGTCGTGAGTAATTACTACCGTAGTGATGTTGTACTCATAGGTTATTTCTTTGATCAACCCATCAATAATGATGGATGTTCTTGGGTCCAGGCCTGAGTTGGGTTCATCACAAAAGAGATACTTCGGATTCATTGAAATAGCACGTGCAATTCCAATTCGTTTCTGCATTCCCCCACTGCATTCTGAGGGAAAGAGGTGATTGACATTCTTGAGGTTTACGCGGTCAAGGCAAAAATCCACGCGTGTTTTCATTTCCTTTTTGGTCATCTTGGTAAACATGCTCAAAGGAAACATCACATTTTCCTCCACCGTCATTGAATCGAACAACGCCGAGCCTTGAAAAAGCATCCCGATCTCCTGGCGGATTTCTTTCCGTTGTGGCTGAGTCATAGCAGAGAAATCGCGTCCGTCAAACAAGACCTGTCCGGAATCTACCTCATGCAATCCCACGATACATTTTGCAAGAACCGATTTTCCGTGACCAGACTGACCGATGATCAGGTTGACCTTGCCTTGCTCAAAACTTGCATCGATGTCAAACAACACCTGTTTTGATCCGAATGATTTATTCACACCTTTAACCTCGATCACAGCAACATCAATTGAGTAAGTATGAAATTCGCAATCAGGATGGCAATGCTGCTGTTCACTACCGCCTGGGTAGAAGAACGACCGACATCCAAAGAGCCGCCTTTGGTGTAATATCCATAAAACGATGCAATGGAAACAATAAGAAACCCAAACACAACCGTTTTTGTCAAGGCATAGTAGATGTTATACACATCAAAGAAAGAACGAATGCCCAAAATGTAGGTCTCAGTAGATAACAGCCCGGAAAGCAAAAGAGCCAACCATCCACCGATCATACTGAGGAACATGGAAAAGATCACAAGAATTGGAAAAAAGAATACTGCAGCAATCACTTTAGGGAGCACGAGATAACCCAACGAGTTGACACCCATGATCTCCAGTGCATCGATTTGCTCCGTAACGCGCATCGTGCCGATCTCAGAAGCCACATTCGAACCCACCTTGCCTGCGAGAATCAAAGAAATGATGGTAGGAGAAAACTCAAGAATCGTACTGGACTGTGTGATGTAACCAACTGTATATGCGGGCAACAAAGGACTGTCAATATTTGAGGCAGTCTGCAAGGCAATTACTGCACCCATAAAGGTGGACATCAACGCCACGATCGGGATAGAATTGATTCCTATCTTCTCGATCTCTCCAAACACATTCCGACGAAAAATACCCGCTTTTTCAGGCCTGGAAAAGACCATCCACAGCATCAACATGTATTTTCCTATGTTGTGAAGTACTTTCATTGCCTGCTAAATTACGCTATATTTTTTGGTTTGAACACATTGAAAACGCTTTGATATCAGTTGATTTTCGATTTCACCACCGGCAACAGGCATGGCTTTTGGCTTTAACCCTGCCAAACGCAGCCTCCATTCCAATAACTACATCCTAACCGGGCAGGTTCTACAGGATTTAAAAAAATAAGGTTGCTACGTTTTTCCCAAACCTTTCTCCTTCGTACTTGTTCTATCCAAAAAACACAGATGGCCATTCGACGGATAGATCGCCCCGAAATCGAAAAAATGAACCGCATTGAACGGCTCAACTTGATTAACAGCTGCACAGGGTATAAATCGGCCAATCTTATTGCAACCATCTCCAACCAGGGGAAAACCAATGTTGCCGTATTTTCGAGTGTAACACATTTAGGAAGTGATCCTGCATTGATCAGTTTTACACTGCGTCCGGCCACCGTTCCTAGACACACCTATCAGAACATCAAAGGGTACGGTTATTTTACGGTCAACCATATAACAGCGGAACAGATATCCGATGCACATCACACTTCAGCTTCTTATCCCGAAGAAATCAGCGAATTCGATCAAACCAATCTGGAAGCGATTTACCACAACGACTGTCCGGTGCCATTCGTGAAAGGCAGCCCTGTAAAGTTATTGTGCAAGTACGCCAACGAATACGAGATCAAAGAAAATGGGTGTATTCTCATCGTTGCTTCCATCGAAGCAA
>JBEGVI010000115.1:0-5226 GCA_041178485.1 Bacteroidota bacterium | reverse complement strand
CCGACTCGATTGGAGAAGTGAGGGAGAAGAAAATTTCGAATCGTAAAACAAAACCAAAAAGCGCTTGTCGTTTGGAAACGCTATGTTTCCACTCTTTTTGAGTTTTGATCGATGAGAAATTTTCGCCGAACGGCTAAATCGAGTCTTGATTTTTTGTTTCTTTTGTATCAAGACAAAAGAAAAAGGTCATTTTTACCGGACAATACTGATAAACACTTAGACTCTCTTTTAGCCTGACCTCAATAAAAGAATAAGAATACTTTATCTTTGTTTTACGGATGTTGTCCAAAAAAAGCAAATACGCGATTAAAGCACTCATGTCGCTAGCCAGGCGCTATGAAGATAAAACACCGCTCAAGATTTCGACGATAGCTGAGGAAGAACGCATACCCAGAAAATTTTTAGAGGCCATTTTAGTGGAACTGCGCAATGGAGGAATTGTGAAAAGTCAACTCGGTGCTCATGGAGGATATTTTTTAAGCACACACCCCAATGAGCTCTTCATTTCTCATGTTTTCCGGCTTGCCGGTGACCCCATTTCAATGCTTCCCTGTGTAAGTCTTAATTTTTACAAATCATGCGAAGAATGTGAAAATGAAAAAACGTGTGGGTTAAGTGACGTCATGAGAGAAGTCAGAGAGGCTACAATAGCGATCCTATCCAAAACATCTGTCCAGGACCTTTTGGATAGAGAAGAAACGCTCAAAATCACTTCCAAAAAATAGAATTCCTACAATTTTAATAGGCTTTATTTTTACATCATATTCTTGTTTTATTGATAAATAAAGCAGAATTTTGCAGCCATTCTTTAAAGATTAATTTTATATCATACTTTTTTAGTAGGATATAATTTAACATTTTAGGCAGATGCGTCTCTTCATCGGGTTGGTGTGTATTTTTTTAGTTTTTCCTCTTTTACATTCTCAGAGAACGCTCTCTAAAAATTTGTGGACCAGTGCTGTTTTCCGATACAAAACGAATCGTGCTCAATTTACCGGTGATTTGGGATTTCGGATGTGCGATGACTTTATTCATGCCAATAGAACGGCACTCGCACGTCTGACCATTGAAAAAACATTTAAGAAATCAAACAATCTCGGCGTGGGGTATGCCTATTTTGAACACTATATAAATGCACTGTCCATAGAAAACAGGTTATTTGCAGAATACTCCAAACAATTTGATGCAGAGAGAACAATACTGAACGTACGATTCAGAGGGGAAATCAGAACATTTAACGACAGAAAAACCAATGCCCGGCTCAGAATTCAAGCTGCTTGGGTAAAAGATCTTTCGCGTTTTTTAGAAACCCGACTGTCATCTGAACTATTTTACTCACCGGGCAAAGACCTTTTCATTGAACAACGTTATTCCGCCGGACTGGCATTTAGAATAAATACACATGTCAAATTCATGCCATTCTACACCCTGCAGTGGCAATCGAATGTACACTATCCTCAACATATTGTTGGAACTCAGCTTCAAATGAGCCTTGAAAATCTAACTTCCGGACTGAATGACTAAGCCTATACAGGAAAATACAGTTTCTGAAGAGGATGAAATCCTGAGCCAGCTCTATCAAGAGGATGCATTCGAGAACGCTGCGCTTGTTCAAGACCGAAAAAACATCCGTGTCAGGAAGGCAGCGATGTTATCTGTTTTAATGATTTCCTTATTGACTATCGTGTATGTGGTATTCTTGTATCTCCCTATTAGGGAACTGAACGGCCAATGGCATGCACTACTTGAACACCTTGGTCCTAACATGTGGAAATTCATTGCGTTTGGATTCATAGCCCAAATGATCGATGGAGCGCTGGGCATGGCATACGGCGTTACTGTGACGACATTTTTACTTGGTTCAGGGATTTCCGGAATCACTCCCGCAGTGGCAAGTGCGAGCATGCATGCCTCAGAGATTTTCACAACAGGTTCCTCAAGCCTTGTTTACATGCGTTTTAGAAACATAAACATGAAACTTTTCAAAGCGTTGGTTTGGCCCGGAGTACTCGGAACAATTGCAGGTGTTGTTACAGTTTCATTTGTCAGTAAAGAGTATTTTTCAGTGATCAAGCCCATTGTAGCGGTGTACACGCTTACGCTTGGCGTCCTTATTGTGTTTCGCGCAATCAGAAAACCTGTGAAAAGAAAAAAAGTGAACACACTTTATCCGATTGCCTTTTCAGGAGGATTCCTTGACAGTGTTGGCGGCGGTGGATGGGGCCCGATTGTCACCAGTTCATTGCTGGCAGGTGGACGTCACCTTCGGTATGCTGTGGGATCGGCTCATCTGGCGAAATTTTTCGTTGCCGTAGTCAGTACCGTCACTTTTTTCTTCATGATCGGACTGAGCCACTGGCATGTGATCTTCGGATTGGTCGTCGGAGGAATGATTGCCGCCCCTGTCTCAATTTACATTTCCAACAAGATCCCGATCAAAAAAGGATTGATCTTCGTTGGCATACTCATTTGTGTAATTAGTATCAGAACACTCCTCAAAACTTTTCTATGAACTTAACGTCATTTGAACATCTTCAAGCCGAAGAACTTCTGATAAAGATTGCAGAGATCTTTGGAGACAAGGCCGCTTTTTCGACAAGTTTAAGCTGGGAAGACCAGGTGATCACTCATTATATCTTTAGTAACAATCTGCCTATACGCGTATTCACATTGGATACCGGTCGTATATTTCCGGAAACCTACAGTGTTCTGAGCAGTACGCGTGAACGCTACAAGAGGAACATCGAGGTTTTCTTTCCAAACACGGAAAAAGTTCAGGAACTTGTTACAAACAAAGGCGCCAGTAGCTTTTACGAATCACTCGAGAATCGAAAAGAATGTTGCTTTATTCGCAAGGTTGAACCGCTAAACCGAGCTTTGGAGGGTGTGGAATGCTGGATAACAGGTATCCGAAGCGCACATTCCGAAAACAGAAGTCAATTGCCTGTGATCGACTACGACGAAAACCGACGCATTCATAAAATCAACCCTTTGGCAAACTGGAATCTCGAAGAGGTAAAAGCAGTAATTTCGCAATTTAATATCCCCTACAACGTATTGCACGATCGCGGGTTTGTTAGCATTGGCTGTCAGCCGTGTACGCGAGCCATCCGTGAAGGAGAGGATTTTCGTGCAGGCCGCTGGTGGTGGGAACAAAGTGAAAAAAAAGAGTGTGGGTTACACACGTAACATAGAACGCATGAACAACATGGATTATCTGGATCAGTTAGAAGCAGAAGCGATTTACATCCTGAGAGAAGTGGCGGGGCAGTTCGACCGTCCGGCATTGCTTTTCAGTGGCGGGAAAGACAGTATCTGCCTGGTACATCTTGCTCTGAAAGCATTTCGTCCTGGAAAATTCCCGTTTCCGCTGGTGCACGTGGATACAGGACATAACTTTGAAGAGACACTCACGTTCCGTGACGAACTTGCCGCCCGACTGGGAGAACAATTGATCGTCAGAAAGGTGGAGGACACAATCAAAGCGAAAAACCTTCAGGACGGGCGGGGTAAATTTCCGAGTCGCAACGGACTTCAGACCTATACCCTGCTCGATGTGATCGAAGAATTTGAATTTGACGCATGCATCGGTGGCGCGCGACGTGACGAAGAAAAAGCCAGAGCAAAAGAGCGCATCTTTTCGGTCAGGGACGAATTCGGTCAATGGGATCCGAAGAAACAACGCCCGGAATTATGGAACATTTACAACGGAAAGATCGACAAAGGCGAAAATGTGCGCGTCTTCCCTATCTCGAACTGGACAGAACTGGATGTGTGGAACTATATAAAACGGGAAAAGATTGCGCTTCCATCGATCTATTTTACACACGAACGGGAATGCATTCTTACCGAACACGGGCAATTGATGAATGTTAACGAGTTTGTCACCATTGAACCCACAGATGCAATTGTCAAACGCAATGTTCGCTACCGCACCGTGGGCGACATGACATGCACTGCTGCCGTTGAAAGTGAAGCGTATTCCGTAGATGACATTATCGCGGAGATCAAAGAAACAAAGATCTCGGAACGCGGAGCCACACGCATGGATGACCGTGTGAGTGAAGCAGCTATGGAGGACAGAAAGAAGGGGGGATATTTTTGAGGAACAAGGAACAAGGATTGCAGTGAGCTTGCCGAACTGAACAAGGAACAAGGAGCAAAGAACAAGGAACAAAGAACAAAGAACAAAGATGTCATTCAATATGGAACTTTTGAGATTTTTTACCGCAGGAAACGTGGATGATGGGAAAAGTACACTGATAGGGCGTTTGTTGTATGACAGCAAATCGATCTCTACGGACATCATTGAAACGTTGACGCGTCAGAGCAAAACAACCGGTGTGGATGCCGATATCGATCTGGCATTGCTCACAGACGGATTGCGTGCTGAGCGGGAACAGGGAATCACGATCGATGTAGCATACAAGTATTTCTCTACTGAAAAACGCAAGTTCATCATCGCAGACACCCCGGGACACGCACAGTACACGAGAAACATGTTTACCGGAGCATCAAACACGGATCTGGCGATCATTCTTATAGATGCACGAAACGGTATCACAGACCAAACCAAACGTCACAGCATTATTTCAGGAATACTTGGCATTCCTCACATCCTGATTTGTGTCAACAAGATGGACCTTGTCGATTACAAACAAGATGTCTTCGAACAGATCAAAGCAGATTACCTCGAATTTTCGAAAAAGATCGGGCTCAAAAAAACATCATTCATCCCTGTCAGCGCACTTGCAGGAGACAACGTTGTGCATGCTTCACAGAACCTAAGCTGGTACACGGAAGGATCATTGTTTGAATTTCTGGAGAATGTAGAGCTCGCACATGAAGAAGATATGCAGCACGCGCGCTTTCAAGTGCAATATGTGATCCGACCGCAGACGGAAGAACTGCACGATTACCGGGGATATGCAGGAAGCCTATTAAGCGGAACATTGAGATCGGGAGACCAGGTACAATTGCTTCCCCTTGAGGTATTCACTGCGATTGAAAAGATCGAAAAGCACCAACAAGAAGTAACGGAAGTTCACGCAGGAGAACCTGTTGTCATTCATCTCACGGAAGATTTTGATCTCAGTCGCGGCAGCAGCATTGTCAAGACGTCTGAGGCGCCCAATGTAGAAAATACGATAGAAGCCACCGTATGCTGGATGGACAATAAACCTTTCCAGAATGGTCAAAAATTGCTTCTACAGCAGAACAGTTTCC
>JBEGVI010000114.1:0-36905 GCA_041178485.1 Bacteroidota bacterium | reverse complement strand
TATCGTAAAAGTAGCCAAAAAATGTATTCTTTAAAGTTCTTCTGATTTACGAAAAATTCAAGATCTGCAGAAAAAATCAATTTCCTCACTCCCCTGTCCAACCAATAATGTTAAGCGGTTTGGCTGAAGAGCGGCTAAAGCTGTGCTGAATAAAGTGAATTAACTCATTAAATAAGTTTGTGTTCACTGCTCTTGAATGATGAACAGCAATTACTGATCTTCCGGGATAATGTCCGCTGTCAGTTATATCAACTGAAAAAATACGCCCCGGATCTGAAACAGGATAGTACTCCGGAATAATGGTATACCCACCTTCTTGTTCGACGATGTGCATGAGCACCTCTAAATTACCACCATTGTAGTCCCATTTTGTGAGCCCATCCTCCTCTTTCATTTTACAAAAGCTGATCATCTGTGAACGAAGACAATTCCCTTCTGAAAGCAACCATGGTCTGAGCGATTGTAAAACCTTTACGGGAATTATCTTTTCGTAGGATCTTGAAAATGCTTCAGACAAATAAACATTGAGTTCTTCATCGTACAATTTAACGGAGGTATATCCAGGCTGTACATAAGGTCCGGCTGCTATGACCAAGTCAAGTTCTCGCTTTTGCAATTTCAAAATCAAATCTGAAGTATATCCCTCTACAAAATGACATCCAAACACGAAATCTGACTTTACATTCCCTTCAAAAATTACAGGCACTAAGTAACGGGCTATAGTTGGAATGACACCTATACGAAGAACCTCCTCACCCTTTCCTGAATGGCGCTTAAGCAACTGACTCACTTTCATGTTTTCTGAAATAACATCGCGTAAAACCGGAATAAGCTGTTCTCCAAACGACGTGAGTTGAATGGTACTAAGGCTTCGATCAAAAATGCGGTGACCCAACATGTCCTCTGCTTTCTTCACTTGCATCGAAAGTGTTGGCTGTGTAACATTGCAAAATTCACTGGCCTTCTGAAACTGACCCATATCAGCCACAGCAAGGATGTAGGTCATCTGTTGAAGTGTAATCATAGTTTTTTTCTATGGAATTATAAATATAATTGAATTTATCTAAAAAGAAAACTATTGAATTTTACATTGAATTTACCGAATCCAAAATATGATAGAAACAAATGAATTCTATCAAAAACTAAATTTGGGTAAGTTTGTTTCGTAAATATTAAAAACAATTTAATACACAAAAAATGGGAGTACTCGTAGGAAAAAAAGCGCCGTCTTTTAGCGCGAAAGCAGTAATTAATGGTGGTCAGATTGAGGATAATTTTACACTCGACCAATATTTGGGTAAGAAACACGTTCTATTCTTCTTTTATCCTAAAGATTTTACGTTTGTTTGCCCTACCGAACTTCATGCGTTTCAGGAAGCACTACCTGAATTTGAAAAACGTAACGTTGCACTGGTAGCATGTTCAACCGACACAGAACAAAGTCATTGGGGATGGTTGCAAATGCCTAAAAAACAAGGTGGAATTCAAGGGATAACATACCCTCTCGTGGCCGATACAACAAAAACTATTGCAATCAACTTTGACGTTCTCAATGGGGAATATGATTACAATGATAATGGAGAAATGACAGCCACAAATTCAATGGTTGCGTACCGTGGACTGTTCTTGATTGACAAAAACGGAGTGGTTCAACACCAACTTGTAAACAATTTACCTCTTGGTCGGAATGTAGATGAAGCATTAAGAATGGTAGATGCATTGCAATACTTTGAAGAAAATGGTGAGGTTTGCCCTGCGAACTGGACTCAAGGTAAAGCTACCATGTCAGAAACACACGAAGCAGTGGCTGAGTACCTTGCATCGCACTAACAAAAAAGAATACAGCGATAAGAACCACCTTCGGGTGGTTTTTTTATGCGATTTCGATAAAGTCAAGGTCCCTGCCGAACGTTTCCTTCAATCTCGATATGCTCCACAAGGCAAGTGCTATAAAGAGCACTCCAACAATTAATGCAGAGAATCCATCTCCGACATTTATCGATACAAGAAGTGTAAACAACAGAACGATGATGTTTACTGAACCTCGAACAAAATTCGGGATCGTATTGGCTGCTGTTGAACGGATATTGGTGCCGAACTGTTCTGCAGCAATTGTCACAAAAATGGCCCAGTAACCGGTTCCGGCACCAAGCAGAAAACACATGAAGTAATAGGTGGAAAGTGAAATGCCCTTCATGAACATGAGGAAAACAACGGACAAAATTAAAGTGAACATCAAGTAGAGGATCACTACCTTCTTTCTGCTTCTCAATACCTGACTCAAGAAACCGGAAATCAAATCACCTACTGAAAGTCCAATGTAGGCGAACATCACAGCCTGGCCATTGTTCACATCAGAGACTCCAAGCAAAGGGCCAAAATTATCCTTGGAATTCATGATCAACAGTCCGATGACATACCAAACCGGAATCCCGATAACGATGCAATGAAGGTATTTGATCAAATTAGTTCTATTTCCGAAGATCATTCTCAGATCGCCGCGGGCAACATGCTTTTCAGCCACCACATTCTTGAAAAATCCGGATTCAATCGTGCCTACACGCAAAAGCAAGAGCAACAAGCCCATTACACCTCCCAAAATATATGCAATCTGCCAGTTCGCGTATAAAATTCCCGTAAGTTGTTGGATCATTACACCGATTCCCTGTCCTCCCGAATTTACCAGGTAGGCAACGACTCCTCCCAATGCTCCAAATGTGACAATAAGCATTGTTCCGTATCCGCGTTTTTCTTTGGACATCATTTCTGAGATCAACGTAATGCCGGCACCGAGCTCACCTGCAAGACCAATTCCCGCAATCACCCGTATAACAGCGTAAGACGTTACATCGGTGACAAATGCATTGGCAATGTTGGCAACCGAATACAATAGTATTGATCCGAAAAGTACTTTTAAACGACCCTTTTTATCCCCCAGAATCCCCCAAAGCAAACCACCGATCAACATGCCAAGCATTTGCATGTTGAACAGAAATTTACCCGTGGCTGCCTTATCTGCTGCACTCGCACCAACCATAATCTGATCCAGGCTTTCAGCCTTTACAACTCCGAATAGCACCAGGTCATAGATATCGACAAAATACCCCAATGATGCGACGATCAACAAAAGAATTACCTGAAAATTGGTTTTTTTAATTTGAGCTGGTTCCATAAAGACGAAAATACGATTTTCCATGGTTTGAACAGGAAGCAACTGCCTTTTACACGTTGAAATTGTATCTTCGTACATATGAAAACGGATGATCTTTACATGCGTAGGGCGCTTGATCTGGCAATCCTGGGAACAGGACATGTAGCGCCCAATCCGATGGTCGGTGCCGTAATTGTTCACGAAGGAAGGATCATCGGAGAAGGATTTCATCAAACTTTTGGAGGGCCGCATGCAGAAGTTGTAGCAATTAACCGGGTAATTGAAAAGGAGTTACTCAGTGAATCCACAATGTATGTGACCTTGGAACCCTGCGCCCATTATGGAAAAACCCCTCCGTGTGCCGAATTACTTGTTCAACATCGATTAAAGAGAGTAGTAATCGGAACACTCGATCCCCACAGCAAAGTCAGCGGAAAGGGAGCAGAGCTTCTCGAAAAATCAGGCATTGAGGTTTTAATTGGGGTTCTAGAACCGGAATGCAGAAAATTAAATAAACGGTTTTTCACCTATCATGAGCGTCAGCGTCCGTACGTCATCCTCAAGTGGGCACAGACACGCGACGGTTTCGTTGACAAGATCAGAACAGAGGACGAAAAGGGAATTTTCTGGATTTCAGCACCAGAAACTAAAGTTCTTGTCCACAAATGGCGTTCAGAAGAACAATGCATCCTTGTCGGTCGGAAAACAGCACAAAATGACGATCCTTCTCTGACGGTTCGCGAGTGGAGTGGAAAAAATCCGATACGGGTAATCATTGACAGTCAACTTAAACTTCCACAAAACCTCAATGTTTTTTCTGAAGATGCGCCCACCCTCATCTTCAACAGGATTAAAAATGAGCGACAGGGCAACATTGAATGGATTAAAATTGCGGAGATTAATACAGAATTGATCCTCAAAGAACTGTATCACAGAAACATCCTTTCCGTTTTCGTCGAAGGAGGAACGCGGACCTTGCATTATTTTATTTTCGGCAATGTCTGGGATGAAGCACGGGTGATTGTCGGCAATTGTCTCTACGGGGAAGGAAAGAGGGCGCCCGTTATTCAAAAGACTCCATCCGAGACATTTGCGTTCGGAGAAGACCAAATCTATATTTATTACCGAAAATGATCCCTCTCCTTTTTTCCATCCTTTCTTCGAGTTTAATCTTTGTGATCTTTCGAATGTTTCCAAGGTTTGGAATAAACACCTTCCATGCGATCGTCTTTAATTATGTTACCGCCTTCACATGCGGATTGGCGTTGTTTGGCAACGAACTGAATTCTAATTCATTTTCCGGTTCCTGGCCGGGATTTGCAATGATTGCCGGGATCTTGTTCATTTCACTTTTCATCTTGATGGGTTTAAGTTCACAACAAAATGGTGTTGCTCTGACTTCAATTGCCGGCAAAATGAGCATGGCTGTTTCATTGATGTTGATGTTATTCCTTTATCATGAGCCATTGGCAGTTTTAAAAACCATCGGAATGCTTCTTGCTTTTGGTGGAGTTTTTCTGGTGACATGGAACGGGCGCAACAGTGCATCTTCGAATCAAGGATCCCTATGGATGCTCCTGACCTTGTTCTTTGGGAGCGGAATTTTGGATGTCGTTTTAAATTATGTTCAGAAATATCACCTGCAAAACTTATCTTCCTCGCTGTTTTCTGCTTTTGGATTTGGGATTGCCGGTACCATAGGAATCACAATTATGATGTGGCAGATCTTTTCAGGAAAAAGTCCGTTTGAATTCAGAAATATCCTGGCAGGAATTGCACTTGGAATTCCAAATTACTTTTCGATCTTCCTACTTATGCAATCATACCAAAGCACAGGCTGGCAAGACACTTCAGTTCTGGCGATAATAAATGTATCCGTCGTTCTGATTTCCTCTGTGATTGGTTTTATCGCTTTCAAAGAAACGGTAAATACCAAGAAGATCAGCGGTCTGCTCGCTGCTGTTACAGCAATCATTGTTCTGTATTTTGCAGGAAAATGATCACTTTTGGTTGCATTCTTCTACGTAAGTTTGTGCTATGATTTTACACCCTCTGAATACAGGAAACTTCAAACTGGACGGTGGAGCCATGTTTGGTGTGGTCCCAAAAACGATCTGGCAAAAAACAAATCCCGCAGACAACAACAACATGTGTGACTGGTCGATGCGCTGTTTACTGATCGAGCAAGGCAGTCGACTTATTCTTATAGATACAGGAATTGGTGACAAACAATCCGAAAAGTTCTTCTCCCACTACCACCTCTCCGGAAGTGACAGCCTCAAAGACAATCTCAACAAACTCGGCTTTTCTGCAGACGATGTGACCGATGTTTTTCTGACACATCTGCACTTTGACCATTGCGGCGGGGCAATTCAATGGAACAAGGACCGAACCGGCTATGAGCCTGCTTTCAAAAATGCACATTACTGGAGCACAGAGAATCACTGGAAATGGGCAACAGAACCGAACCCAAGAGAGAAAGCATCATTTCTATCAGAGAATATTCTTCCTATTCAGGAGAGTGGTCAACTTCGTTTTATTGAGCGTAATGGCGACTTTACCAAGGATGCATTTCCTAATTTGGATGTACTCTTCGTCGACGGACATACGGAAAGTATGATGATCCCCCACCTACATTACAAGGGAAAGACGATTGTTTTTATGGCAGACCTGCTGCCAAGCGCAGGACATATCCCGCTGCCTTATGTTATGGGATACGATACGCGTCCGCTAATTACCCTGGAAGAAAAAGGAAATTTTCTTACAAATGCTGTCGAGCAAGAATACATCTTGTTTTTTGAACATGACGCCGTAAATGAGTGCTGCACACTTCAGCACACGGACAAGGGTATCCGTCTGAAGGAGACCTTCTCCTTCAATGAAATTTTTGGGTAATCACAAGCGCGTAACCAACTCCATTAATCTGTTGGAATAGCCGGCTTCATTGTCGTACCATCCAACCACCTTGACCATGTTGTTCACTACGCTGGTCAATTCAGCATCGAACACACAACTGTAGGGGTTTCCGATGATATCCACAGAAACAATCGGATCGTCGCAATACGAAATGATACCTTTGAGCGAAGTTTCTGAAGCCTTTTTCATCGCCGCATTGATCTGTTCGACCGTAGGTGGGTTACGCGCAACTATCGTCAAATCCGTAAACGAGCCATCAGGAACCGGGACACGTACACCACACCCGCCCATTTTCCCTTCCAGGTCCGGAAAGATTTTCGTGATTGCTTTTGCAGCGCCGGTAGATGTGGGCACAATCGACTGTGCGGCAGCCCTTGCGCGACGAAGGTCTTTGTGCGGAGCATCATGCAGGCGTTGATCCGAGGTATAGCTATGCACCGTTGTGATGTAGGCACTTTCAATTTCGCAAAGCTCCCGCAATACCTTCACCATCGGAGCCGCATTGTTGGTTGTACAGGACGCATTGGAAATGATTTTTTCATCTCCCTTCAGAATATCGTCATTTACCCCTAATACCACTGTGGGAATCTCTTCTGTATTTGCCGGTGCAGAGATAACTACTCGTTTTGCACCGCCCAAGAGATGTTTCGATGCAGTATCAGTGGTTAAAAACAATCCTGTGGATTCGACAACTGTTTCTACACCATACTCACCCCAGGGAATTTCCTCCGGATTCTTAAACTGAACAAACTTGATCTCCGTGCCATTTGAAAAATGAAGCGAATTTCCTTCAATGTGAAAATCATGTTTTAACTGACGGTGCACAGAATCGTATTTAAGCAAATGTGCCAAAGTTCTGATGTCCGAAACATCATTAACGAGCGCAACTTCCACCTCCGATGAATCCAGACACAAACGGGTGAAATACCTGCCTATTCTTCCAAAACCATTTACACCAATTTTTTTCATGACTTCTTGATTTACCGTAAAAGTAACTTATCAATACCAAACAAAAAAACCGGCACAAGGCCGGTTTTGATTACGTTGATTCAAATCAATGCTTCACCTGCACAAAACCATGCTTTTTCACCTCATCGCCACTTTCAAAAACAGCGCGAATGATGTAATAGTATGTTCCTTCATCCACCGGATTTCCGTTGACCTTTCCATCCCATTGACCAGCGGGATCAAAATATTCATAGATAAGATTTCCCCAACGGTTTATAATGGAACATTCAAATTCTTTAATGCCATCGTACTGCACGAAGAATGCAGCATTGCCGGCTATAGAAGACAGCACTATGATGTTAGGGGCCGTTATATCACAAAAAATTGGTTCAATATTCACGGTAAAGGTGGAATCATAACAGTAGTTCGATGCTGTCACCGACAATACCTCGGGAACCGAAGCTACTATGTGCTCGATCGTCCCGGTAGTTTGACTTGTACTCCACACATATTCCACAATGGAGGAATTGACATCCACCGGTGTGATAATAACGGGAGAACCAACGCAATTTTCGGCATCCGATAATTGAACGATCACACTGTCAGGAAATGTGACCGTGGCCATCAAAGTATCCTGACAAGCCCCATCCACGAAATAAATTTCGTGCGGCGGCCCTCCAATATTGCCTGGGGTTATGGTAGGATTCAAGCTGGTAGCACTTGGGGAGAAAGAGATGTCACTGTCCGGACTGTACCATTCTCCTCCGGCTGAATTGACAGAAACCTGTGTGCCGGATACATCGAAACTGGTTCCGCAAACAATTGTATCCGTAAAGATTGCAGGCAAAGGCCTTACTACCAGGGTTACTGTAGTATCGTACGGACAACCATAGTCATCGATGACATTGTAGGTATAATTGTATGTCCCAGGAAGATTCGGTTCTATTATAATGAGTGTATCACTTTGCCCGGAAACGATGGTCGGATCGTCGGACCAAAAATCAGATACGATATAATTGTAATAGCTTTCATTATCAGGATACAAACTCGCATCGAAGTACAATCCCCATTGGAAGATGTATCCATCGTCGATACCCTGGTTATCCTGCACGGTAATTACCCAGTTCCCGTTAATAGGGCAGCCAATAAGACTGTTGAGATTCCCATCAAAATTATAGACTCCTGTTGTATCCATGGATGTAAAACCATAATCGTTCGTTACGGTATTTCCCAATTCATCACAAATGGAGCCTTGAGTTGCATTACAGTCTGAAAACGTATACGTCCATACCGGACTTCCCGGAGCTCCGCCATCAAGATTCGTGTCGTTTCCTAGGAAGGTACCGATACCATTTCCACACCCACCAGGTACCAATTCGGTCCAGCCAAACGGCGTCTGATTGTAGGCATTCATGATCGAAACCGACTGTCCGTTAGGGCAGGTGAGCTCGATCTCAAGATCTCCGATGTAAGAATGTTCAATATCCAGCACCAATTGCTCAAGATCACACGGATCTGTGAATGTGGTGGTATCATCAAATCCTGAAATGGTGATTGTTGTGGAATAGGCCGACCCTGAACCATCCGGCAAAAACGTCAGCCCTGCAAAGATTCCTCCGATGGCGAACTGGCCTTCCGGTATTGAAATACCCACCGTATCTGTTGGGGTAACACCACCAATGAGAATTGTATTTTCACCCAAACAGACTGAGTCCTCGACAGGACCTGTTCCCGCAAAAATAGGCTGTTGAGACACCCTGACCTTACAAGTGATGCGTTCAATCTGTGGAAAAATGTCTGTAATTCGTAGATCCACGTAATATCCAGACCTTGCCGGAGGCGTAAACCAAATCGAGTCATTGTTAAACTGCCCAACGCTTCCTATCGTCCACTCATACGTGCAGTTTCCAACATTTTGAGAATACCCGTAACCTGTTTCTTCTAGAGAATTTGGAAAGGTTGGCTTAGCCACAAAAAGAATAGAATCGCCAAAACACACATCCACATAACCCGTATCAAGCGGATTCAAAACATTCGGTCCTGACCCATTTTTGAAGGCCTCGATGTGCGGAAAAAAAGGCTGAGGGGGATTGTCGCAGGCAGCATGTGCCTCCCAACCTTGACCTTGTACTGAACCATTCGAAATGAAAACAATCGTCAAACATCCCGACGTATTTGCCCACGATGCTTGTACAAAAACACCTGTCGGATTCGTCGCTGAGTTGTATGCACCAATGAGAGGAGAGGAGGTGTTTGGCCCATCATACACATAAATGGTATCAGAAGCGTCTATGTCGAAAACATAGCCGATGTTCACTGCAAACGCAATAGATACTTTGGTTCCTTGCGTGAGGTCAGGACACATCACGAGAGTATCGTTGGTATTCGCTGCATAGTTTCCCGCACCGTCTGAAAAATTTAAGGTAATGGGATTTATTGCACCACAATCCAGTGGATTGGAAGATGTGTAATCCGAATCCGAAAGTTGTATTTGTGCACCAATGTTAGATACAAAAAATGCAAACAACAAGCTGGTAAAAAAGTGGATAGTCTTCATCGTTATTTCTTGGAGTTAGCGTAATTCAATCTCAATACAAACAGTGACTGAACAGCCAATATTTTATCCGAACCGTTCAGAGTATAGTAAAGTGTTTCTTTTTCTGAAGGTGTTAGCCCGTATTCTTTCAGCCCGGGTTGCTTTTTTGCATCAATGTAATTGAGCGTTCCGGCAAAAGTAATTCCTGATAGTTTTTCTGCAGGGATGTCCATCAAATGGATAGCATTCTGTTCGCAATATGTTTCAAAAGAAATTTGTTTTGTTTGAACCGCTTCAACCTTGATTTCATCGTGTTTGGTCTTTTGTGCATCGACGGAAAATGACAGCATGAATGTGATCATCAAAACTGACAAACCGGAGGAAAATACTTTCATAATTATGTAATGTTTCGTGTTAGACACACCTGTTCAAAAAAAAGTTGCATTTGAGGATAAACTTATTTTTTCAGGGCGACTAAAATTAAGAATTAAAAGTAGTTTTGTTCAACAATTTTTCAAAGGAAAATGGAAACCACTGAATTGCAAAAAATCGCATCACAAGTTAGAAGAGATATCGTCCGAATGGTCTCAGCAGTGAATTCAGGTCATCCGGGTGGCTCACTGGGATGCACTGATTTTTTAACCTTGTTGTACTTCGACGTTATGAAACATGACGCCAAAAATTTTACAATGGACGGTACAGGCCAGGACTTATTTTTTCTTTCCAATGGACACATTTCTCCGGTATGGTACAGTGTTTTGGCCCGCAGTGGATATTTTCCGGTTTCAGAACTTTCAACCTTCAGAAAATTATCTTCGCGACTTCAAGGTCATCCATCTACCGATAAAAAACTTCCTGGTGTGCGCATGGCATCCGGTTCTCTGGGACAAGGCCTTTCTGTAGCTGTGGGTGCAGCACAGGTCAAGAAGCTGAACAATGACGCCTCGTATGTATACTGCCTTCATGGAGATGGCGAATTACAGGAAGGGCAAATCTGGGAAGCAGCTATGTATGCAGCAGCAAACAAAGTTGACAACCTAATTGCAACGATTGATTTCAATGGGCGACAGATCGACGGAGACGTGGAAAATGTACTTTCCCTGGGCAACCTACATCAGAAATGGCAAGCTTTTGGCTGGATAGTCCTCGAGATGGATGGTCACAACATGACAGACATGAAAAACACACTGCTGAAAGCACAAAGTTTAAGCGGCGAAGGGAAACCGGTGGTCATTATAATGAAAACTGAAATGGGGCAAGGAGTAGACTACATGATGGGTTCTCACAAATGGCATGGAGTTGCGCCAAATGCAGAACAGCTCGCAGATGCATTGAACCAACTCGAAGAAACGCTAGGGGATTATTGATAACATTGAAAAAAATACTTTTTATACTAACGTTTTTCGCTTCCTTTCTCTCTTTTGGACAGGAAGAACTCACCCGAATTCTTTTCATACTGGATGCATCAAACAGTATGAATGCCAATTGGGACAACAACCAGACAAGAATTGAAGCAGCGAAAGAACTTTTGTCTCAAACGGTGGACAGTCTGAGAGGCACTGCAAATCTCGAGGTAGCTCTTCGGGTGTACGGCCACCAATCCCCTATCACAGCGACCTATCAAGATTGCAATGATACCAAACTGGAAATCCCTTTTGGGAAGGACAATTACGACAAGATCAAATACAGAATCAAGTCCATTGAAGCGAAGGGAACCACTCCCATCGCGAGATCGCTGGAAGCCGCTGCTGGCGATTTCCCCGATCAGAATGCACGGAACATCATCATTCTTATTACCGATGGATTGGAAGCTTGCGACAACGATCCATGTGTTATAGCAAAAAAGCTAAAAGACAAGGGAGTTAAAGTGACACCCTTCGTTATCGGTCTCGGCATGGACTTGTCCTACCTGGATAAATTTAATTGCATTGGAGCCTACGCCGATGCCGAAACGAAAGACGCTTTCAGAAATGTCTTGAAAAATGTCGTTTCTAAAGCGCTGTTGAATACAACTGTTCAGATCAATTTGAACGACATTTCCAAAAACCCCAAAGAAACAGATGTCACCATGTTTCTTTACGAGGCCGGGACAAACAACCTGAAATATACATTCGTCCACACCATCAACCGATACGGCAATCCCGATACGCTCATTATGGATCCGGCATTGAAATACGATCTGGTGGTTAACACCATCCCCCGGGTCGAAAAGAAAAACATTACGCTTCAGAAACATGTGCACAATACAATCATTGTCGATGCACCTCAGGGATTTATAAAAACTCGATTTACGAATGCTGCCAAAAACTACATGGTAGACACACGGGTCATGCTGCATGGCAACAGTTCGACCTTAAACGTTCAAAAAATGAATACTACGGACAAATATATCGTTGGGAAGTACGACCTTGAGATACTCACTTTGCCAAGAACATACATGACCGTTGATGTGAGTCAAAGCAGTACCTTTTTTGTGGATATACCTGCTCCCGGAATCTTTAGCTATAAAAGTGTCCAGCCAATTGTGGCGCAGATATTCTTATTGAAGGACAATGGAAAAATTGAATGGGTGTGTAATCTGGATGAATCAGTAAAAAGCGGGGGATTACAATTGCAACCGGGAAATTATCGCATGGTGTACCGACAAAAGAACTTAAGATCGTCCTCATACACAATAGACAAAAACTTTAGTATTTATTCGAACAAAACAACAATCATTAATATCTGATACCTATGGAAGTTGAGATTCTTGGCAACAAAGACACCCGATCGGGATTCGGTGAAGGTTTGGCAGAACTGGGAAGAACCAATGAAAATGTCGTTGCACTTTGTGCAGACCTCACCGGATCGCTTAAAATGGATGCATTTCAAAAAGAAAACCCTGAACGGTTTTTTCAGGTAGGGATTGCTGAGGCCAACATGATGGGTCTTGCTGCGGGAATGACGATCGGAGGAAAAATTCCTTTTACCGGTACCTTCGCAAATTTCTCAACCGGAAGGGTATATGATCAGATTCGCCAATCCATTGCCTATTCTCAGAAGAATGTAAAAATCTGTGCCTCTCATGCAGGCTTGACACTGGGAGAGGATGGTGCCACACATCAAATTCTTGAAGACATCGGGATGATGAAAATGTTGCCAAACATGACTGTAGTTGTTCCGGCAGACTTCAATCAGACCAAGCAAGCAACCATTGCTATTGCAGCACATCAGGGACCTGTTTATCTAAGATTTGGGCGTCCGGTAATGCCAATCTTCGTAAAGCCGGATGCAAAATTCACCATCGGAAAAGCAGACGTGCTTCAAGAAGGTACAGATGTAACGATCATCGCATGCGGCCACATGGTCTGGAAATCCATCGAGGCTGCAAAAGCTCTTAAAGAAAAGGGCATTTCCGTTGAACTCATCAACATGCATACGATCAAACCTCTCGATGAAGAAGCTGTATTGAAATCCTTAACTAAAACCGGTTGTGTCGTGACTGCTGAGGAACATATGATGCACGGTGGACTAGGTGATTCTGTGGCACAAGTCCTTGCACGTAAGTTCCCTGCACCACAAGAATTTGTCGCTGTAAACGATACTTTCGGAGAAAGTGGAACACCGATGGAGCTAATGACCAAATACGGAATCGACACTCAAAATGTGGTGGATGCTGCACTGAAAGCCCTGAGCAGAAAAAAGGCATAAACAGTTGACAATAGACCATTGACAATTGAAATGACAGCGTCTGATACATTTCTTAAGACACTCGGCCAGACGAATCAAAGTCCTTATCTCATTGAAGTTGATCGCGCTGAAGGGATTTACATTTACGACAAGAACGGAAAAGCATACATGGATATGATTGCGGGAGTGGCAGTGAATAATATCGGCCACAACCATCCGAAGGTTATTGAGTCACTGAAAACTCAAATAGATCGTCACCTGCATGTAATGGTTTACGGAGAATATATTCAGGATGCCCAATTGCATTTTGCCGAAAGACTTATACACCTGCTCCCTGAGAACCTGAATTGTGTATACACAGTAAACTCAGGCACAGAAGCCAATGAAGCGGCATTGAAACTTGCGAAGCGCGTAACCGGTCGAACAGAGCTCATTTCTTTCAGAGGTTCCTACCACGGAAGCACGCATGGCTCGATGAGCGTCTCGGGCAACGAAGTTAAAAAGCAGGCTTTCCGTCCGCTTTTGCCAGATGTGCGGTTTCTGACTTTCAATGATAAATTGGCGTTGTCACAAATAACCCAGAGAACTGCGGGAGTGATCATCGAAACCGTACAAGGAGATGCCGGCGTGCGCATCCCCGATACTGATTTTCTCCAAGACTTACGCAAGCGTTGTTCTGAAACCGGGGCATTGCTCATATTCGATGAGATCCAATGCGGTATGGGACGGACCGGAAAAAACTTTGCCTTTGAACATTTCGGAGTCGTTCCGGATATCCTTACTCTTGGAAAGGCATTAGGTGGCGGAATGCCCATTGGAGCGCTTGTATCTTCTAAAAAAAATCTTTGGGAATTCACCTACGCACCAATGCTCGGACACATAACGACATTTGGCGGTCATCCGGTTGTATGTGCTGCAGGAGCAGCATGCCTGGAGGTTTTGAAAAATGAAATTGATCTGAATGAAGTCGAACGATTAGGAGCATTGCTCGAATCCATTGTTGGAAATAACAAAGAGATAAAAGAGGTCAGACGCATTGGAATGATGTTCGCTTTCGATATGGAATCTTTCGAACGTGTGGAGCGCGTAGTGAAACGCTGTCTGGAAAAAGGCCTTATCAGCTTCTGGTTTTTATCACACCCATACAGTTTCAGGTTGTCACCGCCACTAACTATTTCTGAGGAACAGATTCGTAAGGCAGGGCAATTGATTCTCGAATCAATCGAAGAAACAAGCTGATTTATTTACAGGAACCCCAACTCCAGTTTTGATTCTTCACTCATCATGTCCTTGTCCCAGGGCGGATCGAAAACAATGTGCACCTTGGCTCCGGTAACAGAATCAATAGTAGCTACTTTGTCTTCTACCTCTTTAGGAAGACTTTCTGCAACCGGACAATTGGGGGAAGTCAGCGTCATATCTATGTTCACGAATTTATCTTCATTGATACGCACTTCATAGATCAAACCCAACTCAAAGATATCCACAGGAATTTCAGGATCGTAAATGGTCTTGAGGATCTCAACGACTTTGTTTTCCAATTGAACGATTTCATTTTCCATGGCACTGCCTCTCCTTAATTCTTGTTTAATTCTGTACTCGCTTTCAACGCATCCATTTTCATTCGTTTGACCATGCTCAACAACCCGTTCGCACGTGTAGGCGACAAATGTTCCTGCAAACCGATTTCCTGGATGAAAAACAACTCAGATTTCGCTACGGTTTCGGGAGTCTCCCCATTCAAAACTCGAATCAAAAGACCAATAATTCCTTTAGTGATGATGGCATCCGAATCTGCCCTGAAATGCATATTTCCGTTTTGAACATCTGTAGACAACCACACTCGGGACTGACACCCTTCAATCAATCGGTCATCCGTGCGTTTATCTTCGGGAAAAGCCTCTAGCTCCTTCCCAAGTTCAATGATATACTCGTACTTTTCCATCCAGTCGTCATAGATGGAAAATTCGTCAATGATCTCTTGCTGTTTTTCGGTAATGTTCATCGATTAGGTAACAATTCTGGGTTGAGCTTGTTCGTTATTTCAAAATGGCGATACTTTTTTCAACCGCAGCGATGAACGTATCAATCTCCTCTTTGGTGTTGTAAAAAGCAAAAGAAGCCCTGACCGTTCCGGGAATTTTAAAGAAGTCCATCAAAGGTTGGGTACAGTGATGACCTGTTCGAACGGCAATGCCCTGCTTGTCCAGAAGTGTACCAATATCAAAAGGATGCAGCTTGTCCACCACAAAAGAAACAACAGATGTTTTCTGTTTTGCTTCACCGATGATACGCACTCCTTCGAAGGTATCAAGCATGTCTTGCGCGTAATGTGCGAGTTCTTTTTCATGTCGCTGAATTGCTTCAATGTCCTGAGAATTCAAAAATCGAATCGCTTCACCCAGACAAATTCCTCCCGCAATGTGTGGCGTCCCTGCCTCGAACTTATGCGGCAACTCATTATACGTCGTTTTCTCAAACGTCACTTTCGCAATCATGTCTCCTCCCCCTTGATATGGTGGCATTCGATCTAGAATATCCTCTTTGCCATACAACACACCAATCCCTGTAGGCCCAAATACCTTGTGGCTGGAGAAAACATAGAAATCACAATCAAGATCGCGCACGTCGACCTTCATATGCTGGATACTTTGAGCACCGTCCACCAGAATCTTTGATCCTACTGCATGAGCCTTTCGAGCCAGTTCTTTGACCGGATTTATGGTTCCTAACGTATTTGAGATGTGAGTAACAGCAACCAATTTCGTGCGTTTCGAGAGCAGTTTGTCAAATTCTTCTTCAATCAACTCTCCTTTGGAATTGATTGGCGCCACCTTCAATACAAGTTTTTTTCGTTCGCAGAGCATTTGCCAGGGAACAATGTTCGAGTGATGTTCCATGGCTGTGATAAGGATCTCATCCCCTTCATTTAGCAACTCGCCGAATGAAAATGCGACAAGATTGATCCCATCGGTAGTCCCTTTCGTAAAGATGATCTCCTCGGATTTCCTGGCATTCAGGTACTTCTGTATCGAAATTCGGGCTTCTTCAAATTCAGTCGTCGCCTTCTGGCTCATGAAATGTACTCCCCTGTGGATGTTGGCGTTATCCTTTGAATAGTACCGATTGATCGCATCCAAAACTACTTGCGGTTTTTGTGAGGTAGCACCGTTGTCAAAATAAATCAGGTTCTTGCCGTAAATGGTTTGTCGGAGCGCAGGAAACTGTTGTCTGATCTCACGTACACTGAATGGTATTTTTGTTCCTTCTGTCATGGGTGATGCAAAAATACGAAAAGCCTTATTTTGAATTATTCTAAAGAAGGACTTTTTCTGTCAAATTCGTCTGAAATAAAGTAAAAATTCTTCGTTTCCATCGCCTCCCAGGATCGGAGAAGGAATATATTCATTGAATTCAAGGTTGTTCAATCTGCCAATCGAAGCAATTCGGTCAATAAGTTCGGGGTAGAGTGCTTTATTTTTAACGATGCCCCCTTTTCCCAAATTTTCTCTGCCGAGTTCAAATTGAGGTTTCAGTAATGCTACTATCCAAGCTTCTTTTTTAAGAAAAGGGTGCAGAAAAGGAAAAACCTTTTCAAGCGAAATAAACGAAACATCGATCACACATGCATCACACTCTTCCGAAATAAGTTTGGAAGTAAGATCGCGTACATGGGTTTTCTCGAGCGAAATAACACGCTCATCTGATCTTAGTTTGTGGTGCAACTGATTCGAACCCACATCCACCGCAAAAACTTTGATCGCGCCCTGATGCAGCAAAACCTCGGTAAAACCACCTGTCGAAGCACCAATATCCAATACAATTTTCCCTTTAACTTCCGGCTTAAACTGCTCGATAGCTTCAATCAATTTATAGGCTCCTCTCGAAACCCATGGATTTTCTTCAGCAATCATATCGATACTGGAATCCAATGGAAACTTCTTGCCGGTTTTGGTAACGAGCTTTCCGTTGACTTTCACGCCTACCTCCCGAATGATTTGTTCTGCCCTGACACGTGAACTGACCAGTCCGCGAAGCAACAAGATCTTATCCAGACGTTCTTCCATGCTGCAAAGGTACGAAAGGTTGAGCGTTCAGATGGGATTACAGAGACAGATTGCTACATCAAGACCATGGAATTGGTGACTCGAGAAAAAAGAAGCTTTTTTCCAAATAAAAAATGACAAATTGCCTGTACAGTCTCATCCGATCGAACCATGAGCAATGAATAAATCATTTATCTTTGTCAACCATAAAAAGAGTCGTGAACACAATTTACATTACCAGACGAGAAACCTTCAATGCGGCCCATAAACTTTGGCGGGAAGAGTGGAGTGAAGAAAAAAACTGGGAGGTATTCGGAAAATGCAGCAATAAGAACTGGCATGGACACAATTTCGAGATTTTCGTAACTGTGAAAGGTACGCCAAGTCCGGAAACAGGATTTGTCATTAATCTCAAAGAGCTCAGTGCTATTTTGAAGCGAGAAGTAATCGAAGAACTTGACCATAAAAACCTTAACCTGGACGTGCCCTTCATGAGCGGCATCCTCGCCTCTACCGAAAACATGGCCATTCAAATTTGGGAAAGGATCAAGGATCCGATTCGTTCCGCAGGAGGAGAATTGGTGAAAATTAAACTTGTGGAAACAGAAAACAACTTTGTCGAATATTACGGAGGAAAAGAACCATTTTAAGTTTGAAATGTTCTATCCTTCATGGAACTGAATTTTGTGAGAGAAGAAACCTACAACGATGCAACGACCTACAGATTGTCCGAGCATTATGAAGAGATCATCCGGGAACTTGGAGAAGATCCAACGAGAGAAGGATTGCTGAAAACTCCTGAGCGCGTTGCGAAGGCGATGCAGTATATGACGCATGGCTACGGACTGAATCCGGATGACCTTATGAACCAGGCAATCTTTCATGAAGATTATTCAGAAATGGTGATTGTGAAAGACATTGAGGTGTATTCCATGTGTGAACACCACATGCTTCCTTTTTTTGGGAAAGCCCATGTCGCATACATTCCAAACGGGAAAATCGTTGGGCTAAGCAAAATTCCACGTGTTGTAGACGCATACGCGCGCAGATTGCAGGTTCAGGAGCGTCTCACGATTCAAATTCGTGATTGCATTCAACGAACCTTAGATCCCAAGGGGGTTGCAGTTGTCGTGGAGTGCGCCCACATGTGCATGCAGATGCGCGGCGTTCAGAAACAAAATTCTGTGACCACCTCAAGTGCTTTTACAGGATTATTCCTCGAAAGTGATGCGACGAGAAAAGAATTTATTAATTTAGTGCAAGCTAAATTACATTAATAATGGACAACAACTTCATTCATTCAGAAGACGGGTACACACGAGAAATTTCACGTGAATTCTTCCGAAACGTGTACAGTTACATGTTCGGTGCTTTGGGTATTTCGGGAATAATCGCATACACTTGCGGAACCATTGAATTTTACTCTACTTATTCATTGGTAGAGATTGGAAGCAATGGAAAAATTATAAGTGTTTCCCAGGTACTGTGGGTCTTGGCTTTCTCTCCGGTAGTTCTCGGCCTAGTAATTCAATGGGCTTATGAACGTCTTTCGATGGGACTGTTACTTGGTTTATTCATAGCCTACTCTGTTTTGATGGGTTTAAGTTTAAGTTCAATTTTCTTCGTGTACAAGTTGACTGCCATTGCAATGACCTTTTTCGTTACCGCGGGAGCATTTGGAGGAATGGCCGTTTTAGGATATACCACCAAAACAGATTTAACCAAATTTGGAAGTCTTCTTTATATGGTGTTCATTGGAATGTTCATTGCTTCATTAGTAAATATTTTTATGGACATCCAAATACTTGACTTCATTATCTCTATTCTTGGTGTATTTGTTTTTACCGGTTTGACTGCGTACCACATGCAACAATTAAAAGGACTCTCTGAAAATGCAGCGATTTCTGAATCTGACCGAAGCAAACTGGCTTTGGTGGGTGGATTGCAATTGTATATTTTATTCGTGAATCTGTTTTTGTCTCTTTTGAGACTGATGGGAGGAAGAGATTAATTTTCTTAATTCGTTAACATAATAGAAAAGTCATGTCAGATAACTTTTTTGAAGGATCAACAGCAGCAGTAGGTATTATATATACCATATTTGCTCTAGCGGTGATTGTCTCAATTTTAATCTGGGGATAATCCACTAAAAAAATTATGAAAGCCATTCTTCTTAGGATGGCTTTTTTGTTTTTCTTTGAGACGAATTCGTACTTATGCCGTTCAATTCTATTTTTTCATGGTTTATTAAAAAGCGGATCCACCAGATCGAACTTTTCAGGAAATACCCTGTTGAAGTTCAGAATGAATGGATGGAGAAACTCATCTCTGCGGCAAAAAATACGGAATTCGGCAAAAAGTTTGGATTTGAAAGACTTCATACCTATGAATCGTTTTCAAACACTGTCCCGTTGCAGGACTATCAGGACATTGAGCCCTTCGTTGAGCGCTTGATTCAAGGCGAACAAAACCTGCTCTGGCCAACAGAAACCCGCTGGTTTGCGAAATCTTCGGGGACCTCAGAACAGCGCAGTAAACTTATACCGGTAACAAAAGAATCGCTCGAAGAATGCCACTACAAAGGGGGGAAGGATTTGCTCTCTCTATACTACCATCATTTACCGAATAGAAAACTGTACAATGGCAAACACCTCATCGTAGGCGGCAGCGCACAAATAAATCAACTCTCCGCGGATTCATATTTTGGAGATCTGTCAGCGATTATTGTTAAAAATCTGCCATGGTGGGCGGAGATTCGTCGCACTCCCTCGAAAGAAACTGCTTTGCTCAGTGAGTGGGAAGAGAAGATCGAACGCATGGCCCGAGAAACTATTGAAGAGGATGTCTATATATTGGCAGGAGTGCCCAGCTGGACATCTGTACTTGCAAAAAGAGTCCTTGAAATCAGTGGCAAATCAAACCTGAAAGAGGTGTGGCCGAATCTGGAGCTTTTTATGCATGGTGGCGTGAGTTTTGAACCTTACAGAAGTTATTTTCAAGGCCTCATTCCGGATCCAGACATGCATTATGTCGAAACATACAATGCATCCGAAGGATTCTTCGGAATTCAGGATCAACTCGGAAGCAATGAACTTTTACTAATGCTTGATTACGGGATCTTCTATGAGTTTATTCCAATGGAGCATTTTGCTGGAACGAATTCTCGTAAGGTGATAAATCTGGCTCAAGTTGAGGCTGGAGTCAATTATGCGCTCGTAATTTCCACGAATGGAGGATTGTGGCGATACATCATTGGAGATACGATAGCGTTTACTTCAACACGTCCTTACAGATTCCGAATTACGGGCCGAACTAAAAGTTATATCAATGTTTTCGGAGAGGAACTCATTGTAGACAATGCCGAAAAAGCAATGGGCCATGCCTGCAGTAAAACAGGAGCCGTTATTAAAGACTATACCGTCGCACCAAAGTTCATGAACAGCATCGAGACAGGTGCACATGAGTGGTTTCTTGAATTCTCGAATCCTCCGGATGATCTGAACCGTTTTCGGACAATTCTTGACGAAAGATTGAGGGAATTGAATTCAGATTATGATGCGAAAAGATACCAAAACCTCGTTCTTGAAGCCCCTGTATTGAACATCTTAAATCCGGGTTCTTTTGATTCCTGGTTAAAATCACAGGGCAAACTCGGAGGGCAAAATAAAATTGTACGTCTTTTTAACGACCGATCATACGTGGAGCAGTTTTTGAGGTATTTGATGTCAAAGGAAATCAACGTAGAATGAGAACACTGACTATTGCTTTTATTTTGTGCTTATGTACTTTACGTGCACAAGACACAATCAGCAAATGGACCTTACTTAACGAGTATTCTCTGGAAACAGATGCGATTTGGACAACGGATATTCTCGAAAACATTTATGTTGTTCACAATCGAACGATTACCAAGTTTGATTCCACAGGTGTGAAAAAATTCTCTCAAAGCATAAAATCTATCGGTCAGGTTAAAGAGATCATACCCATAAATACGATGAAACTCGTGCTGTTTTCGGAAGAGCAACAGGTATTGTGTTTATTAGACAATACACTCACGATGAGCGAAAACCTTATTGATCTTTCTGAATATGGCATTGTGAACGCCTCGCTGGCAACCACCTCCTCTCAGCCAGAAAAAATATGGATTCTCGACCAGCTGAATTCACGATTGCTCCTTCTTGATCTTTCCGGAAAAATGCAATTTCAAGAAGTACGAAACCTAAAAGGCATGCTGAATTTAACAGAGATAAGTTCAATGGTAGAATCAAACAACCATTTATTCCTTATTGGTTCAGGAAAATTTTATGAATTTGATATATACGGTACGCTGTTGAACGAACTGGAGTTTGGAAACAGTTCCAACGGAGCCTTGAAATGTGTTCCAGCAGGAGAACGATTTTATTGGATCCTTAGAGATGAACTAATCGGACAGGACCTCGATGGGGGAAATGAACAAGGAGTAAAATTACCTGTAAAACAGATTGTTGAGCTCAAAAAAGCTGGCGACATCTACTATTTCCGGACGGCTGATAAAATTTTGAAATACGCTCTTAAAAAGACGCGTTAGTTCTGTCAATTATTGTAATTTAGACGGTCTAAAATCTTTGATTTATGCATATCGCTGTTGCTGGAAATATAGGTTCTGGAAAGACCACGCTGACAAAACTTTTGGCCAAACATTACGGTTGGGAAACACATTTCGAAGATGTGGATCAAAATCCTTACCTCAATGATTTTTATGAGGACATGCAACGTTGGTCATTCAACCTGCAGATCTATTATCTGAACAGTAGATTTACACAAATTCAAGAGATCAAGGAAACGGAAAAAAACGTTATTCAAGACCGGACAATTTATGAGGATGCGTTCATTTTTGCACCGAATCTTCATTCCATGGGCTTAATGACTACCCGTGATTTCGAAAATTACTTTTCGTTGTTTAATCTGATGGATTCTTTCGTATCATCCCCGGATCTGCTGATCTATCTCAGGGCTAGCGTTCCGACACTAGTGAATCAAATCCAACAGCGAGGAAGGGAATATGAGGAAAGTATCCGACTGGACTACCTCAAGCGATTGAATGAACGGTATGAGGCCTGGATCTCTACCTATGATAAAGGAAAGTTGCTTATCATTGACGTGGACAACAACCGCTTTCCGGAAAGTCAGGAAGATTTGGGAAAAATCATCAATTCAATCGATGCTGAAATAAACGGTCTGTTCTGATTTTTCAGTTCAGGAGGTAAACTGCCGAAAATTCCGGTTAGTCAACCATCCGTTCCAAAAGTAAAATGGCATCGAAAGACACAGATAGAAATTTCTAATTCTATTGTTTAAATCACTAAACATCAATTTTCAAAAGGCATGATCGTAGTAACAGGTGCAGCCGGATTCATAGGGAGCTGTTTGGTCACCAAACTCAATGCACTGGGGTATGGCGACATTGTTGTCGTGGATGATTTTTCCAAAACTGAAAAGGATCGTAACCTCGATGGGAAAACGCTGATTGCTAAAATTGGCAGATCAGATTTCTTAAAATGGCTTGAAGATTTTGGAGAGGAAGTTTCCTTCATCGTTCACATTGGAGCCAGAACGGATACTACTGAGTTTAACAAAACCATCCTTGATGAATTAAACCTTACCTATTCGCAAAATGTCTGGAATGCATGCGTTCAATTCTCCATTCCCTTAATTTATGCCAGTTCAGCTGCCACCTACGGGTTGGGCGAATTCGGGTATGTCGATGACCATTCCGTTATCCCGAAATTGAAACCGCTGAATCCCTATGGAGAATCCAAAAATGACTTTGACAATTGGGTTCTGAAGCAATCTGTCTGCCCGCCGTTCTGGGCAGGACTTAAATTTTTCAATGTGTACGGACCAAACGAATACCACAAAGGCAGAATGGCAAGTGTGATTTTCCATGCGTTCAATCAGATCAAGGACACCGGCGGGATTAAATTGTTCCGATCACACCACAAGGATTATTCAGATGGTGGACAACTGCGTGACTTTGTATACGTAAAAGACGTGGTCAATGTGATTTCCTTTCTTTTGGAGAAAAAACCGGAATCAGGGATCTACAATCTCGGATCCGGAAAAGCACGTACATTTTTGGATCTTGCCAAAAATACTTTTCTCAGCCTTGGCATAGAGGAAAACATTTCATTTATTGATACTCCTGCTGATATACGTGATAAATACCAGTATTTTACCGAAGCATCGATGACAAAGTTGCGCTTGCAAGGCTATACAGAATCATTTTACTCACTGGAAGAGGGCGTAAAAGAGTACGTTCAAAACTATCTTTTAGAAAACAAAACCTATTGATTTCGCTTATTTAATTAGGGTAACGTGGCCTGTGTAGGTTTCCCGGTCGTCGTTGTTCTTTAACTTCAGATCCATTTTCCAGGTATACACGCCATCCGGAGCTACTGTACCATTGTAGTTTCCATTCCATCCTTTCGATGGATCATGCGATTCGAAAATGATTTCTCCCCATCTGTTGTATAAAAAGAAGGAATAGTTATAAATATCGTATCCACTGGTAATCACCGGAGTAAATTCATTGTTGTACTCATCGCCATTCGGTGTGAATGCATTCGGGACATAAAAAATTGTTTCTTCGTTGATGATCAAATAAATAAATGCCGTATCTACGCAACCCTCGGGTGACGTGGCTATGAGCATTACAGGCATCGTACCATAGACACCGTCTTCATATTCATACACGGGAGATGTTTCTGTACTCGTTCCTACCCCATCACCAAAATTCCAGTAGTATGAAACAGCATTGTTGCTTTCATTAGTAAATTCCACCTCAGTATCCAGGCTGGAAAGCACCTGATGATCCACTATGAAATCTGCCTGAGGCAATCCAAATGTGGTGAGGACGAGCACATCCGAATTCACACATCCAAACGCATCTGTTCCAGTGACCGTGTAGGATAGCGTTCCGGTATTAGGTACAAATTCATCCCCGTTGACAGCACCGTCAGACCACTCATAGGAAATAGCGCCGGAACCCGACAACACGACAGTGTCCCCAAAACATAACTGAAGATCCGGTCCTGCACTTACATTCGGAAGCGGGTGGACAGTCACTGTTGTGGAAGCCGTACCGCTGCAACCGCTCGGCGTAGTCATTGTCAGTGTATAAGTTGTCGTTGTCTGAGGATCAGCTACGGGTTGAGCAGCAGATGCATCGTTCAGAGCTGTCACCGGCGTCCATGCATAGGTATTTGCAGGATTTTCTACCGGACCGATTGTGACCTCTTCACCTACACAAATGGAATGGCTGTTGGTCATATTGATAGCAGGGGAAGAACTGACCGTCACAACTACAGTTTCTGCCGCCGTCTCACAACCATTGTCACCCGTAATCACCAGAGAATATGTCGTAGTGGTATTTGGACTTGCTGTCGGTTGTGCTGCTGTCGCACTGGACAATCCCGTTGCGGGAGTCCACTGGTACGATTGACCGGCCACTGCCGGTTCTCCCAAAACAATTTGATCTGTAGAACAAATGCTCGTGTCTGAACCTGCAAAAGGAACAATCTGCACAATATCAAGCGTTTCCACAATCGTATCACGGCAGCCGAGATCGCCCTCGACAATAAGTGATACCTCATACGTACCCGGTACAAAAGTGTGACTCGGATTTTCCAGAGTAGAACCCGAACCATCTCCAAAATCCCATTCCCAACTTATTATGGTTTGAGAAGAGGATGAGGTACTCTGAAATTCAACAAATCCAGTACAATCATCTGTGTAGTCAAAGGACGATTGCGTGTTCGCCATGTTCGCAACAATGTCGTTTACAGTTAGCGGATTGAACTGAAATGAACCCGTATAATAGTTTCTTGGTATTGTCTGGCTGCCTTCAGGATCGCCCGGATTAGGGTCTATCGGACCTGTGTACGCCCCTCCAACACTTGAAATAGCTGATCCAACAAGCGGAGCAACAGCAGGATCATCCGCAGTAACATGATACACGATAAACGTTGCGTCGTAGGTGCTTTTCATGTAATTATACTCACCATATCCAGCAAACCCGGGAAGACCTCCTGCATTAAACAAGGTACTGCCCCATGCTTCAGCGTTGCCATACGCATCTGTAAATAAAATAAATACAGGGCGGCACGGTGAAGAAACGATGTCCAGTTCACCACCTGCATCCCAAATACCATCTAAGCGCATAGAAGCCATCGAGGCTGGAAGAAAATCATTGTAAATATTGGCTGCAGGACCAAAAACACGGTTCCATGATGCCACCGTCGCAGGGTTTGACGAAAAAGGCACGCTAATGTCATAAAGACCAGGATTCACGGACACATCTTCCCCTCCGTATTGCACAACTGCAATGCGTGTTGTAGGATTGGAAGCCAGAATCTGATTAGACAATTGATCAATGGATGTTTGCATCGTCGAAAATTCCCAATCATCTATCGAACCAGAGTTGTCGACAATAAATATGACATCCTTACAGGTCCCGCAGGTCTGTTGAGCCTTGCCGAAAAAAGCAGCAGTCAATAAGGTGGCAAACAAGAAAAAACGGGTCAAAAACTGCATTGTATTCATTTGAATGTCCTATTCTAACGCCAAACAATGTCAAATAGTTGCCAATAATACAAAGAATTAAGCAAAAATATTAAACACGCACTTCAAGGCACACAAATAAGGGTGTCATAGGTGGAAGAAAATCCAGCCCAAACACCCATGGCGCCTCCCTTAATATTGGTTGGAATGTTGATTGGTGTGGCAAAAGGATTTCCAGCGGAATACACTTGATTGTATTTCTTCTCCATAAATTCATACACCGCTCGATCTACTTTTGAATATTTGATTACCACTGTATCTCCCAAAGCATAATAACAGCGCATGTCTTCCGGCTCAAAATCATCCCTGCAGGTCATCGGATTCTCATACGCAAAATCAAAAGTCAACCCATCAAAGAATTCGTCGTCATAATATGGATTGAAGGGCTTAGTGAAAATTTCATCGCTTTGAGGACCCTTCAACCTTTTCACTTCCCATTTGTAGGCGTCATAGGTTCCAGCAGGATCTGCAAGTTTGGCCCAGGAAAATCCTCTATCGGTGTAACCGGCTTCAGGTTTCCAATATACTTTAACCAATTGGGTGGGCGAAAGCAGTGACGTGGAAGCAGTATATTCTTTCCCCTGATATGTTATTTGGAGACTGTACTCCCTGCCTGCTTCACCAATCATCGTACTGTTCAATCCATAGTACACAGGCATGTGAAGATTTGAAAGAATGAGACTCGAAAATCCGAGCAATTCGCCTACCTGAGCCAATTCAGTTTGAGGCAACTCATCTGTGTAAACCAATTCCAGTGTTATCGTTTGTAAACCATCTGAAACCTTTACTTCTGCTCCAGGAATAAAACTCGTCAAATACGCTTCAATGTTGGTTGGGGCATATACATTTGCAGTTTTAGATAACAGTACAAGTGGTTTTTTGCCCGTTTCTACACTTCCGTCTACGACCACCTGTTCCTGATAACCGGGAATATCAATTTTCACTTCCTTTGTACAGGAGACCAGGTAAATAATACTTAACAAAAATGTCAAGCAAGTGAAGCTTTTTCTGCTTAAAATTCGAAGTTCCATGTCACACTCGGAATTATAGGAAACAAAGAGACTTGTTTGACAGAGATCTTAAAATCCCCATTCAGGAAATCGCCGTCGTTATCAACATACAAAAAGAACGGATTTGCTCTGTTATACACATTGTAAACAGAGAATGACCAGTTGCTTTGGTAACGCTTTTTTACTTGAACTGATTCACCTGTAACCTTATCTGTTCTGGTTTTGTATTTCTTTCCGTACAATGTTGCGGATATATCAAGTCGGTGGTAGGGTGCCATGCGTGTAGAATTCCGAGCTCCATAATTGAACAAAAGGTTTTGATCCTGAACATACCAGGAGGTAGGCAAGGTAAGTGTATTGCCGGTAGCGTAAATAAAAGAGGATCCAAAAGTCCACCGTTCGTTTAACTTATAACCTGCCACCACCGTAAGGTCATGGCGGCGGTCATATTTTGCCGGAAAAACTTCACCGTTGTTCAAATCGGGAAATACACGTTCTGTCTTTGCCCATGTGTATCCCACCCATCCAGTCAATTTTCCGAAAGACCTCTTGACAAAAAGTTCAACTCCGTAGGCCCATCCCTCGCCAAAAACAAGGTAATTGTCCGTGTTGTCATTGACGTTATCGCCGGGAAGTACTCCTTCCGCATATTCGATAAGGTTTTTCATTCCTTTGTAATAGACTTCCACCGAGGCCTCGTATTTGTCATCGAGAAAATTTCGGTAGTACCCCAGCGATGCTTGCCATCCACGTTGAGGTTGTGCTTTGTCTGTAGAGGGATACCAAATATCCGTAGGAAGGGAAACCGCACTGAGTGAAGTTAAGTGCACGTATTGATAATTATATGAATAACCGCCTTTGATCGAACTGTTGTCTTTCAGTAACCATCGGAAAGAAATTCTTGGTTCCAGACCATTGTAAAAACGGATAACTTCGCCCGGAGAATACGAAAAAGAAGAATCTTGCGTGCTGATTCCGTCCCCATTGATGAAGCGCGTAAACGGGCCCACATGCTGATACATGCTGTACCTGAGACCGGCGTTGATTCGCAAATACTCATTGACATCAAACTCATCCATTAGGTACAATGCAGATTCGTGGCTGTATAGTTTTTCAGCATTTGACGGATCCAGGAAAACTACTGAGTCTGTTTCCGCGGAAATGCTGGATGGCGTAAACATGTGGTAAATGTAATTTGCGCCCCATTTTATTCGATGTCGCGTATTGGGAAAATAGGAAAAATCAACTTTCGCCCCCGCATCCTGAATCCCTGAGCGAAGAGAAAACTTGAACTGGTCCTGGTCTGAAAGGAAACCGAATTTATAATCCGAATAGGTGGCCGTCAAATTCATGAACAATTTATTCGAAAACAAGTGATTCCATCTCAAAGCACCAATTCCATTCCCCCACGGCATATCCACCTTAAAATCGTCCGTTCCGCTTCGGAAGGAAAATTTATCCAGTCCGTAATATCCGCTTAGAAACACCTTGTCCTTTTCTCCGAGTTTGTAATTTAACTTGAGATTGAGGTCATAGAAAAAATAACCCGATCCCGCGAAAGGAGAAGTGTCGGGAATAAATGCCTTCATCAACAGGTCAATGTACGTCCTTCGCCCGGCTATCATAAACGAACCCTTGTCCTTTTTCAATGGCCCTTCGACTGTCAGCCGCGATGAGATCACTCCAATTCCACCGGTAACTTTGATTCTTTTGTAATTCCCTTCGATCATATTGACCTCAAGAACGGAAGAAATGCGCCCCCCGTAATTGGCCGGCATGCCTCCTTTAATCAGGTTGACACTTTTAACAGCGTCTGAATTAAAGACAGAAAAAAAGCCAAATAAATGTGCAGCATTGTACACCACACCCTCGTCCAAAACCACCAGGTTCTGATCTGGTCCTCCTCCTCGAACATAAAATCCTTGCCCTCCTTCAGAAACCGATGAAACGCCGGGTAGCAACTGAATGGTCTTGATGATATCTACCTCACCCATAAAGGCTGGCAATGTTTTAATTTTTTCAACCTCAAGTTCTATCTGACCAATTTTGGTAGAGTTCACGTTCTCTCCTTTTTTGACATTTAGCTTAATTTCCTGCAATTCTTCCAGTTCCGCCCCGAGTTCCACATTCAAATTCACATCCTGCGAGAGATCAATCGTACGTTTTTCTGTTTTTTGTCCCACTGCACTGAACTCAACGTCGTAAGAACCTTTCTCCACCGTTAAAGAGTAAAATCCGTACGTATTGGTAACTGTGGCTTGTTTCAGTGATGAAATTGAAATTCGGGCCCCCACAACACTCTCACCAGACTTCGAGTCTGTAATGTAGCCACTAAGTGTGCTTTTGTCTTGAGCGTAGAAAGCAGCTGCAGAAATAAGAAAAACTAGTAAAAACCGGAACTTCATGGAATGTTTTTGGCGGCGCAATAATACTGTCTATCAAAACAAAATTAGACTGAATTAGTTCGAAAGGCTGTTTTTATTTTTAAATGGTTTATGCAGTTTTTGCAGGAAGTACAGAAATCTTTATTTTGTAATTTCGCAGGACCAAAAACATAATCCTCCATGAAAATTTCCTACAACTGGTTGAAGGAGTATATCTATACCGAACTTTCTGCTGATGAACTAGCTAAAATTCTTACGGATACCGGACTTGAAGTTGAGAGCGTTACCAAACTGGAAGCCGTGAAAGGCGGATTGGACGGTGTGGTTGTCGGTGAAGTAATGACCTGCGAAAAACATCCGGATGCGGACAAGCTAAAAGTTACCACAGTAGAGACAGGGGACGGTGAACCTTTGCAAATCGTTTGTGGCGCACCCAATGTAGCGAAAGGACAGAAAGTTGCAGTTGCGCTTGTAGGCACAACCTTATATCCTAAACCTGAGGAATCTTTTAAAATCAAAGTTTCCAAGATTCGTGGAGTCGACTCATTTGGAATGCTTTGCGCCGAGGATGAATTGGGCATTGGAACATCGCACGACGGAATCATGGTTCTGGATCCGGCATGTATGCCGGGAACGCCTTTAGCCAAGATTCTTGAACTGGAAGACGATTTTGAACTGGAGATCGGACTTACTCCAAACCGGGCAGATGCCATGGGACACATTGGAGTGGCGCGAGAAATCGTCGCGTACCTCAACTACCATCGTAAGGGTAATTTGACTGTTAAATACCCCTCTGTCTCTGAGTTTGCTTCGGATGATTCTCTAAAAATTTCGATCTTTGTTGAGGATACGGATCGATGTCCAAGATATGCCGGTACAACCATCAAAAATGTATCTGTCAAGCCATCTCCTGCCTGGCTGCAAAAACGACTCAGATCTGTAGGCCTTACGCCCATCAACAATGTTGTGGATGTAACAAACTTTGTAATGCGTGAACTGGGAACGCCTTTACACGCCTTTGATGTACGGTCATTGAATGGAAAAATAGTCGTGAAGACAGCGAAGGAAGGCGACAAATTCATTACCCTGGATGGCGTTGAGCGAACACTGCGTGCGACAGACCTCATGATCACAAATGGTAACGATCATCTGTGTATCGCCGGAGTGTTTGGCGGCTTGCAGTCTGGAATAAAAGACGACACGACAGATGTTTTTCTGGAATCAGCCTATTTTGAGCCTGTATCGATCCGTAAAACCGCGCGCAGTCAAGTTTTGAACACAGATGCCAGTTTTCGTTTTGAACGTGGTGTAGACCCGAATTTAACACTCATTGCCTTGAAACGAGCAGCCTTGCTCATCCGTGAAGTGGCAGGCGGAGAAATAGCTATGCTTCCCGAAGACCATTACCCAAAAATGATTCAGAACCAGGAAATCCTCTTCAGCTTGGACAAATGCAATCGTGTCATCGGAAACCAGATCAAAAAAGAAGACATTCAGTCTATTCTTACCTCATTGGAAATTCTTGTCAAAGAGGACCGCGGAGATCTGTTACTTCTCGAGGTTCCTCCTTATAGGGTAGATGTCACACGTGAGGCCGATGTGATCGAGGAAATTTTAAGAATTTACGGATTCAATAACGTTGTCCTCCCCTCCAAATTAAATTCCTCCATTGGTTCCTTTCCAAATCCCGATCCCGAAAAAGTTCAGGAAGTGATCAGTGAGCTTCTGGTGGGCAATGGATTCGCTGAAATGATGAACAATTCACTGACCAACGGGCAGTTTGTTCAAAAATTCGGAAAGAACTCAGTGAAAGAACAGTGGAACGTCGAACTCCTTAACCCTCTTAGTCAGGAACTGGATGTGATGCGTCAAACCTTGGTTTTCGGTGCGCTTCAGGTGGTTGAACACAACCAGAACCGCCAACAATCTGACCTAAAACTCTTTGAATTTGGAAAGGTGTATCATCGCTACAACAGTGGATACAGTGAAAATAAGCGTCTCGTTGTCATCCTGTCTGGAAGCAATGAGTCAGAACAATGGAATGCCACAAAAGGAAATTCGGGTTTCTTTGATGCAAAAGAAGCAGTTTGGAACATTCTGAATCGAATGGGTCTCGGAAATTTCATAAAAGAAACTGCCCTCGAAAGCTCATTGTTGGAGGATGGAATTGAACTTGCTATTTTAAAAAAGAAAGTTGGAGAAATTGGCTGGGCATCGCAAGAACTGAAAAAACATTTCGGAATCAGAAACGAAGTTTTTATTGCCGACCTCGACTGGGATGCATTGCTGCAGTCACTGGCGCTGTCCAAGATCAAGTACAAAGAGCTCCCGAAAACATTTGTCGTACGAAGAGACTTTTCGCTGTTGCTGAACAAATCAGTCGCCTTTGCGGACATCGAGAACATTGCGCGCACTTGCGAGAAAAAATTGTTACAGCAAGTAGGTTTATTTGATGTTTACGAAGGTAAGAATCTGGAAGAAGGCAAAAAATCGTACGCTGTTTCTTTTAGCTTTCAGGACCCAGAGGTCACCTTGAAGGACCAACAAATCGATGCAATTATGGAAAAGATTCGTAAGGAGCTGGAAACTAAACTGGATGCGCAGTTGCGGTGAGTGAAAAAGGGTCAGGTAGATTCACTTTTTACAATAAATCCTGCATATTCAATGAAAATTCAGAATAGAATTGTCAGATCGTCAAATGAATAAAATGAATTTTATCATTTCAGGCATTGGTACCGATGTTGGTAAAACAGTTGCAAGTGCGATCATCGCCGAGGCCCTGAAGGCTGCGTATTGGAAACCGGTTCAGGCGGGAGACCTTCATTTTACAGATTCCATGAAGGTGAATCAATGGACCAGTGACAAAGTAACTGTTCTAGCGGAAAGATATCTGTTAAACGAGCCCATGTCGCCCCACGCAGCAGCAGCCATTGATGGCGTTTCGATTCAAGCTGAAGATGTTCAAATCCCTTTGACCGATGGCAACCTCATTATCGAGGGAGCGGGAGGCTTGATGGTCCCCTTAAATTCGGACGGATTACTTTACATCGACCTTTTCGAACAATGGAAGATTCCGGTGATTCTGATTTCGCGGCATTATCTGGGAAGCATCAACCATACGCTGCTTTCCGCCGAGGCATTGAAATCCCGAAATATCCCCGTCGAAGGGATCGTTTTTGTAGGAGAAGAGAATAATGCAACGGAATCAATCATTCTGAATATTTGCGGCCTGCCTATGATTGGTAGAATTCCGATTGCAGAAGAGGTAAATTCAGCATTTATTGCTGAACAAGTAATGCAGATGAAACGTTATTTTAAGAAATGAGCGAACTCTCACGAAAAGACAAGACGTATGTCTGGCATCCGTTCACTCAAATGCAGACGGCACCTGATCCGTTAATGATTACCCATGCTAAAGGTTCAGTTTTGTATGCTGAGGATGGAAAAGAATACCTAGATTGCAATTCCTCCTGGTGGGTCAATGTGCACGGGCATGGAAATGAACATATTTCTGAAGCAATTACCACGCAACTTAGCACCTTAGATCATGTGATCTTTGCAGGTGTGACACATCCGAAGGCTATAGAGCTGGCTGAACGGGTGAGCAACTTGCTTCCGGATCGCTTGCAAAAAGTTTTTTTCTCAGACAACGGATCCACGGCCGTCGAAGTTGCCCTGAAGATATCGTTTCAATACTGGCACAATCAAGGCAAACCCAAGCATCGAATTCTGGCCTTGGACGGGGCCTATCACGGCGACACCTTTGGTGCAATGTCCGTCGGTCAGCGTGGATATTTCAATGAACCCTTTGAACCTTTCTTTTTTGATGTTGATTTTATCGATTTTCCGAACGAAACCAACAAAACAATTCTTTTAGAAAAAGCGGACGAGCTCTTCGACACAGGTGACTTCGCTGCGCTGATCGTTGAACCGCTGGTGCAAGGTTCGGCCGGAATGCGCATGTATGATGCAAGCTGGCTGGATCAATTGGTGACCATAGCGCGCAAACATAAGGTACTTGTCATCTTCGACGAGATCATGACCGCCTGGGGTCGGACCGGAAAATTGTTCGCCATGGACTACTGCGAAGAAAAGCCGGACATCGTATGTCTTTCCAAGGGGCTTACCGGCGGCGTATTGCCGCTGGGGCTGACTGTAGCCACTCCAGAAATTTACGAAGGCTTTCTCTCAGACGAAATGGCAAAAGGGTTTCTTCACGGACACTCTTTTACCGGAAATCCTCTTGCATGTGCCTCGGCATGCGCGAGTCTGGATCTGTTTGAACAAAAGGAAACCTGGGAACACATCGATCGCATCCAATACTTCTACAGGGATCATTTGCATCTTTTTACCAGCCATTCCATGGTACAATCTGTCAGAATGCTGGGAACAATCCTTGCAATCGAAGTCAAAACCGGAGAAGGAAATACCTATTTTTCAGGAGTTCGGGATTACTGTTATGCCTTTTTTATTGAGAATGGCTTGCTTATGCGCCCTTTGGGAAATGTGATTTTTCTCAATCCACCCTATTGTACGACCAACCAACAACTTCAGAATGCACTTTTAAAAATTCGTGAACTATTGGATACCATCCAGCACAATACTTCCTTTTGATTGTTTTAGAATAAAAAAGTATGAAATTCGGAATTAGTCTCCTCCTTATTTTGACCCTGGGAGCATGCCAGGCGCAGGAAAAAACCCAGTCTTTAGTTAAAGAAAAATCTGACACGATGAAATACAATGAACTGACTCCACAAGAGGAACGCGTTTTGCTGCAAAAAGCTACCGATCGTCCATTTACAGGCGATTACTACGACAAAAAAGACGCAGGGATGTACCTCTGCCGAAGATGTAACAATCCGCTATACCTCTCAGATGATAAATTTGACTCCCATTGTGGCTGGCCAAGTTTTGACGATGAAATTGATGGGGCAGTAAAACGCGTTCCGGACAGTGATGGTTTCCGTACCGAAATCATCTGCATGAATTGCGGAGGACACTTAGGACATGTTTTTCTGGGCGAAGGATTTACAGATAAGGATACACGACATTGCGTCAATACGAGTTCGCTGCGTTTTGTGCCGAAATCTGATCTTCAAAACCTTCCGCCTGTCATAAAATAATTTCAAACTCTTCACATCTAAACACTCACTTCTAACTGCTTCTAAAAATGAAAAGAGTCGTAATTACCGGAATCGGAGCACTTACGCCCATCGGCAACTCGCTCTCTGCCTTCTGGGAAAATCTAAAAAACGGCACGAGTGGCGCTGCTCCAATCACCAAATTCGATACCTCCAGATTCAAAACGAAATTTGCGTGCGAACTGAAGAATTTTGACGTAAAAGAACATTTCGATGTGAAGGAATTACGCAAGTACGACCTATTTTCGCTGTATGCACTTGTAGCAGTGGATGAGGCTGTCAAACATTCAGGGGTAGATTTCGAACAACTCAACAAGGATCGCATCGGAGTAATTTGGGGTTCAGGGAACGGTGGAATCCAGACATTCCAGGACCAGATGAAAGAATACATGGAAGGAGACGGAACACCACGTTTTACTCCATTTTTCATACCTCGGATTCTGGTGGACATTGCCGCAGGAGTGATCTCCATAAAGTACGGGTTGCGCGGAGTGAATTTTTGTCCGGTATCGGCCTGTGCCACCTCAAATACAGCGATCATCGAGGCATTCAACCACATCAAATGGGACAAAGCCGACATGATCATTACGGGAGGTTCAGAAGCAGCCATCAACGAAGCAGCGATAGGAGGATTTTCCTCTGCAAAAGCTTTGTCGACAAGAAACGAATCACCGGCAACGGCTTCGCGGCCATTTGATGTAACCCGGGACGGCTTTGTGATGGGCGAAGGTGCAGGAGCACTGATTCTTGAAGAATACGAGCACGCCATAAAACGAGGCGCCACCATTTACGGCGAGATCGTGGGAGGTGGAATGGCCGCAGATGCGTATCATCTTACAGGCACACATCCGGAAGGAGCCGGTGCCGTTATTGGCATGAAGGAGGCGTTACGCGAGGCAGGCATCACGCCGGATCAGATCGGCCATATCAACATGCACGCCACCTCTACCCAATTGGGAGACAACTCCGAACTAATTGCAGCGCGCACGGTATTGGGAGAGCGCAAAGACCTCGTAATCTCAGCAACCAAATCCATGACCGGACACCTTCTCGGTGCTGCAGGAGCGATAGAAGGCATTGCCTGTGTGATGGCATTGCAGGAAGGCATCATCCCACCAACGATCAATACAACAGATATCGAACCTGAATTCAAAGACCTGTTTGACTTTCCATTGCAAAATGTACGTGACAAACAGATCACCTATGCCATGAGCAACACCTTCGGTTTCGGCGGGCACATTGCAAGTGTGATCTTTAAGAAGTTTGAGGGGTAAGGATTGTGCTATAAAAATTTCAAGGTGTTTGTATTTCTATATCGGTCAATCAAGAACAAAAAATCACTGATCGAGACATTATTGCACGTTTTTGATTAGGTTTGAATGGCTGTAAAAATTAAATACATTCAATCCCATGAAAAGTAAAAATGTATTCCTAGGGCTTTGTTCACTTCTGGTTGTTTTGTTCTCCTCTTGCAGTGAGAATTATTCAAATGGTGAGCGTATAGGACTCGTGACCCAATTTTCACATCGCGGAATGATCTGGAAAACATGGGAAGGTCACTTGAACATTACCCAAACCGGAATGAACTCAGCGGATGGATTCGATTTTTCGATTGATCGTGACAATGAAAACAAAGAGCACATCGAGGTCCTAGACAGCGCTGCAAGTTTTGGATGGAAAGTTAAACTCATATACCATCAGACAATTGGCCTTAACTGGTTTTCAAATCGCGGAGAAACAAATTATTTTATCGACTCGATCATTGTCGTGGATAAAAATTTCTCCACTCACCAAAGCGTTCCTCAAAACTCATCCAATTCCAACGGACAAGGCACAGTAGGGAAAGTGGTAGATACCGTATACGTCGTGATCACTCCCGACAACCCCGATTATAAAAAATTCTTCAAGTAATTGAACGAATCAATGTTCATATGAGCGAGATTACACTAAAATTAAAACACTCAACCTTTCAGGGAATTTCGATCACAAATTATCCACTTCTTCGCCGATAATCCTTTATTCTCCATCAACATTATAAAATTAATTTTTCGATGGGAAAAGACAGTTTAGAAATTATTTATTTTACAAATAATAAGAAAATAATCTAAATTCGAATTAGGCTTTACCTTAAAGTAATCGATAAAACACATAGACAAGAACCGTTAATTTAAAAATGAACAAAAATAAAATCAAATCTTTTTACGATAATTTCATCAATTATCAAAAAGAGTCTAATGTGAACGAACGAATATTTTCATTGTATAAAAAAACAAGAAGGTATGGATTGAATAAATATTCCAATGTATTGGAATTAGGAAGTGGCATTGGAACAATGACCTGTTTAATTTCAAAAACCGTAACAAAAGGGAGAATTGAAACAGTTGAAATTAGTCCTAACTCTGTTGATTATGCAAAAAAACACATTAAGAAAAAAAACATTCGATTTTTTACAAGTGATATTATTGATTATAAACCAGAATTAAAGAGAATAGATTTCATTACCCTT
>JBEGVI010000113.1:0-3124 GCA_041178485.1 Bacteroidota bacterium | reverse complement strand
AATCAAATTCAATTTGAGGAAAAATACCTCTTTGAGGTTCAACCCCTTCAGGGTTGAGGTTTGTTCCATGTTTCATCCGTTGCATTTCATGCAACGGTACAGGATTTAATCCCTTCAGGATAAATCGGCGTATTTACAACAAGTCCGAAGTACTTGAAAACGATTTATTTGGGGAATAAAACCAATCTCCTTACTTCTTAAAATAATCCGCTACAATCAGCTCCTTCGTGCCGTGTGTCCAGGAATAGAAGCCTTCACCGGACTTCACGCCTTTCTTGCCTGCGGTAACCATGTTCACCAACAGCGGACAAGCCTTGTATTTTGGATTTCCAAATCCTTCGTAAAGAACATCCAGTATGGCTAAACACACATCCAATCCGATAAAATCAGCCAGTTGCAGTGGTCCCATCGGATGCGCCATGCCTAATTTCATTACGGTGTCGATTTCTTCTACACCTGCTACACCTTCGAAAAGCGTGATAATCGCTTCGTTGATCATCGGCATCAAAATGCGGTTCGCAACAAAACCGGGATAGTCGTTCACTTCGACAGGAACTTTGTTCAATTTCTTGGAGGTCTCCATGATCAGGGTAGTAACCTCATCTGAAGTAGAATAGCCGCGGATGATCTCTACCAGTTTCATGACCGGTACAGGATTCATAAAGTGCATTCCGATCACTTTGTCGGGACGAGTTGTCACAGAGGCGATCTTCGTAATGGAAATGGAAGAGGTATTGGTTGCCAGAATGACTTCAGGCGCAGTGAATTTATCCAGATCTGCGAAGATCTTCAGTTTCAAGTCTACATTTTCTGTAGCAGCTTCCACTACCAATTCTACGTTTTTAACTCCTTCTTCGATGGAGGTAAAGGTTGTGAGATTATTAAGAGTTGCCTGCTTATCTGCTTCGGTGATGGCTTCTTTGGCTACTTGTCGGTCCAGATTCTTTCCAATAGTCGCCAGTCCGCGGTCCAACGATGCTTGTGAAATATCGATCAAGGATACCTTATATCCAAACTGGGCAAAAACGTGAGCGATTCCATTTCCCATGGTTCCAGCCCCGATAACAGCAACATTTTTCATTTTTCAAATTTAGGTGCGACAAATATACAAAGCCATTAGAAATACTCCCATAATAAAGAGACTTTACTTAGAACAGCCTATGATTTTAACACAGTATTTCAGAAGCAATATGACTTCTTTTTCCATTTAAAATGCAGAGATAAAATGATCTTTTGCAATAAACCTATCTGGAATGGAATCATGAACAAAGTCAGTTGATATGATGAGTACTATCATGGAAATTGAATTGAAACTTAGGCATATTTGAAAAACACCGAATTGATAATAAATTAAAAAATAGAATCCATGAAAATCTCTAAAGATTGTATTGACGCTTGTTTAGCATGTGTTTCGAGTTGCGAAAGTTGTATAACTTCTTGTATTTCAGCTGGAAATAAAGAATGTGTTTTGTTATGTCGTGATTGCGCCGATATCTGTGCACTTTGCGCTAGATTTGAGGCAAGAAGTTCTCCATTTGCGAAGGGCTTACATGCTTTGTGTGCTGAAATTTGCGATGCATGTGCTGTAGAGTGTGCCAAACATGCAAATCATTTGAAAACGTGTGAGGTTTGCGCTGAGGCTTGCAAGAAATGTTCTTCGGTTTGCAAAGAACTAGCCTCTTCAAACGCATAGCATTTTAAAAGATCGAAAGGTCATTCTCCTATTTTTTCTGCTTGATTTAAAAAGGTTAAGAAAGAAGGGATGTTTTTAAAAATAAAATAGACAACTTTGTTAACAGAGTTTTCTTAATGTCCTGTGACCACTATCGATTTTAGAAATGCAACCATCTTGTTTTACGACGGCGATTGCGGATTTTGCAATTCAATGGTGGCACTTGTGTTGAAAAATGAGCGAGATCATTCGGTTTATTTCTGTGCACACCAATCAGACAAAGCAACTGAAATACTTTCCGACGCAGGATTCAAAAATATCGATCCGGAAACCATGTATTTTTTTGACGGCGGAAAAGTGTTCGATCGTTCCGATGCGGCTTTGCAACTTGCACGGCACCTCCGATGGTACTACCGATGGCTGCGTATCTTTCGTTTTGTTCCCAAAAAATGGAGAGATTTCCTGTATGACTTTGTGGCGAAAAGAAGAATGAAGCTCCGAAAGGGGTTTTGCGTAGTGCCTGATGCTGGTCAGCGGTTCCGTTTTCTATCTTAAGTGTTCGATGAGGCCTAAACATTTTGATTTTTTTCTTGTTTTAGAGGTGTGAACAACGAAGTCATTGTATCGGTCGAAGGACTCTCCAAAAAGTTTGGAACCTTTGAGGCTGTGAAGGATGTATCCTTTCAGGTCCACCGCGGAGATGTATTTGGATTTCTTGGTCCAAACGGAGCGGGGAAGAGTACCACAATTCGTTGTTTGCTTTCATTGATCTCACCCGATCAGGGTAAAGTCAGTTTGTTTGGAAAAAACTTTCAGACGAACCGAAGAGAAATTCTTTCAAACGTTGGAAGTATTATAGAAAAACCGGATTTCTACCGCTACCTTTCTGCAGAGAAGAATTTGGAGATCTTTGCACGTATTTCAGGTGCACAGGTGTCGAAAAAGGAAATTCAGGAGATGCTCGATTTTGTTGGATTGGGCGACCGCGGAAAACACAAAGTCAAAGGATTCTCACACGGCATGAAACAGCGCCTGGGGATTGCACAAACGCTCTTACACAAACCGGATCTCATCATTCTTGATGAACCGACAACCGGATTGGATCCGCAGGGAATTGTCGAGGTTCGTAACCTCATTTTGCGCCTCAAAAACGAACAGAACAAAACCATCATCCTTTCGTCGCATCAACTTGCCGAAATTGAATTGATTTCTAACCGTATGGTCATCATCAATCAAGGCAGAACCATCGTTGAGGGAAGTGTAGAAGAATTGTTGAATGCGCAGGAATTGCTTGTGCGCTTCGAAGTAGATCATTTGGAAGATGCCATAAAGGTTGTGAGTTCTGCGTATTCTACCTCACAGGTCAATGTGATCTCCGAGAAAGAATTTGATATTGCGCTGGAACAGCACCAAATTCCAATGGTGAACAAGCTATTCGTGGAAAGCGGAATC
>JBEGVI010000112.1:0-3277 GCA_041178485.1 Bacteroidota bacterium | reverse complement strand
CACTAAAACAGAGTGAGAGTGAAAAGCGAGAGCGATAAACTCCACTCTGTTTTTCTTCGCTCTCACACTCAATCTCGCTCTTCTGACCTTTTCGAGGAATTTTACAATGAATCTTTCCATGATTTCATTGCATCCGCGTCCTGTCTCAAAAAGTTTGATACTTCTGACCCGTCGCCCACAACACTCTAAAAGCCACATAAAATGGGGCTTTTACGCTTATATTTCCTTAAGGTTTTATCTAACCCATCAATAGAACACATTGGTTTTGTGACAAAACTATGGATATATATCCCTTACTATTTTACATTTTCTTAATTATTTTACCCTTATTATGTTACATTTGTTTTCAAAGTAAGCACCGATGAACATAGAAAGGCATATTTCAAACGAATTATTGAAATGGAAAAACGCTTCTGATCGCAAACCATTGATTTTAAGGGGCGCCAGACAGGTCGGAAAAACAACGCTTATTCATCAATTTGCAAAAGGATATAAAAATCAAATTCTGCTTAATCTTGAATTAGGAGAGGACAAAAGATTCTTTACTGATTTCCAGAATGTCCAGACTATCGTGGAAGCTTTATGTATCTCACGTAATATTCCAACGGCTGAAAAAAAGAATACTATTCTCTTTATTGATGAAATTCAGGAATCCCCCGAGGCAATTGCTTTACTTCGTTATTTCTATGAAATGGAATCGGAAATTCATGTTATTGCGGCGGGATCCTTGTTAGAACATGCAATGAAAAAAGTGAAAAGTTTTCCAGTTGGCAGAGTCACTATGTTGTATCTCTTCCCGATAAACTTTCTGGAATATTTATGCGCAACAGGTAACACAAGTGTACTGGAACAACTCAATACCATCCCAGTAAACGAAACGGCGCACAAAACTGCGCTTGACCTTTTTAATCGGTATGCAATCATTGGAGGTATGCCTGAAGTTGTAAGTAGATACGTTCAAACGAAAAGCATCGCCGACTTACCACCGGTTTATGAAAGCATTTGGGAAACGTATAAGGAAGATGTGGTAAAATACGCGTCAAATAATACCGAAGCCCGAATTATTCGACACATCATGTCTACTGCACATCTCGTTTTGGACTCCAGAATTAAGTTTCAAAATTTTGGAAATTCGAATTATCGTTCAAGAGAGGTAGGTGAAGCATTTCGAAATCTGGATGATGCAAAATTGATCCAGTTGATTTATCCAACCACACAAACCTCACCTCCGTTATTACCTGATTTGAAGAAATCGCCCAGACTTCAATTTTTAGATACCGGACTAATCAATTATGAATTGAATATTCAAGCTGAGATGCTTGCAATGCATGATTTGAACGATGCCTACAGAGGAGCTGTCATTCCACACCTTGTGGCACAAGAGCTGATGTCATTGAACGCTAACAAGAATATAAAACCGGTTTTTTGGGTGCGAGAAAAGAAACAATCTTCTGCAGAAGTCGATTTGGTTGTTCAATTCAACAAAATGGTTATACCTATCGAAATCAAATCGGGCAAGGAGGGTAAATTGAAATCATTGCATCAATTTATAGAAGAGGCTTCTCATCCATATGCAGTTAGGATGTATGCGGGAAAATTCAGTATTGAAAGACATACTACAAGAAGTGGTAAATCCTATTTTTTAATGAACTTACCCTATTACCTTTCCACTAAACTATTCGATTATCTCAACTACTTTGTTACACACTACAAAATAGATTGAAACGTATCCATCCCTTCTACAAACCGGTTCGAAAACAGGTCAGTTGAGACCACTAAAACAGAGTGAGAGTGAAAAGTGAGAGCGATAAACTCCACTCTGTTTTTCTTCGCTCTCACACTCAATCTCGCTCTTCTGACCTTTTCAAGGAATTTTACAATGAATCTTTCCATGCTTTCATTGCATCCGCCTCCTGTCTCAAAAAGTTCGATACTTCTGACCGAGAGTGAAAAGCGAGAGCGCTTGACCTCACTCTTTTTTTCTTCGTTTTCACTTTCGGTTCGAAAACTGTTCGGTTGAGTAGAATTCTCCTGAAGCCCAATATCCCATGTACTCATTGGGTTATTAAGTAACTGCGTAAGATTTTAATGCACTCACTATCAAATGGTGCCTTTACTCGTATTTTCTTCCGAACTCACACCCCATTCATAAAGAATATTTCATCCTGATCTGGAAACACGGTCTCGGAAAAGTTAAAAAACTTAACGTTGGAAAAAATCTCCATGAAATCTCATTGCAGCGTACGGCAATTTCTTTGTGGCTAATAAACTGAATCGATCGTTGCTGGGACAAAAAGTCTTTGTGTTCGACTTATAGTAAAAGACCATGAAGATTCACAAGATCAAGCACCTTATCCATTTGATCAAACATGAAGGAACAGGTACGCCGACTGAGTTGGCCAAGCGACTGGATCTTTCAGAACGGATGGTGTACAATTATGTTCGGTTACTGAAGGAAGACCTCAACGCTCCTGTGGAGTACAATAAATTTCGCAGAACGTATCACTTTGGGGAGAAAGGTCACATTTTATGGGAATGGCAAGCGCACCCAAAAAAATGAAGGTTAAACAAACTGATCCATGAATATAAAACATTTCATCACTCTGAATGAACTCATTAAAGAACAAAAAACAGGTTCTCCTTCAGAAATTGCTAAAAAACTGGGTATTTCAGAACGAATGGTGTATAAGTATATCGAAGACTTGAAAATAGAGTTTAATGCCCCCGTGAAATATAGCAGATCTGAACGTACGTATTACTACGATGGTGAAGGACATTTGCACTTGTTTTGGGAGAAGGACAATTGAGAGCCGAGAAGTGAGAAACAGTATCAGTTTTCGCAAGCAATAAGTCTTAACATCCTAAAGTCCAATCAAAAAAAACTAAAACTGAAATGTGATTGCAGTGCCTTGGTTCAACTTTGAAAAAGGAAACAACATAAAAAAAATTATTTATGAAAAAGAATTACATATTATTGATTGCATGGCTGATCCTTGGTTTTAACACCGCAACTATGGCTCAAAATGTTCCTGATTATGTTCCAGCCAATGGGCTCGTAGGTTGGTGGCCGTTCAATGGAAATGCTAATGATGAAAGTGGGAATGGGAATAATGGAACAGCCATAAATGGGCCTACTCTTGTAACTGATCGATATGGTATTGTCAATCAGGCATTTAATTTTGACGGATCTGATGATTATGTGGATATTGGAAACAACACCATTTTTAATCTCAATGACCTATCTATATCACTGTGGTATTTACAATCAACTCCTATT
>JBEGVI010000111.1:0-9345 GCA_041178485.1 Bacteroidota bacterium | reverse complement strand
GTACAGACCTTGAGCAGGAAACAATTGAGGAAGTATTCAAAATTTTACGTGCTGAATTCGAATGATTCGAACGAAATATTAGCGAAAAAGAAGGAAATTAAAGTATGGCAGGAAAACCAATTCGTTTAGGAAAAGCGGCCGGTGAACTGAACGTCGGGGTCTCTACTATTGTGGAGTTTCTCGAGTCAAAGGGCATCAAAATAGAGGTGAATCCCAATACCAAGCTGGAGCCGGAGCACTATGAAATCCTTCAAAAGGAATTTGCCGCAGACCAAAACTTGAAGGAGCAGTCCAAGTTTACCGGACCGAAAAGGGAAAAACGTGAAACCATCACATTGAGGGATTCACGTGGAGAAACGTCTGAAGAAAAAGAAGAAGAGGAGGAAAGCGCCCCTATTGATATTGAAGACATCAAGAGAAAAGTCGTTGTTGAAAAAGCGGAAACACCTCAAGTTCAGGTAAGCGTAGTTGGAAAGATAGACCTGGATAAGCCTAAGGCAAAGCCGGAGGAAAAAACGCCCGAGCCTGCCCCTGAGCCTACCCCTGAGCCTGAGGCTCCAAAGGAGGTAGAGACTATCCGAGCCGAGCGCCAGGTGTTGTCCGGCCCAACTGTTCTCGGGCGCATTGAACTGCCGGTAGAGAAACCAAAAACTCCTTCTAAACCCGGAGAAGATGCAGCCAGCGAAGCCCGTAAAAAACGGAAGAGAATTAAAAAGATCGATGTGAACGTTGCTGGTTCCGATGCTGGCAAATCACAAAAACGCGGAGATCAAAAGTTTGAAAAACCTGAAATAACTGAACAGGACATTCAGCGCGAGATCAAAGAAACACTGGCAAGACTCTCCAATCAGGGGGGAAAATCAAAAGCGTCCAAAAACCGCCGTGCAAAACGTGACTTCGTGGCACAGCGTCGACAAGAGGAGATGGAAATGGCGGAACTTGAGGAGAAGATCCTTAAGTTAACCGAATTTGTGACGGTTTCTGAATTGGCCTCGATGATGAACGTTAGTCCGACTCAGGTTATATCTGCGTGCATGTCTCTTGGAATCTTTGCTTCTATCAATCAGCGATTGGATGCAGAGACCATTCAAATCGTGGCAGATGAATTCGGGTTTGAAACCCAATTTGTCAGTGCTGAAGTTCAGGAGGCCATCCCACTGGTGGAAGACCGCGAGGAAGATCTTTTGACACGCCCCCCTATCATTACGGTGATGGGGCACGTTGACCATGGTAAAACCTCATTATTAGATAAGATCCGAAATGCGAATGTGACCGAGGGCGAGGCCGGCGGAATCACGCAGCACATTGGAGCATATTCCGTTACATTGAAAGATGGACGGAAAATGACCTTCCTTGATACACCGGGTCACGAAGCCTTTACAGCCATGCGTGCGCGTGGTGCTCAGGTGACAGATGTGGCGATCATTATTGTTGCTGCAGACGACGATGTCATGCCTCAAACGAAAGAGGCCATTTCGCATGCTCAAGCAGCCAATGTGCCCATGATCTTCGCGATTAATAAGATTGATAAGCCGGGTGCCAATGCAGATAAAATACGGGAACAACTGTCGCAGATGAATATTCTTGTAGAGGACTGGGGCGGTAAATACCAGTGCCAGGAGATCTCTGCGAAGCAAAATCTGAACATCGATGCACTCTTGGAAAAAGTGTTACTTGAAGCCGAAATTCTCGACTTAAAAGCAAATCCAAATAAAAACGCCCTGGGCACAGTGATCGAATCATCGCTTGACAAAGGCAAGGGGTATGTGACCAATATGTTGGTGGAAGCCGGCACGTTGAAAATTGGAGATGTAGTCCTTGTGGGTAGAAATTATGGCCGCGTTCGTGCCATGCATGATGAGCACGGGCACAACATTAAAGTTGCCGGGCCTGCGCAACCGGTTTCCATTCTTGGAATAAATGGGGCGCCAAGTGCGGGGGATAAATTCCATGTCATGGATGACGAGCGTGAGGCAAAAACGATCGCCACCAAGCGAGAGCAATTGTACCGTGAGCAGGGTCTTCGAACCACCAAACACATTACGCTTGATGAGATCGGTCGACGTTTGGCTATTGGAGACTTTAAGGAGCTCAACATTATTGTAAAAGGAGATGTGGACGGTTCGATCGAAGCGCTTTCAGATTCTTTACTTCGCCTGTCAACGGAAGAAATTCAAATCAACATCGTTCATAAAGGTGTCGGAGCCATCTCTGAAGCCGATGTGAACCTCGCATCTGCATCAGACGCGATCATTGTTGGATTCCAGGTGAGGCCTTCTTTGAGTGCCCGAAAACTTGCTGAAAACGAACAAATCGATATTCGTCTTTATTCGGTCATTTACAAGGCAATCGAGGAGATCAAGTCTGCAATGGAAGGCATGTTGTCTCCGGATATCGAGGAAAAAGTCACCGGTTCTGCGGAAGTTCGGGAGACGTTCGATATTACCAAGGTCGGAACCATCGCCGGTTGCTATGTCTTAGACGGATTGATCAAACGAACTTCGAAGGTTCGAATAATTCGAGATGGAATTGTAATTCATTCAGGGCTGCTAGGATCACTCAAGCGTTTCAAGGATGATGTGAAGGAGGTGAAGAACAATTACGAATGCGGATTGAATATCGATAAGTTCAATGACATTCAGATCGGCGATATCATCGAGGCGTTTGAAGAGGTAGAAGTGGCCAGAAAACTTTAACACTTCCCCTTTACTGGTTCAGAGAGGTTTGTTTATTTGATTCAGTTAAATAAATTAAATCTCTTGTCTGAGAATTCAGTAACTTTGTCTTAACTAAATTTATTAAGATGATTCTAGGAGTAGTTGGCCCTGGTCAAGGGTTAATCATTGTGTTGGTAATAGTTCTTCTGTTTTTTGGCGGAAAAAAAATCCCGGAGTTAATGAAAGGCCTTGGTAAAGGCGTTAAAGAATTTAAGGACGCAGCCAAAGGCGAAGGAGAAGATTCAAAAACTGAAGATAAGAACTAATCACGATTATGTTTCGTTCATTTGCTGAAGTAAAGAAACCCCTTGCTTCAGGCACTACTGTTGTAGATGTCGTGAAGGCATACCTGAACGAAATTCAGCAAAACGATCACTTGAACGCTTTTCTTGAAGTGTTCGAAGAAACCGCACTGGAACACGCATTGCTTGTTGATAAGAAACTAAAAAATGGTGAGGCAGGCCGATTAGCCGGAATGGTGATTGCATTAAAGGATAACCTTTGTTACAAGGGCCACAGAGTGTCGGCTTCTTCGAAAATTCTGGAAGGTTTTGAGTCCCTTTACACGGCTACGGCTGTTCAACGATTGATCGATGAAGATGCAATTATAATAGGTCGACTGAACTGTGATGAGTTTGCCATGGGCAGTTCCAATGAGAACTCCGCTTTCGGACCGGTAAAAAACCCATTGAATAATTCATTGGTGCCTGGCGGTTCTTCGGGTGGTTCAGCTGCCGCTGTAGCAGCCGGATTATGTACCGCAGCACTTGGAAGTGATACCGGGGGATCTATAAGACAACCTGCTTCTTTTACTGGAACGTACGGATTGAAACCCACCTATGGTAGAATCAGCCGATACGGACTTATAGCATATGCCTCTTCTTTTGATCAGATTGGTCCTTTCACGAATGACCTCTCTGATGCTGCCCTTTTACTCGAGGTTATGGCGGGCGCAGATGATTTCGATTCAACAGCTTCTTCCAGGCCTTGTGATAGTTATAGTGCATTCACTCCAAAAAAAAACTACCGGATCGCCTTATTGCAGGAAGCAATGGATGCAGAGGGAATGGATCCGGAGATTCGAAATAGTATCTTAAGCCTAGTACAAGAGTTAAAAAATTCAGGCCACACGGTTGAAACGGTTTCTTTTCCATACCTCAAACAGATGGTGCCGACGTATTACGTGCTCACCACAGCGGAAGCGTCTTCCAACCTGTCTCGTTTTGACGGAGTTCATTTTGGATATAGGTATACGGATGCTAAAGGTGTTGAGGATACATACAAAAAATCACGGTCCCATGGTTTTGGTCCGGAGGTAAAACGTCGGATCATGGCAGGAACCTTTGTGCTTTCTCATGGGTACTATGATGCGTATTATACAAAAGCACAGAAGGTAAGAAGGCTTTTGCGAAACCGAACTGAAGAAATACTTTCTGACTTTGATATAATCCTTACACCATCAACCCCTACAACCGCGTTTGAGCAGAATTCTGTAAAGGATCCAATCCAGATGTATTTGCAGGATATTTTTACCGTGCACGCAAATCTTACCGGCCATCCTGCAATTTCCCTTCCATTGGGGAGACATTCGAATGGTTTGCCGTTCGGGATTCAGCTTATGGGAAAACTTTTTGCGGAGAAAGAACTTTTTGCTCTCTCTTCTATTTTGGTAAATAATTCCGGCAATGCATGAAGTTCTTTATTTTTCTGATTCTTCTCATTTGCACAGCGCCACTCTTTGGTCAGAAGTCGCCACACCTGATTAGGCCCTCGGATACGCTTCACAAAGATCCCTTTATCAACACGGTTGAGCAAAGTTTAAAACTTTTCCTGGCAGAATATACGGCCCGGAATGAATATGATTCCATCGTTCGCATGCTCAATTATGAAACAAACCAGGTTCCTGAGTTTACAGATGAACAATATTGCGAACACCTCCGTAAATTAAACGAGACTACGCCTTTTAAATTTGACTGTAATCAGGTTACTTTATCGACGATAAAATATTTTGTGAGAAGCCGGAGAAGTTTCACTGGGATAATTCTAGGCCGTTCAAACTTGTACTTTGATCTGTTTGAAGAGAAATTAGCTGAGTATGGACTTCCCCTTGAACTAAAGTATCTGCCGGTCATTGAAAGTGGTCTGAGACCTCAGGTAAAATCGCGTGCTGGAGCTTTGGGATTGTGGCAATTTATGTACCGGACGGGCTTATATTTTGGCTTAAAGGAAAATTCTTACATCGATGAGCGAATGGACCCTGCCCTTGCCACGGATGCAGCCTGCCGATATCTGAAACAATTGTATGGCATCTATGGAGAATGGAACCTCGCACTTGCAGCTTACAATGCCGGGCCGGGAAATGTAAACCATGCCATTCGTCGATCAGGAAACAAAACAACCTATTGGGAAGTTCGTCCTTTCTTGCCGGCGGAAACACAGGCGTATGTTCCTAATTTTATCGCCGCGGCATATATGCTCACGTATCACGCAGAGCACAACATTCTCCCCCTGGAACCCAAGACGCACTACGCACAACTAGACACGATGTGCCTGTCAGGCGGGGTACATATGGCTACCATTTCAAAACTTGTCAATTGGCCCATCGAAGAGATTAAAGCGCTTAATCCTGTTTATAAGACAACGTATATTCCTAAAACGACGCCGAGTCAATGTATTACCGGCCCCCTCGAAAAGATTGGCCTTATGGTAAGTTTGGAGGACAGCCTTTTTCAAATGGAAAGGAAGCTGTACTCCGGCACTGCACAAACACCGACGAAACCTATTGTGCCTCAACCGGTCGTTCTGGATACACTTACGTCTACAGATTCTCTTGGAGTAACATTGCCACCAAGCGTGGAGAGTTCTGTTTATCACAAGGTGAAATCCGGAGAAACCATGGCCTCGATTGCCACGAAATATAAAGTGACAACGCAACAAATTATGGAGTGGAATGCGCTGAGGACAAGTAATATTTATGTAGGTCAACGCCTAAAGGTAAAAGTGGGCGATCCCAAACCGGTAGTGGAAGAAAAAGTAACACCCCCCGAGCCGGTTAAAAAGTATTACTCCGTGCGCTCCGGAGACACCTTCGCCCGTATTGCGGATCGACACGGACTGACGCAGACTCAACTTTCAAGATTGAATCCCGGACTCAACATCAATAAACTTCGCGTCGGGCAGCAAATACGGATCAAATAACCGTTTATGGAAATGCAGCTGTCTGTAGTCATCATCACTTTTAATGAGGAAAGAAACATTCGTCGCTGTCTGGATACGGTGAAGGACATTGCTGACGAGATTATCGTGGTAGATTCTTTCTCGAAAGATCTTACCCAGGCCATTTGCAATGAGTTCAATGTGCGCTTCATTCAAAACCCATTTGAGGGTCATATCCAGCAAAAGAACTATGCGATCGATCAGGCATCCAACGAATGGATCTTGTCCCTTGACGCGGATGAGGCGCTAACAGATGAACTCAAACAAAGTATTCTGCAGATCAAACGTGATCCGCAGTTTCTGGGATACCGATTGAACCGTTTGACAAACTATTGTGGCCATTGGGTACGTTACTGCGGTTGGTATCCTGACACGAAGGTTCGACTGGTAAACAGGAACCACGCGCGCTGGCAGGGAGTCAATCCGCATGACCGTCTGGACATGAACAATAAAGAAGAAACAGGTTTTCTGAAAGGGGATCTGTTGCACTATTCCTACTACACCAGAGAAGATCACTTGAAGCAGATTGAATATTTTGGCGATATCGCCGCAAAGGAATTATTTCAGCGAGGTGGGAGGTCCAATTATTTGAAGATAGTGGTCAAAGTGGTTGCGCAGTTCTTTAAAAGCTTCTTTCTCAAATTGGGCATCCTTGACGGCACCACCGGGTTCACGATATCGCGTCTCAGTGCCTACGCTACGTATCGAAAATACATCAAACTGCTGAACTTGCAACGGCAACAATGAGCGCAAAACGAATCATCATATCAAGAACAGACAGCATCGGCGACGTTATACTCACGCTGCCAATGTGCGTGTGGCTTAAAGATCATTTTAAAGACGCCGAATTAATTTATCTCGGTAAAGCGTATACCCGGCCGGTGGTGGAATGTTTTTCCGTAATCGATCGATTTCTTGATTGGGAGGAGATTTCTGCATTACCCACGGCAGAAAAAACCGCATGTTTTACTGAACTTGAGGCAGATGCGATCATACATGTTTTTCCGAACAAGGAAATTGCTTCGCTGGCCAAAAAAGCAAAGATTCCAATGCGCGTGGGCACGTCCCATCGAGGGTTTCATTTGTTGAGCTGCAACCACCGTGTTGGCTTTTCAAGGAAGAACTCGGATCTTCACGAGGCACAATTGAATTTTGAATTGCTTAGACCGCTTGGATTGAAGCAAATTCCTTCTTTGAATGAAATGGTGGAAAGTTTGCAAGCGTTTAAGGTTGTGAAGACAGAGCTGCCTTCTGAACTTCAAGTCCTTTTATCGAAAAAGAGTAAAAATGTTGTTCTTCATCCCAAATCACAGGGCAGTGCGCTGGAATGGCCGATCGCATCATACATTGAACTCGCTGAGCGCCTCGTTGAACACGGTTTTACAGTGTTCTTTACAGGAACATCCGCAGAGGGCGATCTTTTCAGGAAGCATTTGCCTTCCAATGAACACATTGTTGATGCAACGGGTAAACTGACGCTGCGGGAATTGATCTGGTTTATCTCAAAGGTGGATGTACTTGTGGCTTGTTCGACCGGACCTTTGCACATTGCAGGGTTTACAGGCATAAAAGCTGTCGGATTGTACTCTCCGAAACGCCCAATACATCCGGGAAGATGGCAGGCACTTGGGAAGAACGTATCAATTCTAGTAAATAATCCTGACTGTCCGACCTGCAAAAAGGGGCGGTCCTGTGAATGCATCACGAATATCGCTGTAGATCGTGTGCTGAGGGAAATTGTGTAAAAGCGAAGATTTGAGAAATCAGATTGTACAGGCAGCAATCAACGGAACCGGCGCATGGATGCTATCAACGGGGTGGTTGTTTCACCTTCTCGGGGAACACGTCTTTCTTGTTCCCGTACTTTCAGGTATTGGAACGGCCATCTATTATTTTGTGTGTTCGGAGAAATTTTCCATCAAGTTTAAAACACGGTTGATTTTCGTGTTGGGATCTTTTACACTAATAATGGGCCTGTTGTTAAAGTTGGACTTGCTGCAAACAGCCTTCATGGGTGTGTTTTTTACAGGATTGTTCTTTTACATCGGTATCCCCGGAAGGAGTTGGAATCTAAGAGATGTTTCAGGGGTAAAAGCGCTCTTTATAAGCGTAAATTGGATGTTTTTTGTGTTGATTTTGCCGCTATGGCTGGTTCGGGGGAATGCCTCCCTTCCCTTGATAGAAACGTTTAGTTTTCTTTTGCTGTTCTATGCACTTACAATCCCTTCAGACATTTTTGATCTTCATACAGATCCTGTTCATCTCTGCACATTGCCACAGGTGACAGGAAAAAAAACAGCTACATTGCTGGGAATTTTCCTGGTTCTTGGTTTTGGTGCTGTTCAATATTTGCTGAGTGAAAACACACCCTGGATTTTCTTTTCTGCGCTTGCGTCGTTACTGATGTGTTTCCCCCTTTTGAATAGCCGCTTTCGCACAGATGTTTATACCGATGCTCTGGTGTTTTGTGCAGGGTGCATCTATTTTCTGTAGGCACTAAGCAAAAAGAGCGCGCAGCACTTCTTCGATCTTACCACATTTAATTAGCTCAATCTTGAAGTTTTTCTGTTCGATTCCTTTAGTGTATTTTGATATAATGATTTTTTCAAAACCTAATTTTTCGGCTTCAGCGATACGCTGATCGATGCGGTTGACTGGCCTTACCTCGCCGGAAAGCCCCACCTCGGCAGACAAGGCAATGCGTTTATCAATGGGCAGGTCAGCGTTGGATGACAGCACTGCGGCAACCACTGCCAGGTCTATGGCGGGATCGTCCACTTTAATACCACCTGCGATGTTCAAAAACACATCTTTCGCTCCAAGTTTGAATCCGCAGCGTTTTTCCATCACAGCTAACAGCATGTTGAGTCTTTTGCTGTCGAAACCTGTTGAAGAACGCTGAGGTGTTCCATAGGCTGCCGTGCTGACCAGTGCCTGTACTTCAATGAGCATAGGCCGCATGCCCTCAAGCGTGGCAGCGATGGATATTCCGCTTAGAGTGCTGTCTGTATTGGTGATAAGAATTTCTGAGGGATTTTCAACTCTTCTAAGTCCGCTGCCTTGCATCTCATAGATCCCGAGTTCATTCGTTGAGCCGAATCGGTTTTTAATCGTTCGTAATAGCCGGTACACATGGTTTCGGTCACCTTCAAACTGAAGCACGGCATCCACCATGTGCTCAAGCACCTTGGGCCCGGCAAGCGAACCCTCCTTAGTGATGTGTCCGATGAGAAACACCGGAACACCGGTTTGCTTGGCATAGCGCAAAAGTTGTGCGGTGCATTCTCGTACCTGAGAAATGCTTCCCGGAGAACTTTCGATCTGACTGGAATACAGAGTTTGAATAGAATCGATGATTAACAAGTGTGGTTGTGCCTCCTCTGTTTGCTTAAAGATATTTTGAATATTTGTT
>JBEGVI010000110.1:0-13098 GCA_041178485.1 Bacteroidota bacterium | reverse complement strand
TCTTGAAAAAGGTCACCGAGAATATGCATGTGGAATGCATACAATTCATCCACTAAAGCAACGAACATCTTTCGGTCAGCCTGCTGAGAAGCAATGACTATCTCTTCAAGTTTGTTCGTGGTTTTACCCATTGCCGAAACAACCACCGTAAGTTTTTCTCCTTCAAACATGGAGAGGATGGCCGATACATTCCGAACAGCAGATGCGTCTTTCACAGAGGCTCCACCAAACTTGAAAACTTTCATTTGATTCAATTTGGCAACAAAAATAAGTAAACGAATGTGAGTGCGGTGTCAGAAGAACAATCTTCCGTTGATCCACTCCGGATCCAGAACTGCATTTTTCTTCCTGTAAAAGGATAAAGCCGGCTCATTCCATTCAAGAACCTGCCAGTCCATACGTTTTACGCCGCGTGCCTTGGCTATTTCCACAACGCGGTCAAACAGGACTGATCCTATACCGGTTCGGCGAAATTCAGGCAAAATGTAAAAATCTTCCAGGTATAAACATTTGCCCTTCCAGGTTGAGTAATTGGTAAAATACAAAGCAAAACCAACGATCGCATTTTCATGTTCAACCACGAGTGCTGAGCAGATCTTTTCTTCAAACAAATGGGTTCGCAAATCTCCGGAAGTATTCACCACTTGCTCTGGAGCTTTTTCGTACACCGCCAGTTCATGAATGAGCGACATGATCGCTGTCTCATCTCCCGGTATGGCTTCTCTGATATTCATTACTGCACCCCAGCAAGGTTGAATCGCAAACGGATACCTGTACTCATGTTTCCAGTAGGGAATGAGGTCTGGATCTTTGGTGTATTGATCACCTGATCGTAATACAATTGCACGGTCAGGTTTTGCGTAACATTGTAATCCGCAGAGGACTTAATCGATACCACCCGCTGTCCGGCAGTTGCCTGATTTGTGTTTTCGACCACTTTACGTATCACCGTCAGGTTGTCCCTGAAGGAGAAATCGAACCGAAGGTTTAGCGCGCTCGCCGGAATTTTTTCGAACGGAAGCTTGACCTTCTCAAACTTGTATCCGGAACCGATTACCCATTCATTCCCGAGCACCTCTGTGATCTGGTTATTATTGAGTGACAATGTGGAGCTGCGGTCTTTCTTATATTCAAATTTTGTGATAAGTCCTTGTCCTTTAATGTTCCAGGTAGCGTCGAATCCAAGGAGCGGGGAGAAACGTTCTGTTAAAGTAACATTCTGGATTTGTCTCGCGGCGATGAAATTGTTGTTGATGTCAAGCGCTGTTGCATCTCCGTTGGCATCGAAACTTGCATTGAGGTTGGTTTGAAGACCGCTCACACTGACCGTAGAACTGTACGCGTGACGAATGACGAAGTTCTTCACGTATTTTTTAGCGAATTCAAATTTCGTAAGTCCGTTGTAGTTTACAGACCAGTTTGGCAAGGGTGCATTTTTAATCGGGTTGATGTTTGACTCGGTGACCGACTTTTTAGAATATGCAGACAAGAATGCGCCCATAACGACTTCCTGTTGTGTACCGCTGTACCCACTGTAATATCCGGAGGAAAGCGGATTTGAATTTCCATTTTGCTGTCCGAGTAAGGCAGAAACTTCCTGACGGATATCACGCATGTTTGAGAAGGTTTCTGAGGTGAAATCTCTTCCTAACAGTTCAAAAGCAGAACCTATAGTAACATTGGTATACGTCAGTGTACCGGTTTCCACACGGCTCTGACTTTCATACTGCTGTGTTGCTTCGTTCCATCTATAAAACTCATTTGAATTATTGCCAAACGTACGTGTCGCCGTCAATTCTATCGTCATGTCTTTCAGTGGTTCAAGAGATGCACGCAAATTCAGGTTCTGTGAATGCGTCATCGTGTATTGCCTGTTCAGGTCTTGATTCTGAACCAACCAGCCACTCGTCGAAGCGGATGATGCTATGTTATACCCCGTTTCTCTTCCCCAAAGATCATAGCGTTGCTGGCCAAAGGCAAAGGCTCCAAGTGTCGGATCAAACGTATTGAGTCCCAACAAACCTGCCTCTTGGTTGTATCCCGGAAGCATGGTTCCATCGGTCAGTGCATAGGTGCCGGATACATTTCTCAAAGTCATCAACAATCGGGCGAAGAAACCAGCCACAGGATGTACCTTGTTGCCTCTTTTCTTGAAGGCTTCTTCACGTTTATCCTTTCGTTCCTTGCGCTTCTTTTCTCGTTCCCATTTGCGCTTCTCCTTGGCAGTCATCTCTTCAATGGGCTTGGGTGGCTTCAATTCATCTTTCTTTTGAGGTTGATTTGCATTGTTTTGTGCTCCGGTAACACGGCCACCGACATCTTTACTGCCAACCATTCCGCGGCCGCCCTTTCCATCCGCATTGACCTTTTTAAGATACGGTATCTTGTTGTAAAGATTTGTAAAGTTGGCCTGGGCAGTCATGTTGACCGTGCGATTGTTCTGAATGGTATTCCCGAACTCTGATTGTCCGAGCGGAGCGCGCTGCCAGTTGTATGAACCGCCGTATTTGAAATTGGCTGTAACCCAATCTGTCAACGGTAACTTGTCCAATGGCAAGGTATAATTGATGCTGTAATTATGAGAATAGTCCATTGTTTTGCCGAATGTCGACAGTTGAGAACGAATGGAATCCATGAAAATCTGATAGCTCAATGGATCATTTTTCCGGTCTACCCGGCCATCCGCTTCCTCAAAAATAGAGCGGTTGGCAGAAGAGAAAGTTGCTTTAAGATTCTTGGTGAGGTCGTACCCCAGGGAAAAATTTCTGTTCCAACCAAAACGTTTTACGTAAACGGGAGCAAATTCGTAATCCGGAACGAGATTATTCCGCACCTGGCGTTCGTTGTATGAGCGTAGAAGATCGTTGGAGAAGGATATGTTTTTGGGCGTAAAAAATAGGTTCATATCCTTCACAATGGCCAACCATTTTGACTTTTGTGCGAATTTGGCATTTTTGAATGGCTCAAAAGGTTTTGCTGTAAAAGAATAGTTGTAATTCAAGGAACCGTTCCATGTTTTGGTACGGTCATAATTTGTATTGAAATCACGACGCATATTCTCGGAGTACGCATAGTTGGTAGACCAGTTTGCTATTCTCCAGAAATGTGGTTTTGCACCTGCTTTTAATTCTTTGCGGACATTGGTGAAATTAAACGACTTGCGCTCTGTAAAGTCCTGCCCGTCACGAGATTTTTCCTTTCTGGTGGCAGCATCGTAATCTGACAGACGGACATCAGGGCTGTATGGATCGAACTCCGGATTGATAATCCCCAATGAATACCCATAGAAAAATGGAAGAGATACGCCCGCCCGCTTTCCGAAGAACTGACCTAACTGCATGGTCGAATTCATATCAACACCAATACGCTCGTTTCGCTGCCGGTCCTGTACGCGACTCTCCACACTACCCCAGTTGATACCGGAATAGTTTCCGGACATGGACACATTCGCAAAATCTGCAAGCTGCACCTGCATTTGGGCAACAGCGGCAGAACCTCCCTCACTGACAAAATCTGTAAGTCGCAATTCATTAATCCAAACAATTGCGCACTTCGCCAAGCCGTCATCCGGCCAGGTAGTATTTGTATTCGTGCCCGGATTACGCACACCCACCATGATGGTTCGTAGGCCCTGCAAGTTCGGACTTCCCTTAACTTTGATCCTTCTCTTCGAATTTGCCGGGTCTGAATCCGTGTATTCTATGACATAGGAGACACTGGTGCTTCCGCCCTCGATGAGTGCATTTCGTTTGGTCTTGAGGTTCAGAAGGTCATCGAAAACAATTTCTACGTTATTGGCTACGGGCCAGATGTCCTCGGGAAGCGTAGACCCCCATTGCGTTTCATAAAGTGGCAACTCGTACTCATAGTAGTTGTCTACGAAATCTGTCCCCAGACGTACAAAAAGTGTCAGATCCTCATCTTTCAGCGGCAATGTAGAGAGCACCTCTTCGGCATGAACGAACATTTTCATTTTCTTGTATGTCCGAACGTCAAACTGTACATTCTTGTATGCCGCCCTTGCATCGCCATCTTGAAGGTTGCACACATCCAGAACCAAGGATTGCTCATTCAGCTGACGCTGGTACGTTTGAGAAGGGTCGATCTCACGTACGATTCCGGGTGGGATCTCATATTTGACGGGGCTCCTCTGGTCGTTCTCCTCCACATTCACTGCGCCAATATTGAAGGAAGTAAGGTTGGGATCTGTCTGTATACTCTCACCCGGCTGTGTGAGGTCTTCAAGGTAACGACGCCATTCCCCCCTGATAAGTTCCAGTCGCGCAAAACGCAAAACAACTTCTTCGTCGAAATTTTTAAGGAACATGCGCATAAAGCGTATCGACCTGAAATCAATGATGCCATTTACCTTACGTTCAAAGTCGCGAATTGGAATTTTAAACTGGTACCAACGCTCCGTTTTTGTACCATTCTGGTATAGCTGGACATTGGTAATGTAATTTTTGCCCACCTGCATATCTCCCGGCCGAACGCTGACCTTATATTGAAAATATGCTTCTGTCTGTGAAAGGTTATTGTCCTGATTGATATCCTCCAAGTCCGGCATGTTCGTCGCCTGGGTAGGATAGCCCTCGGCATTGGCGGTATCGGACATCTCAGTTGTGGGAGAATTTCCCTCCATGCCATTGTACTTTTTGTACCGCTCCAGAATGTTCAGCTCCTGATTGTCATAAAGTTCATCCCGGTAGAAATTGTAATCGTCACTGGAGGGGTCAGAGATCATCCGTGCCTTAGTTGCCGCATCGAGCGTTGGATTGTTGTTTACCCAATTGACATAATTTTGAAAGGCATTGCGTTCCTGTGTATCGTTCCAACCGTCAATTCCCACGTCCTGATTCAACCTTGAGGCGGGGTCTGTATCAAAGGCATTCACCACCACCTGCTGGGTAGAAACTCTGGCCCAAAGTGTTGTGTCGAGGTCGTCATTAATGCTCGAACCTGTCGCGGGCAAGCCGTTTTCGAAACTCTTTCTTGAATCCGGAATGGCATCTTCTGAGATGTTTCCAAGGTTGAAATACAGATCGCCGCCTGAATGCTGAGCAGCAGGATTCACATTTTCTGCATCGTCATTGAAAGGATCGAGAACCCAAAACTGAATGAATTCGATATTCGTCTGCTCAAAATCATTGGTCGACAGCGCACGCATGATGCCACCCCATCTGTTTTCGGGGTTGACCCATGTACCATCCGGATTTACTGTGTTGGTTGTGTCATAATTATACATCCCACGTTCCTTGGGATAGTAGGCCAGTTCAAGGATCGGAATGTTAGGAACCGAACCGTATTGCTGCTGTAAATTCGGGAAAACGTCCGTCTGGTTTACCAACCTCATCCGGCTGTCTGACAGCATCTGAGGATTGTTCTTGATGTGTTGAGGAGTAAGAGAATTGCTTTGGTAGAATAACGGATCGATCAAATACCAGCACGTTTTGGATCTTTTATACCCTGCCGAAAGATTCAATGCCGTTGCTTCCGGAAAAAGATCGGGCTGGCCCTGTGGAACAGATGCCAGTCTCCAGGCCGTTACAGACCGCAAGTCGATGGTACTTTGCGCACCTTCAAAATCATCAATGTAGGACGTTCCGTCTTTATTGATGGCGCGTGGCTGTCCGGGTATCAGGTGTGCGAATTCACCACTGAAGGAGAACGTAGACTTTTGATTTGTAGAAATTACAGGAAGAAAATCCACAAGCTTTGTGAGAAAAGGAACTTCCGTTCGATAGGCAAGGTCCAATCCGATAATATTGTTTTTAAACGGTTCACTTCCAATATCTACTTTTTGTGTTACCGGACGTTCCATCATCCGCATCCAGGTACCACCAATATTGAACTTGTCGCTGAAGCGGTAATTGTAATGTGCCCCCACCAAGGACCTCGCCTGGAAACCGAACACCGAATTGCTTTCAATTGAGATCTTGATCGGGGTGTTCGACTCAAGGATCCCGGTATTCAGGATCTTGACTCTACCAAGGTTGTAATCGACGGTGTAATCGGTACCCTCCACAAGTTTAATCCCTCCCGCTGTTACGGTTACTGCGCCTTCAGGCACATTGAGCGCATTTAACGGAATGTCTGAACTGATTGACGACTGGTATTCACCACGGAAGCTAAAGCGATTTTTAGCAGGGATTTGCTGTGCGGCTGTTTTTGTGGAATCGTACAACTCCTTAAACGACACCTGATTCACCACCACCGGTGAGATGCCGGCATCGAGTAATTTTTTCTCCAAAGTTTTGCCAAATGGCTCTACAGTAGAAAAATAGATCCTTCCGTTTCGCGTATTGATGGTTCCACCGTTCTCAGCTCTGTTTCCTGAATAATTGATCGGAACATAATCAAAGACCCCATCTGAAAACGGTTGACTCACCTGGTTGAGTTTGTCCATATCAAGAAGCGTCACAAGCTGCTTATCATCCACCCCTTCCAATGGAAAGAAGGGAACCAGAAGCGAGGTTTCGGGGTTGTTGTAGAGAAGATCTATTCTGAACCCTGTCTGATCCACCTGATATGCTCCAATGGAATAGACGTTTTTCATCATCAGGTCCCAGACCTTATTCTTAGGATTGGTGATAGTTGGCTTCAATAATTTCAGTACAAGTGCCTGCTGCCCAGAAACACCGTCCGTTGAAAATTCCCCCACCTGGTACGTTTCTCCTCTGTAGGTATATTCATACGCAACCGCCAATACCTCATCGTTATTCAAAGGAAGATTGAGAGAAATGTAGCCTAATAAAGCATTGTAAGTGTATTCCTGCTCCGTCAGTTTCCGGGCGTTTTCTACTTTTTCGTAATGTACGGCCTGCTCAAATGGTCCGGGTGAGGTAACTTGATTTGTCAAGCCCGTAACCGCATTCGAGAACCCCCTTACCAGGGGTTGATTGGCTGCCCATGCGTACAAACCATTGTGGTCATTGTCGGGCATTTCATTTGGAGAAAAACCACCCGGATTTCCCTGACAGTTTTCTGGTTTTGACTCTCCAAGGTCCGAAAAGGCAATAATATTTCGGGTGTTTTCTGTACTGTTTGTCCTATTGGTGAGCCACACCTCCATACGGGTAATGTATGCGGAGGAACTTACGATCGGTACCGTAGACATGGCCTCATCATAATGGTCTCTGTGATACAGGTTCACGAAATAATGTCGGTTTTGTTCGTAATTATCGGCCGATAGTTCAAACTTCTGAACTTGAGCTTTTCCTGAAATATTGATTTCCTGACGCTTCCCTTTGGAGGATGCAGCGATTAGATCCACGGTGGCACGGCCAAACTTCAGCTGTGTTTTAGCACCAAACAAGGTCTGAGATCCCTGAATGAGGGAAGTCGGCAACTGCATCGCCACATTTCCCAATTCGATCTTTTGCATGATCTGATCTTCGTCGCCTGTATACTCGAGCTTCGAAATATTATCGAAATCAAATGCCGCTTGTGTGTTGTAACTCGTACCTACCTTAAGTTTTGTTCCAATTTGGCCTACGAGATTCAATTGTATCTGTTGTTGGAAATCAAAACGCGTGATTTTCCTCTGACGCACAGGAAGGATTGGATTGTCGTAACGCGAAGAATTCACCCCAAAGGAAAGTTCAACAGATCCCTGGGGACGGATAGTGATCTGGTCGGAGCCAAAAAAATTCTCAAAGGCCTTGCTGCCGATTTTTATCGGAAATTCCATCGGTTGACTTTGAGCTGTCTGCTCATCTATCCGGTCTTTCCAGTTCTGGCCCTGGCTCTTCTTTCGTTCATACTCCAGATATTCCTCCAAGGTCATCATGGATGGATTTCTATAATCCAGTCCCTCACCAATTGTTTCCTTAAAAACATAGGTTCCTGTGACAGGGTCGTACACAATGGTCTGTTTTACAGAGGAGGGATCTCCGAGGTCAAAGCTCTGTGGTTCAGTCAGCGTGGGATCCGTGTAATTCTCAATCGGGTACAGCAGTGTATCCTGAGCGAATGAATCTGTACTTAAAAACACAAAAACGGCTAATGTCCACAGGAAATGAACCAAACGAATGATATGTGCTGTCTTTTGCTTCAAAAAATTATAGTATCCGAAGTGCTTCTTTAATCAATTGTTCAACAGTCTCCTCACCTGTGGCAATTTTATCCAGGGCTTTTTCAGCTGCCTTTTTGTCAAAACCGAGCGAAACCAAGGCAATTAACGCATCAAGCCGCTGCGTATTGTTCGAGCTGAACATATTTTGAGATGTAGAGATGAATTTTAACATTTTATCTTTCAGATCAATGATGACCCTCTGTGCGGTTTTGGCACCAATTCCTTTGATCGCTTGTATGGTCCGCACATCCTCATACTGAATCGCTGTTGCAATGTCTTCGGGTGTAAGTGAAGAAAGCATAAGCATGGCCGTATTGGGTCCAATTCCCGAAACTGAAATGAGATGCCCAAACATTTCTCGCTCCTCGCGGGTTGCAAAACCGTACAAGATGTGCGCATCCTCTCGAACGATCAGACGGGTAAGCAACTTAACGGATTCATCCGAGCTCAAAGCGCTGAACGTATTTAAAGAAATTTTGACTTCGTATCCCACTCCGGCGCATTCAATGATGACCTCTGTCGGATGTTTTTCTACCAGCCTACCATTCAAATGTCCGATCATACTTATTTGTTTTGAGCATCAATAACAGCCACCTTAACCATGTTTATGATTTCTCGAACAGAAGATCCGAGTTGCAAGACGTGTACAGATTTTTTCAATCCCACCAATACCGGCCCGATGGCGTCTCCCTCGACCATTTGCTGGAGCAGTTTATAGGCAATATTCCCGGAAGCAAGATTCGGGAAGATCAATGTGTTTACCTGTTTATTTGCCAGGTGTGAAAAAGGAAATTTCTCAAGAAGCAATTCATTGTCCAAAGCAAAATTTGCCTGCACTTCACCATCGACTACGAGAGAAGGGTGTTTTTCATGTAAAATCTCTGCAGCCCTCGCCATTTTTTCAGCATCCGGACCAATGGAAGAACCGAAATTGCTGTAACTCAACAAGGCAATTCTTGGAGTAATTTTGAACTTACGGATTGTTTTGGCCACGTTGGCCGTTATTTCAGCAATTTGTTCTGCGTTCAAATTGATATTGATCGTTGTGTCCGCTAGGAAAATGGGGCCTTTTTTCGTTACGAGGATATACATTCCGGCTACCGTATGCACATCCTTTTCTAAACCAATCGTCTGCAATACTGGTCGAATACTGTTGCGGTAACTTCTGGTAAGCCCTGTTATCATTGCGTCGGCATCACCTTGTTCCACCATCATGGCTCCAAAATGGTTTCGCTCACGCATGATCTGAATGGATTCGAACTCCGTAAAACCCTTTCTTTTTCTGTGTTCAAAGAACGCTTTTCCGTACTGAATTCTTCTGGCCTCTTCCTCCTCTGATTTTGGATCTATGATTGGAACATCATGCAATTCGATGCTGTATTCTTCGATGAGTTCTTCAATTCTTTTTCTTTTACCCAGCAAGATTGGATAGGCTACTCCTTCTTCGTATGCTGTTTGTGCAGCCTTTAGGATCTTAATGTTGTCCGCCTCAGCAAAAACGACACGCTTAGGGTTGCTTTGTGCCTTTTCCGTTAAATTCCGCACAAGTTTATTGTCGATGCCCAAACGGTTCTTCAATTGAGTTTCATAGGCATCCCAATCCGAAATAGGGTTCTTTGCGACACCGGATTCCATTGCTGCTTTGGCAACCGCAGGAGCTACGTAGTAGATCAATCTCGGGTCCAATGGTTTTGGAATGATCTGTTCCCTCCCGAAAATGATACTTTTTTCGCCATATGCTTCTACTACCTCTTCGGGAATAGTTTCCTTGGCCAAGGAAGCAATAGCCTTCACAGCGGCTAACTTCATCTCCTCATTGATCGTCGTGGCACGCACATCCAGTGCGCCTCGGAAAATAAAAGGAAATCCAAGAACATTGTTCACTTGATTGGGATGATCTGACCGGCCGGTGGCCATGATGATATCCTGTCTCACGGAGGTAGCATCTTTGTATGAAATCTCAGGCTCCGGATTTGCCAAAGCAAACACAATAGGATCTTTTGCCATGGCTGAAATCATCTCTTTCTTGACGAGTCCTCCACGCGATAGTCCAAGAAAAACATCCGCGTTGGTAAATGCATCTGCGAAATCTACCGGTTTTTTGTGGCTTGAGAATAATTTCTTCATGTCATCCAGATCCTCTCTCCCCTGCCAGATCAAGCCTTTGGAATCAAACATAAAAATATTTTCAGGCTTTGCTCCCAAGGCAACATACAAGCTAGCACACGAGAGAGCGGAAGCTCCGGCACCTGAAACAACAATTTTCACCCTTTCTATCTTTTTGCCGGCAAGTTCAAGGGCGTTCAAAAGAGCGGCTGAAGAAATGATGGCTGTGCCATGCTGGTCGTCGTGCATGATGGGAATATCCAGCTCTTCTTTGAGTCTTCTCTCGATTTCAAACGCTTCCGGAGCTTTAATGTCTTCAAGATTGATGCCGCCAAATGTGGGCGCGATGGCCTTGACTGTCTGAATAAATTTTTCAGGATCTGCAGCATCCACTTCAATGTCAAACACATCGATGTCTGCAAATATTTTGAACAGCAATCCCTTTCCCTCCATAACCGGCTTGGACGCAAGAGGTCCAATATCCCCCAATCCAAGTACAGCAGTTCCGTTGGATATTACAGCAACGAGGTTGGCTTTGCTTGTATATTTGTAGGCATCATCCGGATTTTCTGCGATCTTCAGACATGGCTCAGCTACGCCAGGAGAATATGCCAGAGAAAGGTCTCTTTGCGAAGAATACGGTTTAGTTGGAATTACTTCAATCTTTCCCGGTTTTCCCGAGGAATGGTAATCCAGTGCATCCTGTTTTCTGATCTTGGCCATAAATTGCTTAAGAAACCGCCAAATTTATAAAAACTCCGCCAATTTGCGGGCAATACATGCAGATATAAAAAAAGGCCCTGCCGAAACAGGACCTTTTAAGGTATTTGATAAGATGTCGTCTTATTTGATTACCACATGTTGACTTCTGGTAACACCCATTGAAGTAACATTTACAATGTAGCTTCCTTTAGAGAATTCTTTTACAGGAACAGAAACATTTTGAGTTCCACTCACACCGTTAAGGTTTGAAGAGTAGATCATTCGTCCCTGAAGATCGCTGATTGAAATTGTGTACTCTGATGCAAGCGCCTCAAATTGTACAAACAATTCATCAGATGCCGGGTTCGGATATACATTCAATGCATCGGTATTCAATTCGAATACAGATGAAGAAGCATCCGTTTTCATTGCAGCATCTCTTGTGAATGTGCTTCCGAAATTGCCAAGATCAAGGTTCAATACAGATGTTCCGTTTGAGAAAATTTCCATACCGTATTGACCGGCTGGGTTTGTTCCGTAACCAAATCCATCTCCGTAACTGTCGTCCATGATCACTTTGTAGCAGTTAGAACCTGCAGGAAGAGATACAGTGTGAACTTTTGTTTTTAACGCATCTGCACCACCTGCACTGGTTCCATTGCCCTGGTAAGGACCACCACTTGCAACCACAGCATTTGTGGCTGAATTTCTGATTTCCCAAGTTGTTTCAGCCGGATAGTTGTCAGTGTATACACGAACTTCAACTGTATTATTCACCAATTCTGCTGATACTACAGACATGTCAGCCATAGCATACGCTGAATTGAAAGGTGCACCGCTATTCACGTTAGTCAATTCTACTGTGTAGTTGGAAGTCATATTGTACGTTCCGGAAGGGAAAGTAACCGTAGCAGTATTAAACTGGGTAATGTTTCCAGTGTAGTTAGCTGTGTTTACGGTTGTTCCATTTTCCTTCAAAAGAACTGTTGCAGAAGTAATTGCATTGGTTCCAAAGTTTGCCAAAGTTGCAGTAGCAACAGCATCTGAAGAACACATCGCTACCTCTGATCCTTCGATCTCAGCGTGATTGGTTACTCCGGTCAAGGTACCGCAGTTTGCATTAACATTTGCCTTCAACTGAACCGCTGTTAGAGGATCGATCTCATAAGCAAGACCATCTGGACAGATTCTGTATACAGTAGGGAAGTACGTGATTGCATAGTCATCGGCAATCGTTGCGTTGTTTAGAATTGGATACGGCGTTCCCTCTACCCAGTTTCCTTGGGTATTGCCACCTGTACCATTCAAATCTGCAACAGTAGTTGCGTTATCGCCCTCAACGAAAAACACCATCACCTCATCAGAACCTTCTGGTCCATAGGCTTTGTAGAATTCAGCGAGTGCGTGAGAACTGTGATAACTCCAGCACGGCCCACACCATGTAGCTGAGATATCAATGATCACTGTTTTTCCGGCCGCCAAATATGAAGACAAGGTGTGTGAAACCCCGTTCAGATCCGTTGCGGTAAAGTCCGGAGCAGGTGTTCCAGGAGCCAACTGCGCGTTGACACCCATGAAAGTGCTCCCTGCCAAAAGAATGCTTAAGTAAATTTTCTTCATGACTTCAAATAAAAAGTTTAAACTGATTTAGCTAACAAATGTAAAAAATTGAATTGTTGAAAATACATCAATGATGAAATATTATTGGACTCCTAAATTCGTATCTTCGAAAGATGAACAGAAAAAAACTCGTGATCTTCTCCGGAGCAGGCATGAGCGCCGAGAGCGGTATACAGACGTTTCGGGACAGCGATGGTCTTTGGGAAAAGTTCCGTATTGAGGACGTGGCAACGCCTGAAGCTTGGCGCAAAGATCCTGCTATGGTGCAAGATTTCTACAACCAGCGAAGAAAACAAATTCTGGAATGTACCTTCAACGAGGCGCACGCATTGATTGCAAAATTGGAGAATCACTATGATGTTCAGGTAATCACTCAGAACATTGATGATCTTCATGAACGCGCAGGGTCAACAAACGTGATGCACTTGCACGGAAACATACGTTTTGCCAAAAGTTCTGGTCCCGGACAAGAAAAGGCCTATTATCCTGTCGAAGGGTGGGAATTGAAATTGTCTGATCTCTGTCCGGATGGCTATCCGTTGCGACCCCACGTCGTATGGTTCGGGGAGGAAGTACCCATGTATGAAAAAGCGATA
>JBEGVI010000109.1:0-20646 GCA_041178485.1 Bacteroidota bacterium | reverse complement strand
CGGTGTGTATACGTTTGGATTGACGATCAACAATGTAGGAAACAAGGTGGCTTATTCTGAACTGGCAACAAGAGATTTTATTCCGATCAATATGAAGATTGGGAATTCGTTCAAAGCTAAGTTTGACAAATACAACCATTTGACTGCGTCTTTTGATATTCAGCGACTTTTGGTTCCTACACCGCCATATTATGATTTTTATGACAGTGATTACCAAATGATCTCGGGAAGAAATCCGGATGTAGGAGTCATTGCAGGCATGGTTCAATCCTTCTACGATGCGCCTGGTGCACCTGTCACGGATGAGGCCGGAGATTACGTTCAAAATGCGGACGGTTCTTTTCAGATAGTTAAAAATTCCAGATTGAAAGAGGAACTTTCTGAAATCAATTTCGCCTTGGGACTGGAATATTGGTACAACAATGTACTTGCCATTCGCAGCGGTGTTTTTTATGAAAACAAGAACAAAGGGAACAGACAGTATTTCAACTTGGGAGTAGGATTCAAATACAACAAGTTTGGCGTAGATATGTCATATCTTGCCTCTTTGAATGGCCGTCAAAGTCCGTTGGCGAATACCTTGCGTTTTACGCTCCGTATGACGCTTGGTGAATCTTTGTCTGAGAGTTCAGACGCAAAACCTGAATAATTTCACATGGACATCAGAGTAGGATTTGGGGTAGATGTGCACCGCTTGGCAGATACCCACGAATTGTTCATTGGTGGAAAAAAGATCGACTCTGATCTCGGAGCAGTGGGCCATTCGGATGCGGATGTTCTCTTGCACGCCATAAGTGACGCACTCCTTGGTGCAGCCAATTTACGAGACATTGGCTACCACTTTTCAGATACGGATCCCAAGTTCAAAGGCATTGATTCCAAGATCTTGCTTAAAGAAGTGATGAGTATCCTGGAACAGGACAATTGGAGTGTTGTAAATATCGATTGTACCGTGATTTTAGAAAAGCCAAAACTCAATCCTCATATTCCTGAGATGCAGGAGATCATTGCCCGAATTCTAAAAACAAGTCAGGATCGGATTTCTATAAAGGCAACCACGCATGAAAAGGTGGATTCTTTTGGCGAACGTAAGGCGGTAAAGGCCTATGCCGTATGCCTCATACACAAAGCATAATCGTTTTAGGAAATAGTACCGAATACCTATATTTGTACAAATCAAAATGGATATGAAGATCAATCCGCAGTACAGCGACAAGGACAGTCTGTTAGCACTTTATAATAAACCCCTTTTGGAACTCGTTTTCGAGGCCGCTACTATTCACAGGCAATACCATAATCCGCGCGAAGTTCAGATGTCTTCCCTTCTTAGTATCAAAACGGGTGGGTGTCCTGAAGACTGCGGGTATTGTCCGCAGGCTGCGCGATACCACACCGACGTGGAGGCACATAAACTAATGACGGTAGATTCTGTGATTGAACAGGCGAAAAATGCGAAGGCCAATGGTTCTTCCAGACTATGTATGGGGGCTGCCTGGAGAGAAGTACGTGACAATAAGGATTTTGATTCGGTGGTGGAGATGGTGCAAGCAGTGAATGACCTCGATATGGAAGTGTGCTGTACGCTGGGAATGTTGACCGAAGAACAGGCGGTTAGACTGAAAAAAGCCGGATTGTTCGCTTATAATCACAACCTGGATTCTTCGAGGGATTTTTACAAAGACATTATATCAACACGTGAATACGACGATCGCCTGAATACCATTGAGAATGCAAGAAAAGCAGGGATTACGGTTTGTTCAGGAGGCATTATTGGGATGGGAGAGGCCGTAGAAGACCGCATTGGCTTACTAATGAGTTACATGCAAATGGAAACGCCGCCGGAATCCATTCCGATCAATGCACTTGTTGCGGTAGAGGGAACACCTCTGGAAGACCAGAAACCGATCGAACAATGGGAAATGATACGTATGGTAGCAACTACACGCATCTTGTTTCCACAGTCAGTGGTAAGATTATCTGCAGGAAGAACCAAAATGAGTATGGAAGCTCAGGCGCTTTGTTTTATGGCCGGTGCAGGTTCAATTTTCGCTGGAGACAAACTTTTAACGACACCTAATCCTGAATTCAATGAGGACAAGCACATGTTCGAAATTCTGGGATTGATTCCTAAGGATGCGTTTGCCGATGGTGAAAAACCTATTACAGAACCCGATGAAAAACTGATTGCCAGAAAGCAGGAAGAAGCCCGTCGCGCTGAGGAACTCAAAGTTGCCAGGGAAAAAGCAACGGCAGAAGGGTTTGAACCGAGAAAGATAAAAATTGTTCCGTAACTCAATGGATGCGAAACTGATCCGGAAGTTAAAAGAAAGATCTGAAGAGGGAACCTTGCGTTCCCTTTCTTGTTTTGATGGAGGGTCAGATTTTTTTTCGAACGATTACCTCGGTTTGGCCAGAATCCCTTTTGATTCTTTGGATACCAATTCAGGAAGCACGGGCAGCAGATTGATCTCTGGAACTTCAAAAGAGGCCCTGGATTGCGAACTCTTTCTTGCAGATCATTTTGAGTCAGAGGCTGCGTTGATTTTTAATTCCGGATATGATGCGAATCTTGGGTTTTTTGGTTCGGTGCCACAGAAGGGTGATACTATTATTTATGATCAGTTGATACATGCAAGTGTTCGCGACGGAATAAAACTTTCGAATGCCAAATCCTTCTCATTTGCACACAATTCGGTTACTGATCTCGAGAAAAAAATTCAACTATCCGAAGGAACGGTCTATGTGGCTGTAGAAAGTTTGTATTCCATGGATGGAGATTTAGCTCCATTGAAAGAAATCGCCGAAATATGTCAGCAATCTAATGCCTATTTTATCGTCGATGAAGCACATGCTGCCGGAGTTTTGGGAAAAGGTAGTTCTGTTGAATTGGAACTCCAGAGTGATATCTTCGCCCGTATCGTTACGTTTGGAAAAGCCTATGGTGCTCACGGAGCCGCCATTCTCGGTTCTGAAGAATTGAAAAACTACCTCGTTAATTTTGCCAGATCGTTCATTTATACTACTGCGTTACCTCCGTCGGCTTACCGTTGGATCCAGAGAAATTGCTCAATGCATATCACAGAGCTTCAGCAAAAGTTACATCAAAACATTCAATTGTTTCGTGGAACGGCCTCAGATGAGTTGCTGAGTTCGGATGCCCGTTCACCAATCCAGATCGTCCGGATGGGCAGCATTGAGCGAACGAAGGCATTGGCGGAAAAACTTCAACAGCAAGATTTTGCTGTCAAACCCATTTTTAGTCCTACTGTCCCCAAGGGTTCAGAGCGCATCCGGATTTGTTTGCATGCGTTTAATACGGAGCGCGAGATCCTTGAAATGTGTGAGGTCCTGATGCAGAATTCAAAATGAAATAAGGTGTTTCAAAGTCTAAAAAATCATCAAAAAATCCTTTTGCTCGCGCTTATTTTCAGTGCGGTATCACTCATCGAACTACAACTGCATGCCTTTAATTTATCGAACCAGAATTCGTATACGAATATTCTAATTGCGTTTTTGGAATGTTTTGTCTTAATGTTGTTGGGGTTCTTTTACTTTCAGACCTTTAAATTTCACAGGATCTGGAAAGACTATTATCAAAAAAACAGTTTTGAAACAGAAAAATTCTTTCGATATCTTGGCGTGCCGATCTTTCAGGTTATTTTAACCAATAGTTTTATGCGTTACGCCAACCCGCGGGTTTATCTGAAAGGAAGAAAACGGGATTACATTCGAATTTTACACGAAGAGACCAAACAGTCTGAAACTTCGCATCTACTCACTATTCTGTTTACTATTCCGGTTCAGGTAGATTATTTTATTTTAGATAAAATGTACAGTTTTTGGACCTTGACCCTTTGCAGCATTTTCTTCAATGTCTATCCGATTTTACTTCAACGAATGAACAGGTTTATTCTGGAATCCCGATTTATCAGCCTAATTGATCGTGATTAACCGTCCATTCAGTTCTTTATTGATTCCGTGAAGTGCTTTGAAATAGAAAAACATTGAGACGATCAAAAGAAGATGACTGAAATCGTTTCTGTCAAAATAGGGGTGCAGATTTATCTTCAAGCCCTGAATTAAAATGTTTGGCAATAACACAAGAGTACTCATCCAGAAATAGCGGAACGAACCAGAAATTTTTCGCTGGTACATCAAAGACAAAAATCCAAGTGTCAAACCGAGTCCAATAAAGGAATACACTGTAGGAAGTAGTAATCCCTTTTGAGGATCGGCATCGATGGTGTACAGATATAGTGCAAAGATTTCCAGGAGAAGAAACAACACTAATTTTATCGAAGCTATCCATTTCATGTATTTACGAAAATTGCTTTTCGGATAGATACTGATCATTGCATATTCGATAATGAAAGCAGAGAACATGCCTGCGAACCAGGAGAAATATTTGCCTCTAATTCCCCAATAATTGTAGCAGAAATGCCCCAGTCCTCCCATAAAGAAACTCACTCCGAAGAGAACCAAAAATAGAGTCCAGTATCTGAAGAAAGGATTTGGATTGTTAAGTTGATGAATTTTACGAGCAAAAATCAAGGCGATAATCAGGATCAGCGTATCTCCAATGAGTGCATTGGGTTCTAAAAAGTCGTACCCTGAGAAATGCCATGTAAGTTTTTGAAAGTCTTTTCCGATCAACATTATTTATTTTCCTCCTCAAATTTTTTCATATTCATCAATAGTATTTTCTCAACAATTAAAGGGAAACGGGCGTGTAAGAAGGCGTTTAATTTTCCCAAAGTCGTCATCGTCGTGATATATCTTCTTGATAGCACATTTTTGTAAACAGCTGCAGCGACATCGTCTAGTTTTAAGACCTTGCGATTCGACCTCGAAGCAAGAACGAGTTTGCTGCCATCCGCTGAAATTGCTTCCTTATTGTGAACAATTTCTGCCATACCAACTAAAACCAATCCTACATGTACGTCATGTTCGGCCTCTTCAAGTCGGATAGATTCAACAATTGCACGCAAGGCCATTTTCGAAGAACAGTACGGCGCTAACGAAGGCAATCCCCTTATTCCCGCTAAACTTGAAATAAAAACTATACTTCCTTTAGTTGATCTTATGGATGGAAGTGCGGCAATGGTTGGATTCACAGCGCCATATACGTTGCTTTCATAAACCATTTTGAATACTTCCGGATTTAAATCGGCAACATTTCCTCGGCTAGAAATTCCAACATTGTTAATTAAAATGTCAATCCTTCCGAATTTCTCTAAAACGGATGTTATGAGATACTTGGCACCATCACTTGTAGAAACGTCTGCCGTAACGGAATCCACGTGATCTGAGAGTGACATCAATTCACTTTTAGCTTCATTTAACCGAGTACTGTCTCTGGAATTTATTACAACCATAAAATTTTTTCTTGCAAATTCCTTCGCAATGGTGAGTCCTATTCCCCTGCTGGATCCTGTGATTATGGCTACTTTTTTGACTGTTTGCATAAACTTGAACGTTTCTTTGATTTAGGAATAGTGGTGCTTCAATGATGCACGTGTTTTTTCATGATTGAAATTTACGTTTTTATAGACCACTAAATCCTTTTTCTGTAAATGAGTTTTTGCCCGGAAAAGAGAATAAACGGTCTGCCTACTTTTTAATTGATTTTATGGTCCTTTTTAATCCTTCTTTCAACGGGGTAATTTCGTAGCCAAGTTCCTTGACGGCTTTTTCTGAAGAAACTTCCCAATGGTATTTTCCTTTTGCCAGCCATTTTGGGGTAATTGAAGGTTCTATTCCAAATTTTTCGGCCAGAAACAATTGAATGGATGCAAATACATTTTGAAAAGTAAGAGGAACCTTATACAACTTTCTCTGTATTGCACTCAGTTCAGACAGGTGACCATAGAACTCAACATAGGAAGTGTTCTCGCCACCCAAAATATAAGTGTGTCCTGCTTTCCCTTTCTCCATCGCTAAAAGGTGCCCATGGGCAACATCTTCGATATAAGCATAATTCCCAATTTCTTTGCCTGTTCCCGGAAGTATGCGCCAGGATCCATTGATATATTTGTCTATCAGGATGTTTATGGAGCCTGGAATTCCGAAAAGAATTGGACCGTACACTCTTGTTGGTGAAACAATGACAACGTCCAGTCCATGTTCGATATAAAATTCTTTAATTTTCAATTCGGCCAGGGCTTTAGAACTTTCGTATTCGTTGAAAAAATCCAGTTCACGGTTTTTTGTCTCCGTGACCTTTCCAAAGTGGGATGGGCCATACACTCCCGCGGAACTTGTAATAACAGTTCTTTTGATGTTATTTAACCTGGCTGCTTCCAACACATTTGTGGTGCCTGTCAGATTTACATCGAAGAAAACTTTTGGGTCTTTTAACCAGACTTTTGCAATTGCAGCAAGGTGATAAACTTGCTCGCATCCTTCCATAGCATTTTTCAAAAGCGAAAGTTGGCTCAGGTCACCTTCAAAAAGATGTATCTGTTCATGGGATAACAGGTTGGGTAGGTTCTTCTTTGACCGCACAAGAAGATGCAGGGTATGTCCCTGTTCAATAAGTTTCTTGACAATGTAGGCGCCAATACTGCTTGTTCCACCGGTCAAAAAGATCTTCATGTCAGACCAGATTTATTCTTTGAAGCCATTTGTGGATCTCTTGTGATACCCATTCAGGTGCATCAAGTGGGATGCAATGTCCGGCTGTTTCATGCCAAACAAGTTGACCTCCGAAGATTTTATGAGATTTTTCAATACACTCCGCACAGACCATTTTATCCATCTTTGAACCGAGAATCAAAAGTGGAATTCGAAGTGCCTCTCGTTTTGGAGTGTAGCGGATTCCTGCGTACGCCTGGCTCAAAATGTTCCATCTCGTCATCCGTCGTTTTTTCTGAATGTCCACCCAAGTATTAAGAATCGTGTCTCCGTGATCAATCTTGTTGCTGTTAATGTTCAGAATGGCCTTTTCCCGATTATGTAATTTTCTGTAAAACATAGCCTTGAATAATTCAGGTCTGATCGAGCTCTTTATGCGTTCTGAGCTTTCGCATATTTTTTTGAAGCTGGAATTCATAGTAACGATGGCATCGAAATCCTTAGGATAGCGACTCACCCATTCAACTGCTACCATGCCACCTAATGATGAAGCGACGACAATATTCAAATCGTTCGGATTCAAGTTCTTTTCTATTCTCAGAAAATCGACTATTCTTCCTATGGATAAAGGTGAACGCTTCCCATTGTGCACCCCTGATCCGGGGAGATCAAGCAAACGGATCTCTACTCCCGGCATCTCCTCCTTCAAAAAATCGAGAAATTCACCCCAGTGTCCTGACTCGCGGCTCAACCCACGAATGAGGCTGATGGTCAATCTTTTTTCCATGGAATAAAGTGAATTTCAGGGTGAAATCTGAGTGCAGTGAGGCTGTTTGTCCAAGCAAGTGCTACGTGAACAAGAAAGGCAATCCAGATGGTACCAGAAAGTAAGGTCAGTATACAAAGGACAATGCCCAGCGGCACTGCGCCGATTGTTTCGTCCAGGCCTTTAGGAATGTGTGTTGCACTGTACATCGCCACATTTATTCCGATGGCAGGCCATATTCCCAGTGTTTCGGAAAGTGGTACCAGCAAGATTCCTCTGAACAGGAACTCATATCCGAAGAGATAAATGGCCCATCCCAATAAGTTGAGGTAAAAAATTTTACGGTCCCACAATTTCGTCCTGATCTGGGGATAATTCACGAAATTCTTGGGGTTTTTGGCCGAGAAGTACGCCATGGGCACCACTAAGATTGTGAGCGCGCAGGTCCAGAAGACGGAAAATAGCGCAGTTTCCTTGTTGAAACTAAGTCCAAAATAGCTCAAACTGACGTCCGGAAGAAATATTTTGAAAACCAAAAAAGGAACCACTCCCATCAGGAAGAAACCGGCGAACTTGGTAAAAAAGATGTGCCGGTATGCCGCCGTTTCCGAATCAAATTTTTCGTAGTACTTTTTTTTGATTTTTGCAGAAACCGAGATGAACCAATATGCGGTGAAACATACAAGACCAAGTGACAATGCTATCAGTGATTTAAAATCTGAAACGTTTATACTGAAGTCAATGGCCTTTTGGGTAAACATCTTTTAGCTTTTTTTTAGGTAACCGTTCTCAAAGAACCAGTTCAGACACTGTTGAATGGCATCTTCAATGGGGGTTTGGGGCATATTCAGTTCCGCTTGTGCTTTTTTCGATGAATAATACTGTCCGCACGCTGCTAACCGCGCCATGGTATAACTGATTTGGGGAGGTTTGCCGGTTAAGCGCGCATACGTCGAATTCAGAATTCCAAAAAGGTATAACACAAAATTGGGAACCTGAAACATACGAAAGCGTTTTCCTGTGACATGCTCTATTTTTTTGAAAAACTCGCCAAAAGACAGATTCTCATTTCCTGCGATGTAACATTCCCCAAGCGTTCCCAATTTTAAAGCGTTTACAGCAGCTACCGCAACGTCGCGTGAGGCAACAAAATTCTTCCCTCCGGCCGTGTAGGCTGGAACTTTTCCTTTGTAAAATTCGAGGATCATTTTTCCGGAAGACGGTCCCGAGTCGAATGGACCAATCATGAAGGTCGGATTGACGATAATCACGGGGAATCCACTCTCGCGGTGTTTTTGAACGAGTGCTTCCTGTGCAAGGAATTTACTCTTCATGTAATCCATTCCGAATCTATCGCCATCGTACTTACCGGTTTCTACTCCTGGGTTTTGCTTACTCCCGGATTCAAATGAACTTGCAGTACCTATCTGAACCATTCGTTTTAACTTCATTGATTCAGCAATTTCTGCCACATTCAGTGCTCCTTGAAGATTCACATTCATGACCGGTTCCGATTTGCGTGGCCAAACATTCGTTAGAGCGGCAATGTTGATTACAAAGGAACACCCTTTCATGTGTGTTTCAAGTGCAGATCGGTCCAGAATGTTGCCAACAACGATCTCAATGCCCAGTCCTTCAATAAGGTGATTGTTCTTAGTCGAAATCACAAATGCCCGTACCTGGTAATTTTGTTTTAGCAATTCACGACAGACACTGGAGCCTAGCATCCCGTCAGCACCGGTAACGAGCACGCGCTCAGCACTGTTGTTTATTTCTTCAGTTGAATTTTTCGAAATGACTTTTTCAGTGTTCAAAGTAACAGAAGTTTTGATCCTGTGTTTTTACTTGTGATTTTACGCGGCAAAGTTAGTAAAATGTAGGAATTTACTTAAGATTTCACAGCAGGTTTTAAAAGAAAAAAGGAGAATCAGGTTTCTAAAGTTCATCTTCAACTTCAAGTTACATTTTAGAAAACAAGAAAATGAATGATTTGCGAATTGAATTACTCTTCAAGTTCCCACACACTGTGATACGCCTGAATGGACTCCACATAATCCAGAAACTGACCATAAAAAGGATCCGAACCAAGGGTTGCGCTGTCTCCAATTACGAAGAGTTTTTCCTGAGCTCGTGTCATGGCTACATTCATTCTTCGATAATCTTTCAAGAAGCCGATCGTTCCGTCATTATTGGCACGCACAAGAGAAATGATTACGTTTTCGGCTTCCTGTCCCTGGTAACTGTCGATCGTACTTACTTTAAACTCCGGTAGCAACTCCCTCAAGTAACTCACTTGGCCGGAATAGGGGGAGATAAGCACGGTGTGTTGTGGAGATAATTCAAAATGATCGATCAGTTTGACAATAGCGGAAGCTTCTCCGGGATTCTTGAGACTCGTACCATCTTCGCCACTTTCTTCAGCGCAGTCAGCACCGGCTGTGTCGTAAAAGAACAGGTGTTCTCCTGCGGTTTGAAGTGCTGAGGCAGTTTGTACTTTTCCCTCATAAAAGTATCGATTCGAAAATTCAGCAATGGGCTGTTTCATGCGGTATTGCACGTTGAGCAAGCTGAATTCAGAAAGTGTTTCCGTACAAACTTCAAGAATGGATTTATTGAATCCAAGTTGAACGGCTTCATGAGACAGCAGGGTAGGAGGCAGCTGGAAATGGTCTCCCGCCAGTACGATCTGTTCTGAAAAAGGAAAAATGCTCCATGCTAACGGCTCGAGACACTGACCGGCTTCGTCGATGATCAGTTTGTCAAAGGTGGTGTCGGTATTCTTGAATTCATCTGAAATGGCCATAGGTGTGCCGAGAATGACCTGCGCCTTTTCGAAAAGATGCTGTTCGTTGTAGGCTTGAATATCACGGATCTGTTTTCGGAGCTGTTTCACCTCTTTGATGATCAGGTTGCGCTGATCACGTTCTTCTTTCCCAAAATGACGCTTGTATTGATGCGCCATTCTTCTCAATTCTTCCGCCTGGATTTTCAGTCGTTTAACTTCTTTCTCTTCCTTGCTATTCTTTAGTTTGCCTTCTGGTGTAAACGGCAGAATAGCTTCAGTGACCTTTGTGTTGTTACCGATCCGTAAGATCTCGATCTTTGGATGCCTTCGATGCAGTTGTTGAGCGAAATGGTCTACAGCTGCATTGCTGGGTGCAGAGATAAGGATACGTTTATTCTCTTTACACAATTGGTAAACTGCTTCCACCATGGTGGTTGTTTTTCCTGTACCCGGCGGACCATGAACGATGCGAATGGCATCTGTTCCAAATACGATCTCGGAAATGGCGTGTTGCTGACTTTCGTTCAGATAAGTGTTTTCCCAGGCGAGTGAGGGAAAGGTTCTTGAGTTCGTTGCTGATTTTTCAGAGCCAGAATGAATTAGTCCAAAAAGATGCGATAAGCGTTTCGATTCGGAGATTGCTTCAACGGCATCCTTCATGCGTTGGGTGGTGCGCACATCCGGTGCGACTTTTATCCCAACTCCGTCGTCTTCTATCCAGTCCGGAAAATCCGGTGCGAATACTCTAAACTCTCCTTTTTTACCATCGAAATAGAGCAGCATCCCTTTAACGGACTCCTCTCCGCTGCAAAATACTTCGATAGCACACCCATCCCGAAAACCACCGGCATCTGTGGGAAAAGGAGTGCTGAAACTGATTTCTGGGTAATCGAGGTATCCAAAAGTTTTCCGCGTGATGCGGATCGGATGGATCGCAAGTCCCGAATTCTTCAGGAGTTTCAAGGAAGCACCGCCATCCAGTTGATACCGTTTACGCTCTTCCTGTTCTTCTAATTCGATTCCTCGTAGTAAGGTGTGAATGTGCTTTTCCAACTAAAGATCATTTTATAATGTCCGAAGTCTGTTCGTGTGGCCCGAAAGCGAAGCTTCGGGATGTGTCGAGAACAGTCGTCCAAACAAAAAAGACCGGCAAAACCGGTCTTTCAGTATAGCTTGGCGAAGGATTAAACCGACGCAATTTTATCAGACATGTATTCTCCTGCCTTCAATTTTCCAACGATCTTGGAGAAACACTCGATCGTGTACTCCACATCTTCCAACGTGTGAACCGCAGTCGGGATCAAACGTAAGATGATCATTCCTTTAGGAACGACAGGATACACTACCATCGAACAGAAAATGTTGTAGTTTTCTCTTAAATCGAAGATGAGGTTGGTAGATTCAGGAATGGAACCGTTCATATACACCGGAGTTACACATGAATCTGTTGGTCCGATCTCGAATCCTGCTTTTTTCAATCCGCTTTGAAGCGCATCTGTGATCTCCCACAATTTTGCTTTCAATTCCGGATGGTTACGCATCAATTCCAAACGCTTCAAGGCGCCAACTACAAGGGGCATTGGCATTGCTTTCGCGAAGATCTGCGAACGCATGTTGTAACGAAGGTATTCCACCACCTGCTCGTCACTGGAAATAAATCCACCGATCAAACCAAATGATTTAGCAAACGTTCCGAAATATACGTCAACTCCGTCCTGACATCCTTGCTCTTCTCCGGTTCCGGCCCCTGTTTTACCAAGCGTACCAATTCCGTGCGCATCATCCACGAACAAGCGGAAATTGAATTTCTTTTTCAAGGCAACGATCTCTTTTAATTTACCCTGATCTCCACGCATTCCGAATACACCCTCAGTGATAACCAAAATTGCTCCACCTTGTTCCTCAGCGAGTTTTGTCGCACGCTCGAGTTGTTTTTCACAGTCCTCTACGTCGTTGTGCTTGAACACGTAGCGTTTTCCCATGTGCAAACGCACTCCATCAAGAATACATGCATGTGATTCAGCGTCATACACGATCACATCGCGACGGTCTACCAAACAATCGATTGCTGAAACCATCGCCTGGTATCCGAAGTTGCAAAGAATCGTGTCTTCCTTTTGAACGAATGCAGACAACTCAGCTTCTAATTGCTCGTGGTAATTCGAGTTTCCACTCATCATACGCGCACCCATTGGCGCAGCAAGACCAAACTCAGCCGCAGCTTTGGCATCCGCCTCACGAACCTCCGGATGGTCAGCCAATCCCAGGTAGTTGTTCAAACTCCAGTTAAGGCGTTTTTTTCCTCGAAAAACCATGTGTGGACCGATAGCTCCTTCCAGTTTAGGGAAAGTGAAATAGCCATGTGATTCCTTTGCATGTTGCCCGATCGGACCTCTGTTCGCTTTGATTTTTTCAAAAATGTCTTGAACCATATTGTTTTTTTTCAGTTGCTTAAAGCATATTATGCTTCAATTATTACTGCAAAATTAGGCTTTTTGAAGCGACTTTTTTGTGGAAATGTGTGAAATTATCAACACAAGGTGTTCAAATTACAAGTGTTTATCCAGTAAATAGATCAACGCTGAAATGGATGCGGCGCCTAATTCCAGTTCACGTTTATTGACATTTTCAAACACGTCGGCCTCGGAATGATGAAAATCAAAATAGCGTTGAGAATCCGGTACAAATCCAAATAGGGGGATGCCCGGAAACGTTTCCTTCAGCGGCCCAATATCAACACCGCCTCCACCTTTGTCGATGTCGTACAGGCCGTAGGGCAGAAGGAGGTCCTTAAAACTTTTCAATAATGTCAGGTATTTTTCTTCTCCGTCGCAATGAAATCCTCTCGGAGCAAAACCGCCAGCATCGCTTTCCAGCGCTGCGATCTGCTTTTCACCACGTTCTTTGGTCCATGTAGCGTAGGTTTTACCTCCTTTGTTTCCGTTTTCCTCATTCATAAAGAAGACGACGCGCAGGGTGTGTCTGGGTTTGTATCCTTTTTCCTTCAGTAACCGCAGAGCTTCCAGGCAATGAATCACGCCGGCACCATCATCATGCGCACCTTCACCTGTATCCCAGGAATCGAGGTGTCCACCAAAGGTAATGAACTCATTTGGCGAGACACTTCCTGTGATTTCAGCAATCACATTGTACGAGTCGACATCCGGGTACGACTGACAGTTCAATTCGAGCGCAAAAGTTGTTTTTTTGTTGTTTTTCAGATAGTCCGAAATGAAATTTGCGTCCACCGTAGAAACAGCCGCTGCGGGAATTTTAGTAACAGAATCTAAGTAATACATCGAACCTGTATGTGGATGGTCGTCTTCAGGAATGGCCAAAGAACGAATGAGTACAGCTTTTGCTCCAAGTTTTGCAGCTTCTATTGCGCCCTGACCTCTTACGGGCCAGCAACCGCCATAGGCACGAAACGTGGTGATCTGCTGTTGGTCCATGGGTTGGTTTATGAAAACAATCTTTCCTTCCACATCCGATTTGCGTGCTTTTTTTAAGTCGTCTAATGTGGAGAATTCGATCAATGTGGCCTCCAGCATGCCATTCGTGGCAATAGAACCGCCCAATGCCAAAACATCTATTTTGAACAAACTTCCCTTGGCTCCTTTCAACCATGCGGATTCAGCAGTTCCGCGCTCCCAATGTGGAACTTTAATTGGCTGTAAATACACTTTGTCAAAGCCATAAGATTCCATGCGTGTTTTACTCCATTCCACCGCCATTTGTGCTTCCGGAGAACCTGACAATCGTGCGCCCACATCTTTACACAAGCTACGTAAGTCTTCATAACTCCTACCTTTCGTAAGGGCTTCATTGAACAGGGAACGAATGAATATAGAGTCTTCCTTTTGTGCAACTAATGCCAGCACCGGAAAACAAAAAAAGCAGATCAGCCAGTTTTTCATAGGGCTAAAAATACGAAAACGAGATGGGATTTTTTATGAAATTAGATTTTTACGATCACTCTTTGATTACCGAACGAGTTGAAGAAATGATTGAAATTTTGAATGATGCTTTTTAATACCTTTCTCAATATAGAGCTCAACAAAGAAATTAAACTCACACAAAAAAGAGGCAACACCGTTTTCCAGTGTGCCTCTTTGTAAAGCGATCAAAGAATTACCGACTAATCTTCGGTATTTCTGCTCAACGCATAAATAACAAGACCAAAACCAATTTTATTGATGGCATCGGCAATGTTGTAAACGATATCCATGGCATGGAGAGCTGCTTTCGTGTCTGCTACCGGTTGCCATCCAAATAAACCACCCGGTGTACCCAGAATGTACCCTAGAGGATAAATAGCCCATCCGACTAGAACAAACCACGCCAGTACTCTTGTTGCTTTGGCGACCTGTTTGCCTGCAGTTTGTGCCAGTTGAGCAACTTCACCGAACCAGATGATGTAAACAATGTAGAAATAGGCTGCGCCTGAAATTACACCCCACAATACACTGCCGTTTCTGTCCAGAACTTCGCCTATGTATCCGGTAAGCAGCATCACGAGTGAAGCAGCAATCAATTTCCATAAAAGTCCAATCTTTGCTCCGGCTTTTTTCGTGATTAAGTAGAACTCAACACACATCAGTGGCACCGTCAGAATCCAATCCACATACCTGAAGAAGGTGGGTGATTCACCTGTTTCCAGGTTGTAACCTCTCATGTAATAATAATGTACCGCAGCAATAAAAGTGATCAACCCAGAAACAAGAACAGAAGTTCTCCATTTCTGCGAAGTGTTGTTTAATTCAAAAAAGAAGAAAACAGATGCGGCCATCATAGCCATCGTTCCGATAAAGAACGTAAATGCAACGTAATTGTCGCTTGCAATTTTTAAATGTTCCATAATTTTAGTGTTAAAATTTCCTACTCTTTTGGCTTTTCGGAATACGCCTAGTTTTCATATTAACAAACTTTTAGAATTTTTGTTTAACATTTAATGACAAAAGTCAAACAAAATGTTTTCAAAAGTTGATCTTGATTCACCTTTTTCCTCCGATAGCTCAGTCAATACGGGGTGTTGAGTGTAATTCGTTATTTTTCAATAATTTTTTAAAGTGAATGCATAATAAAAGTGTTAGTGGTGTATTCCACTGCCTTAAGGCAAGCTTTGAGATATTTAACGGGAGTGGTTGAATAGCAGTTCCCCTTTCCTGCGAGAGTGTTATCTTTGCACAAAATTTCTTCTATGTCATTAAAATGCGGTATTGTAGGGCTTCCGAATGTTGGAAAGTCGACCCTCTTTAATTGCTTATCCAACGCCAAAGCGCAATCGGCCAACTTTCCCTTTTGTACGATCGAGCCGAACATCGGTACAATCTCTGTCCCTGACCCGCGTCTCGAAAAACTTGAAGCATTGGCCAAACCACAACGTGTTGTTCCGACCACAATGGAGATTGTTGATATTGCTGGTTTGGTAAAGGGCGCCTCAAAGGGGGAAGGATTGGGGAATCAGTTTCTTGCCAACATTCGCGAAACAGATGCGATCATTCATGTGTTGCGGTGTTTTGATGATGGAAACATTATCCACGTGGATGGCAGTGTGGATCCAATCCGTGACAAAGAAATCATTGACATTGAATTGCAATTGAAGGATCTGGAAACCATCGAAAAGCGCATTTCTTCTATTGCCCGCATGTTGAAATCCGGCGATAAGGAGGTAGTAAAAGAGAATGAGGTCGCTCAGAAAATTAAAGCAGCTCTGGAACAAGGAAAATCAGTTCGTGCGATCGATTTTGATGAAAAAGAACTAGAGCATGTGAAGAAATTTCAGCTCATAACTTCAAAGCCGGTGTTGTATCTGTGCAATGTGGATGAAGCGTCGGTTAAAACAGGAAATGTCTACGTAGACCGGGTGAGAGAAGCTGTAAAGGACGAAGATGCGGAGGTATTGGTGATCGGTGCAAAGATCGAGGCGGATATTACGGAACTGGAAACATACGAAGAACGTCAGCTCTTTTTGGATGAACTGGGTCTGGATGAACCGGGTGTAAACCGATTGATCCGTTCTGCATATAGCTTGCTTGATCTTCAAACGTATTTTACAGTAGGAGAAAAGGAGGTACGTGCCTGGACGATCCGCAAAGGAATGTCTGCGCCACAGGCTGCGGGAGTGATACATACCGATTTTGAAAAAGGATTCATTCGCGCAGAGGTGATGAAATACAATGACTACACCACGCTTGGTTCGGAATCAGCAGTCAAAGATGCAGGTCGTTTTAAAGTGGAAGGTAAGGAATATGTGGTAGAAGATGGCGACATCATGCATTTCCGTTTTAATGTGTAATTTTTTATTTTAGATAACTGATAACTTCAATTATGTCTATCACAGCAAACAATCCTGAACTGACATCCTGGGTGCCTGTGCCTGAAAATTCTGATTTTCCAATACAGAACTTGCCTTTCGGAATTTTTAAAACGAAAAATGAAAAGCCTCGAGTAGGCGTTCGTATCGGAGACCACGTGCTGGATGTGAAAACCTTGTATGTATTAGGTTACCTTGAGAATCTCTCGTTCGAACTTTCGGATTTTGACACTGAATTCCTCAATTCCATGATGAAAAAAGGGAAGAAGGGAACACGTGAATTGCGAAATCGTATTTCGAAGTTGTTGCGTTCAGATGTAACTGACCTTCAGAAGAACGAACACCACGTGGCACAAGTGCTTATCCCTGTTGATCAGGTGGAGATGTGCATGCCCGTAAACATTGGAGATTACACAGACTTTTATTCCTCTAAGGAGCATGCGACCAATGTGGGCATCATGTTTAGAGACCCTGCGAATGCCTTGCTTCCGAACTGGCTTTGGATTCCCGTCGGTTACCATGGACGCGCAAGTTCTGTTATCTTGTCCGGTGTGAATGTGCATCGTCCGAAAGGGCAGATAAAGCCACAGGATGATCAGCCACCGATCTATGATGCATCCCGTCAGGTGGATTTTGAACTGGAAATGGCATTTGTCACCTATGATGGCAAACCACTGGGAGACAGCATCAGTACTGCAGAAGCAGATGAGTATATTTTCGGATTATGCTTGTTTAACGACTGGTCTGCACGCGACATTCAAAAATGGGAATATGTGCCACTGGGGCCTTTCCTTGCAAAAAACTTTGCCTCTTCCATCTCGGCATGGATCGTAACGCTGGATGCATTAGAGCCATACAAAGTAAATACGCCTGATCAAGATCCGGAAGTGTTGAGTTACTTGAAATTTGAAGGGGAACGTTCCTATGATATCCATCTTGAAGTGGCTATTGAACCGGAAGGTTCTGAAGAAACAACGATTAGCCGTTCCAACTTCAAATACATGTACTGGAACATGGCGCAACAACTGGCGCACCATACGGTGAATGGGTGTAACGTACGCTGTGGAGATTTGATGGGATCAGGAACCATTTCCGGACCAACTGAAGATTCGTATGGTTCCATGCTCGAACTGGCCTGGAAGGGTACTAAACCGTTGAAAATGAAAGACGGTTCGGAACGAAAATTCATTTTAGACAACGACACCGTTATCATGCGCGGTTATTGCGAAAAGAACGGGGTTCGAATCGGATTTGGTGAAGTGAGTTCTAAGATTCTTCCTGCTAAAAAGTAAGCCGTGAATGTCAGAAACATCGTCTAAATATCCTCAGATAGACCTTGAAAAGGAACGCAAAGAGATTCTCAATGCGTTCAAAGGACTTTTGCGTGCTGTAGAGGGAAGGTCTAAAGAAGATACACGAATGATTCGCAAGGCCTTCGATGTCGCTGTGGAAGCCCACAAGGATATGCGACGCAAATCAGGCGAACCGTACATTTATCACACCATTGCAGTGGCACGTATTTGCGCAGAAGAAATGGGACTGGGAGCTACAGCTGTGGCCTGTGCTCTGTTGCACGATACAGTAGAAGATACACACATTACGCTGCAGGATGTCGAAGACTTGTTCGGTGCGAAGGTGCGACTGATCATTGATGGATTGACAAAAATCCCAGAAGTGTTCGATGAAAATGCTTCCATTCAGGCAGAAAACTTCCGGAAAATGATTCTGACAATTTCGGATGATATTCGCGTTGTTCTCGTTAAAATCGCGGACCGACTGCATAATATGCGAACATTGGGGAGTATGCGTCCCGACAAGCAGTTGAAGATTGCTTCAGAGACTAAGTTTCTATACGCACCACTTGCCCATCGGTTGGGTCTGTATTCTGTGAAAAGTGAATTGGAAGACCTTGCAATGCTCTACAGCGAACCGGATGTCTATGCAAACATTGAGGCAAGTCTGAAGTCCTCGAAAGATGTAAGAAATCGGTTTATCCGCAGGTTTGTTGCACCGATACGGGAAGCTTTGCTGCATGAAGGCTACGTGTTCGACATTAAGGCGAGAACGAAGTCTGTGTCATCCATTTGGAGGAAGATGAACACCAAGGGTGTACCATTTGAAGAGGTGTACGATCTTTTCGCCATCCGTATCATTGTAGACACCCCGATGGAACTGGAAAAACCCGACTGTTGGAGGATCTATAGTATTGTGACCGATTTTTACCAGCCGAGTCCGGATCGTTTGAGGGACTGGATTTCGACACCCCGGGCCAACGGGTATGAGTCTCTGCATACGACAGTCATGTCTCCTCAAGGGAAATGGGTGGAAGTACAGATCCGTTCGAAACGTATGGATGAGATTGCTGAGCGCGGTTTAGCAGCGCATTATAAGTACAAAGAATCGAATTCCGAGGAGAGTAAGTTTGATCGATGGATTGCCGAGATCAGAGACTTAATGGAAAATCCGGACGCCAATGCCATGGATTTTGTGAATGAGTTCAAAATGAATTTATTCACTGAAGAAATTTATGTATTTACTCCTAAAGGGGAGCTTCGTTGCTTGCCCAATGGATCAACAATTCTGGATTTCGCATACGACATTCATACGGCAATTGGCGATAAATGTATAGGTGCAAAGGTCAACAATCGCTTAGTTCCTCTGAGTTATCAGCTTCAAAGTGGAGATCAGTTGGAGATTATTACTTCTTCAAAACAGAAGCCCAATGAAGAATGGCTGCGTTTCGTGAAATCTGCGCGCGCCAAACAAAAAATACGTACTGCACTCAATGAGGAACGCAAAGCGATTGCTCAGGATGGTAAGGAAATATTGGATCGTAAATTCAAGCAATACAACATCAAATTTGCATCTGAAAACATTTCGTTTCTTGAGAAGTATTTTCAATTGCCATCTGTAACCGAACTCTACTTTCGGATTGCAAAAGGAAAGATTGATCTTACCAAGCTTCGTGACATCGATTGCGTTGCCGGTATGCTTCAGGCTGAAAAGAAAAAGATAAAAAAATCAAAACATCAGGATGACATTGTACCGAAGCTTGAAAAATCGGATACATTAATCATTGGCGAGGATTTTAAGAACATCCAATACCAGATGGCGCGTTGCTGCAATCCAATACCTGGAGATCCGGTGTTCGGTTTCATTACCATCAGCGAGGGTATCAAGGTCCATAGAAATAACTGTCCAAATGCCGAGCATCTTATGTCGAAAATGGCCTATCGTTGCATTAAGGCGCGATGGAAATCACAGGAGCTGGTTGAACGTATCGCCGCAATTCAGATCAGTGGCATCGACCAGCTTGGATTGGTAAACCGATTGACGGAGATCATTTCCACGCAACATAATGTCAATATGAAATCCATCAGTTTTGAGTCTTTTGATGGGATTTTTGAGGGTAGGATGAAGGTATTGGTGTATGATACAGAGCACCTGGAGCAACTGATGCGCAAATTTGAGGAGGTAGAAGGTGTCCAGCGTGTGGAACGCTGGGATTCTGAGGAAGAAAACTCTCAGAGTTAAGGGGTGAGAAGTGTTTCAGCGTCTTTTGGCCGGAGCGCAGGATTCCATTTAAAATCGGGAATAAACTGTTCATCAGGATCGATCTGGTCGATTGGGAAAAATACTCCGTCAGGCTGTGAATAATAGGTCACGCCAGTAACTTCTCCGCTGTCCAGATAAATTCTCAGATCGCTGGAAAAAAGCCTGTTCATCCCCACCCGTTTAATGACTACTGATGTATCCGTTTTTTCTTCTTTTTCAGGATAGAATATCGTTCTTGCATTGCCGGTAACATCGGTTCGTACGAGCTCATTTTCTGTAAACAGCGCAACAATTTTTTTTCCTGAGACCTGGTTGTAATAATTACCTGAATCAACTTCCATCACTGCCGTAGCATTGTCATAGATTTCTGTGCGCTCGATAAGAGTGTCATTTATGAATAGATCTATTTTGTCTCCTTTAAGCTCCGCATTTTTGCTCCAAAGAATCGGGCTTCGGAAGAGTTCGATCTTGCCATTTTGTTCGTCATAATTCAAGCTGTCACATATAGCCTGAAAAGATCGGTGATACAGTTTTGCACCATGATACGCTTTTGAAAGAAGTGTGTTTCCTGACGAATCATTTACATTGTACAAGGTATCGGCATGAATGTATACGGTATCATTTTTTTGAATTTTGACTGCCAGCGCATGA
>JBEGVI010000108.1:0-7733 GCA_041178485.1 Bacteroidota bacterium | reverse complement strand
TGGCTACCCGAGCGATGCGATCGACGGCATGTGTATTACCGCTAACCGTAGCGCCTGTGATGGCGGCAAGTTCTTCGTATGAGAGGTCCAGATTCACGAATTGTAATGTTGACAGTTTGAAGTCCTGCGAAGTACTATGTATGTTGTTGCGCGTGTTTGTTGTAACAAGAACGACATAAAGGTTGGTATTTTTCTACTGCTCCTACCAAGACCTGACCTGTTTCTGCGGCGGTTCGGTGGGAAAACTGTGCTAAGTTACCACAAGACAAACAGATGGCGTGAACTTTTGTCACATATTCTGCGACAGACATCAATTGCGGCATGGGACCGAACGGAATTCCTTTATAATCCATGTCAAGGCCGGCAAGGATCACACGCACCCCTCTGTTAGCGAGTTGATTTGCCACGTGGACCAGTTCATCGTCGAAGAATTGTGCTTCGTCCACGGCAACCACCATCTCATTGTTCCAGACCTGTAGTATTTCTGAAGAATGTTCAATTACCCTGGCTTCAAGGCTGCTTCCCTGGTGACTGACCACATTTTCTTCATGGTAACGGTCGTCAACCTTAGGTTTGAAGAGAATGAGTTTTTGGTTGGCGAATTGTGCCCGCTTTAATCGCCGGATCAGTTCTTCCGTTTTTCCTGAGAACATTGATCCGCAGACGACCTCTATCCAGCCATTTTGTCTTCCCTGACCGGGAAATTGCTCTAAAAACATCTTTTATTTTTTTCGTTTTTCAACAAACATTGTATGAGAAAAATGTCATTTTCTCACCTTTCAGTTCGTTTTCAATTTAATACCTTTACGCATCGAAAATCGCTATTTTAGCATTTCTGACAAAAGGCAGGTTAGCAATTCGAGAGGATTGTTGAAAAAAACAACACTATGGAACATTCAAAAAAAATCAATTCGGCCTTAGCGGAGGTAAATACATTGATATCAAAGCTTCACTCCGGCAACTTGCAATTAGGCGAACTGGAGGCATTGGTTGAGCAATCGAGGGAGCTGTACGAACTTTCTTTGGTGCTGAGGTATAAGGCATACGAGTCTCATTCGGGCAGCAAAGAGGACGAAACTTCTGATTCCACCCAGCCTGAGACAGTGATTATTCAAAACATTGAAGTCAACAATATTTTTGAAATAAACGCCGATGAACAGGAGGTTGCTTTTCCGGAAAGCATTGATTTTTCCTCCATGGGTCAGGATAAAGAAATGGTTGTTTCACCTGTGGATCTTTTTGCTGACGAGGAATCTCATACGGAGCCTCTGAAAGAGGAACTTGAATCGAAAACAATCGAGCCGGAAGAAACTGTTGAGGAGCTCATGGAAGATCCGATCCGTACCTTCGCAGAGCAGTTGGATGCTGTTTCGGAAAGTGAAGACAATGAGTTCATAAAAAAATTCTCAGCGTTTGATTCGGCCTTGCAAACACGGATTGCCATGTCGCGCATTGATACGCTCAAAGGTTCTTTTGGACTGAATGAGCGCTTACAATTTATCAATGAGCTTTTTGATGGTTCCAGTGAAGCATTTTCGGAAGCGGTTAAAACCATCGATGAACAAGCGAGCGAAATGGAAGCTTTAAAAAAAGCATCTGCGCTGGCTGCACGGTACCAATGGGACAATGAAAGTGAAACTGTAGAAGAATTCGTTCTGAAGATCAAAAGGCGGTATGCCTAAGTTCCTTACCGCTCTTTTCCTGGTTCTTCATGGACTGGCACGGACTCAGCCTGGTTCGTCCATGTTGCTCACGGACTATGTTCGTTCAGTTACTGAATATTTATGTTCTCCCCAGTTACATGGCAGAGGCTATGTGCAAAAAGGCGATTCTCTCGCTGCTGATTTCATTTCACGTGAGTTTTCGAGTATCGGATTAAAGCCCTTAAAAGGATCTTATTTTCAGGAGTTCAAACATCCCGTAAACACGTTTCCGGGAACTATGACAGCGGTTTCGGATGGAGATACCCTGATTCCGGGAAGGGATTTTATGGTCGATCCCGCCTGTCCATCTGTGCGGCTGATTCTGCGCTTTAAAGTTTTGACTCCTGCTGAAGTGTTGAATAGACCGATTCTTCAGAAGACCATAGGCGACCTAGTCTCCGGAGGAAAGTTCAATGCGTTTCTGCTGGACAAGCGAACTGCCTCTGCGGACACACTCAAATTACTGAACGGTCTCGCCGAAACATTGGCTGCCTTTTCTCATACGGTCGTTTGGACAAATGAAAAATTTACGTGGTCCGTGGCCTCCGAACAACTAAATTATCCCTTGATCTATGTGCAGGGAACTGTTCCGCTTCAAAAGGAACTGATGCTCGATGTTCAGTCTCAACTGCAAAAAAACTATTCTTCCAACAATGTTGTTGGCTTTCTTCCTTCAAGCAGATTTAGCCGTAAAACACTTGTTTTGTCGGCGCACTACGATCACCTTGGAAGGATGGGTCGGGACACATATTTTCCGGGAGCAAATGACAATGCGAGTGGCACAGCTACGATGTTAGCGGTAGCGAAGGAGCTTGTGCGCAAAAAAAGAAAGTACAATTATGTATTCATTGCTTTTGCCGGGGAGGAGGCGGGATTGGTAGGATCCAATTATTTTACTTCACATCCACTAATCAAATTGAAAAAGATCCGGTTTTTGCTCAACCTGGACATCATGGGCAGTGGGGAAGAGGGCATCACTGTTGTAAACGCCACGAAACATCCCAAAGAATTCGATTTGTTGCAAAAGATCAATGGGGAGAAAAATTATTTGTCTCAGATTAAATCCAGAGGTCCTGCGGCAAATTCAGACCATTACTGGTTTTCTGAAAAAGGTGTGCCTGCTTTTTTTATATACACGATGGGGCCAAATAAAAATTACCACGACATCTATGACACCTACGAACATCTTTCTTTTGCAGAGACTGGAGATTTGGTGAATCTGGTGTTGGACTTTTTGGAGGGAATGTAAGCTCGGAGGATAAAACTCCTCGTTGGTGTTAAAAATGAATTAATTCAATTCAATCTTCTCCTGCTTGTCTTTGTCTGCCTCCTGTTTCCAGTTTTTAAGGGTATTCTTGAGTTTAGAATCTTTTTTTGACCGCTTGTCTTCCTGCTTAGGCTCCTCCGCCGGAACACCGGTTTCTACTTTGATGGTCTCTTTGGGGCGATCTTTTTCCTGGTAGTCGCGCACCGTGGAATCTTTGCCGAACAGACCAAATTCGCTTTTTAACATCGATTTGATGGTTTCTTTTTCTTGCTCAAGGTTTTCTTTGACTTGTTCTTTGCGTGACTGTTTGTCCCACACAATCGTTGGATTATCCGCATTGCCATACATGCGCATGTATACTTTCATGCCTGTTCCGTCATCGATCTCTTCGCCAAATTCTGTCACGCGGCTTTTATTTTTTAAGTCCCTGAATTGGAAAGAAAATCTGTAATCGATCTCATTGTCGAAGGTATGTGTCCCCGATGTTTCCATATCGAGTGCGGAAGAAAGAATCATCATTTCCGGTATGGTTACTTTTCCGTTTTCAATGGTGAGGGTGTTTTCCAGCGTTTCGAAACGGAGGTCCATGAGTTTCTTTTCAAGTGACGCAATGTTCTCCTTGCCAAGAACCAATTTTGCTGAGTTTGTTTGCAGACTTTCGGTAATGGATTTAAAACTTTTCACGTTAGACAATCGTCCTTCTGATACTTTCAAATAAACTTCTGCCTTGATGGACTTGTAGATAATTCCCGATCGCAGGTCGAAAGGAGCTTTGAAATATACTTTTGCCTCCGCCTTCCCGAATATATTTTCAGCACCGAGTACGCTCTGATGAAAGTTATCCCATTCTTTGAAAAGGGGTTTGAATTGAAGGTTTTTGGAGGCTACTTCCGCGGTAATCTCGAAGATCTCCGGAGCATTTTCAGCAATGATCAAACTTCCGTTGATGTTTGCATCGGCGTTGCGTAAGGAAACATTGGGGAAAAATAAGCGTCGGCCGGCGAGTTCCATGGTGCCATTTACATCACGGAAGGCATGTTTTTCATAGGTCAATTCACCAATGTCAGTGCGCATGTTTCCGCGGATGTCGGCAGGTATGACAAAATTGCGTCCGTCCTGAATCTTTTCTTCTTTCGTTGTTGTTCCAAGGTCCTGCAGATCGATTTTGTTGCCAAAGATCTCGACATCTGCTTCCAGCACTCCCTGGTTCGAAATGTAGTTCACCAGATTTCTGAAAATGCCATTCAGACGCAGGTCGGAGGTGCCCACTTTCAAAGAAACATCATCTATACCCGCCTCCTCGCCCCGAAGGTAGAGTGCACCATTCAGTTCACGAAAGGTGCGGTGGTCGTCCTTCAGTTTGACAAGCATATTTCGTAGCTCAATACTGCCATCGCATTTTTTCACAGAAAATTCTTTTTCACCTGCTTCCGTAATTTCAGTACTGACCTCGAAATCCGTTGACAGGTCTACCATTCCTTGTGTGTGCTCGACAAAGGGAACCTTAAAGAGGGAGTGAAACATGGCGACATCGATTACACCGTGTGCAAATCCCTGATAGTTTGGATTTTCAAATTGAGTAATCTCCAGCTTTCCGTCAAATGGTCCGCCGGGTGTCAGCAGATTCAGTTTCTCCAATTTCAAAAACTCATGTTCCTGTCCGCCAACATTTGAATACGTTCCTAACAGGTCGATTTTTTGTATTCGGATGCCGGTGCCGGGCTCAGTGAGCGATCCCTCCCGGATGCCAAAGTCGCAGGTGACTTCGGCTGCATCGTCTGCGTTGTTTCCCGACCTTAAAAAGAGATCTGCAAAAGCAACACCCGACCCGTCGAATTTGCGGACTTCTTCGGTACCGGACAAGGCAAACTTACTTGCGAATTCTGTGAGTGGAATATCCTTCGAATGAAGTTCGAAAAAGGTACTGTCTTTTCGGAAAGTGCCTTTGATCTCAAACGGCAAGGAAGCGATGTTTATATTGGCCTTTGGTATTCGTACCACATCACTGAGTGTGTTTACATATACTTTCAGATCTATCTCTGCCGGTTGGTCTTTGAGAAGAGCGATGTCTCCACTTTTTATTTGTTTGAGCAGCAGATTGGCCGAGGTTCGGACTTCGAAACGATCATCGCTGAACTTGCCTTCCAGATCCATTCGATGGATTCTGCTGCGGTATTTTTGTGCAGTCGGTGTGTTGCGGTACGAAAATCTGATGTCCTCGCACGATACGGATTCCAGGTCCAGTTCAAAGGCAGCATTTGTGGTATCTGAGGTAGGTTTGAAGATGTCGTAGTTGACTTTTCCGTATCGATTGACTTTGAGCTGGATTGTCCCGGAACTAACTTCGATCGAATGTACGGTGTAATTTTCCCGCCAGATGTCGAGAGGATTGAATTTCAATCGAATCCGTTCGGAATAAAGCAGCGTATCCTTGGAGGTAGAATAAGAGTAGGAATCCTGTATGAAAACTTTGTTAAAATCTACCGACAAACTTGGAAACGACCCCCAAAAGGTAAGGTCCACTTCCGAAACAGAAACTTTGGCTTTAAGGTATGAATTTGCTTCATCTACGGCATACCTGCATATCTCGTCCTTGAAGACATACACGAGGAGGGTAAGCAGCAACATCAGTCCCGCCACAATGCCACAAACCCACAGACCAATGCGTACGATCTTTTTCTTCATCACAATACTTTAAAAGTACTGTGGTTGCAGGTCGTTTGTAACAAGAGTGCGTTTAACTTTTCAACCCGGAAATGTTATTACAGAAAAGCCTATCCTTCCAATTCTTTGAGGATCTGATTGACATCCTCCTCCGTACTGACGAGTTTTTGCTTACACAGCTTTATGAGTTCGGCTGCACGTTTCACTTTGACAGCAAGTTCATCCACCGTAATTTCACCATCCTCCATGTCGCGGACAATCTGCTGCAATTCTTCAAAAGCGGCAGTGTATGTTTGATTTTCCATAGTCAGTTTATTAATTCATTTTCAAATGTCTTGAGCGTATGCATCAATCTTCTTTTAAATTTACCGACTGAACAGTCGATTTTACAATTAATTTTTCCGTTTCGATCTCCAATTGATCTCCTGTAACAGGCATGTTTCCCGATTGAATCGTTTTACCGGACAGGCGGACGAGGGAATATCCTCTTCGCAACACATTCGCAGGATCCATTACGCGAACAAGGTCCTCCATTGCTTTTATTTCTTTGAGTTCTTGCGCAACTTTTCGTTCCATGAATGAAGGAAAAGCTGTTTGAAGTTCGTTCAAAGATTCTCGTTCAGCCTTAAAAATCGTTTGGACGAGTTCGTTCGTTTTCAATGTTACACTCTTCAGTTTTTCAGAGTTGCCATTCAATGACTCTGAAGCATTCAGCCTGAAGTCGGACGTAGTTCGGGTCAATGTAAGTTGAGAACGAGACAGAAACAATTCTGCGGCATTTTTAAAATGCTTTACCTCAGCGGTAAAAAGTTGCCTGCTATCTTGCATCAATTGAAGTGCGTTGTTCCGTACTTTTATCGTGGCTTCTTGAACGGGTACGGCAAATTCGTGAAAGGCTTGTATCAGGAAATCAGCCAATTCTGTAGGGGTAATGGCATTGCGGAACGCAACCATTTCTGCCACCGTAAGATTGGTAGAATGACCTATTCCGGTAAGAACAGGGAGCGGGAAGCTGGCAATTGCCTTGCAGAGCAAATAATTGTTATAGCACGACATTCCCACTTCACCTCCGCCGCCTCGCACGATGACGACGACATCAAAATGATGGGCAACTTTTCGGATGCGTTCAAGCTGTGCGAGAATCGAAGGCACGGCCATATCTCCCTGCAAATAGGCTTGAAAAAGCATGGTAAAAAAAGTATAATTCCAGGAGTTGCCCAACAATACTTTATTAAAATCTGAAAGACCCTTGCTGGAATCGGCTGAAATTACAGCAATGCGTTTTGGCAAGAGTGGAAATGTTAATTGTTGATTCGCATTCAGCAATCCTTCTTTCTGAAGCTTTTTTAAGGTCTCTTCCCGTTCGCGTTGCAGTTCCCCAAGCGTAAAGTTGGGATCAATATCCAGCACCTGAAGTCCCAATCCATACAACTCTGTAAAAACGATCTTTACCTGCATAAGTAAGGTAACCCCTTCTTTCAGGGGCTCTTTGACGGTTTCTGCAAAGGCTTTATTGATGCGCGTCAGATTGTCCCTCCAAATTGTGGCGCCTATTTGAGCAACTATCTTATCATTTTCTTTTTGAACAAGTTCCGGAAAGGCATGCCCGCTGGGATATTGGTTCAACTTATGCATTTCTGCCTTGATCCAGTAGGACTGTGTGTAGCGGTCCTCGATCGTTTTTCGAATCGACTGAACAACCTGTTGAAGCGTAAAAATCTGTCTTTCTGATGACATGTCACGAAGATACGAAATCTGTGTTTCTTAATCCATCAACGGATACCCTCAGAGTTAATAAATTTATAATGAATTCGTTAGATATATAAATCAGATATCTGAAGCAGAATGGGGAAGTGCGGACATGTTGAAACTTTTAAAATAATTTTTTTTAAAGTTCTGTGAACCAAACCGAAATCTTTTTGTTTAACTTTTGTAATCTTAAAATTAAACAAAAAAATGAAAACTTTACGAACAATTCTTTTACCCTTTGCGAGTGTGGTACTGTTGACTGGTGCCGTGCAAGCTCAAAATGTTTTCGATGACATCATTGCTGTCAGTCCGAATCACAATTATTTAGAGGCAGCACTTATTCAAGAAGG
>JBEGVI010000107.1:0-15984 GCA_041178485.1 Bacteroidota bacterium | reverse complement strand
CGATAGACGATAGCTAAAAGTTAGTACAATAAGAATCGGTAGTGAGATAATTTTAACAATTAACAAATGAAACAAACATTTAAGATTTCAATAAAACTATTTGTTATTGCCTTGTTTGTATCATCATGCGATACGAACACGAAAAAAGGTGAAGTTAACAACTGTATGGAATCATTCCCCGTTGTAAATGATAAGTGGACATTAGTAATTGATGAAGATAGTGAATCAGAATTTGGTCCATTTCCAAAAAGCGGGTACATTAATTTAAAAGGGGATACAACTATTCCGCTTGATACCTACCGATGTCTTTCCGACACTTTTGAATATTTTGGCTTAGTAGAGGAGATTCGTGGATCACGCAAAATGTTCGGAATAGATAAAACCGGTAAGAAGTTATTTGAGGCCGTGCATGATGGCGAAGGTTTTGCTATCAAAGAATATGAGGGGAGAATTATGGTTCAAAAAAATGGGAAATTTGGTTTCGCTAATCATAAAGGAGAAATTGTTATTCAACCAAAATACACTTGTGCAGAAAGTTTTTACAAAGGAAGAGCACGTGTGTCAAATAAATGTCGACGAAGTAAAGACGAACATTACATGTGGGAAAGTGATAATTGGATTTACATAGATAAATGTGGCAATGAGGTTTCATTGGAGAAAAAATAATAGTTTACAAATAGAATAATAGTAACACATCCCTAATCTTACCCTGAATTTCGTGAATTTTTTAAAAGTTTAATTCGCTTCCCTTATACTTGAAAACAGTATAACTATTTGAAAAAAAAGGAACGATCTCTTGCTTCGCAGGATTTCAAATCCTGCGAAAATCTGAAGCTACATAAGATTCATCCTAGTCCTTCACCCCGCTTCGCAGGATATGTTATCCTGCGAAAATCTCGGACTACATTAGATTCAACATTAGCCCTTGTTCAAAAAACGCCAACGTCTTCCTACAAACTATTTCCAAATCGTTAGGTAACATCTCCGAATTCCAGGGATGGGCCGAACCATAGGGTAATTCGTTTCTCTTGGGACATCGCCTACACGCAAACCCTTAGCTGTAACTGCTATATTGGAATTTATTTTCCAAAAAGATTCTTTTAATAGAAATTATTTTCTGATTTGGAGACTTTTTGAGCTTTTAGTAGAATATTTTTTCCAAACTACTTCTTATTTTAGAGGAAATTATTTTACAAATAGCTTATTTTAGTGGAAATAATTTTACCAGAACACTAAAAGCTGCTGTTGTAATGGAAAAAAAAATACCGATACATCTACAGGAAATAATCTTTGGATCATCAGATTCAAGTATTTCTAAGAAAATTTCCCAGCTCGAAAGAGAAGGGAAGATTAGAAAACTAGCACCAAGACTGTATACTGGCAACTTAGAAGATGAACCCGAAAAAATAATCAGTAGAAACTTGTTTTCAGTTTTAGGCCATCTTTATCCGGGTGCGGTATTAAGTCATAGGTCAGCTCTAGAATTTAAACCAACTTCAACAAGTCAAATTTTTCTAACATATAAGTACACTAAAAAGGCTAAGTTACCTGGTCTTACTATCCGATTTTTAGAAGGTCCGGGCGCAATTGAAGGAGACAACCAAATTTCCAGTGGTTTGTATGCATCTCAAAAAGAGAGGGCATTATTGGAAAATTTCCAGCCTTCACGGAAACTGGGACCAGACTCAAAAACATTAACATTTCCGGAAATAGAAGAAAGATTGGAACAAATTGTCCGAGTAAATGGCGAAGAAGAATTAAACGCAGTGAGGGATAGAGCGAGAAGTATTTACAAACTACTTGATATGTCCCAAGAATTTGAAAAACTGAACATTGTAATAAGTGCTTTGTTGACTACTCATCCCTCCAGTATACTAAAATCATCTATTGCCGCAGCAAGAGCGTTTGGCATTCCTTATGATCCATCGCGATATGAATTATTTGCAAAACTATATCAAGAATTAAATCAATTCGAATTCCAAATGTTAGACGATCAAAATTCGAATAACACTTCGTTTAGAAATTTCGCTTTTTTCGAAAGTTATTTTTCTAACTACATAGAAGGAACAAAATTCGAAATCGATCAAGCTAAAGAGATAATTGAAACTCAAAAACCTATGCCTACAAGACACGAAGATTCACACGATGTGTTGGGTACTTATCAAATAGTTGCGAATCGCAAAGAAATGTCCATTATTCCAAAAACTGCAGATGAACTTCTAGAAATACTTAAATACAGGCATAGAATACTACTTTCCGCAAGAAAAGATAAAAATCCGGGTGAATTCAAAGACAAAAATAATTTTGCAGGCCAAACCTCATTTGTTGATATTAATTTGGTTAAAGGAACGTTAATTAAATCGTTCGAATTTTACAACGCGCTTAAACATCCGTTTGCACGCGCGACATATGTGATGTTCGCGATAAGCGAAATTCACCCGTTCCTTGATGGAAATGGAAGAATTGCAAGAATTATGATGAATGCGGAGCTTGTTAATCAAAACCAGTCTAAAATACTTATCCCTACAGTCTACCGTGAAGACTATATTTTGACCTTAAGAAAACTAACAAGACAAAGAGAACCCGAGGCCTTTATTCGAATGTTGATTAAAATACATGAATTTAGTGCGAAAGTAATTGGAGACAATATGGAGGAAATGCAGAAATTTCTCCAAGATTCTAATGCTTTTTTAGAACCAGAAGAAGGACATTTAAAATTTTAAATACAGCGAACACCACCTATAAAAGATAGGGGAACATCTATGCTCAAGAAAAAGCCTTACTTTTTGTTACTCAAAAAACTTCAACGTCTTTTCGCAAACCAATTCCAAATCGTCAGGTAATATTTCCGAATTCCAGGGATGCGCTGAGCCAAAGGTATGATTCGCTCCTTTGATCTCAACCAGTTCGGTGTGTAGCCAAGTAGCCAGTTTTCGGCCTTCCTCGATGGAAACTGATTCATCGGCGGTTCCGTGGATGACCAATACGGGCTTGTTTAGATTTTTACAGGCTGCTTCGATGTCAAGTTCAGAGCTGTGTTTCAGAAAATCTTCGTACTGGAAATAGCTGTTCGGAAGATCCTGTTTCGTTCTGCCGTTGTGAACATAGCGCACCCCGTCTTTTTTCCATCTGTCCAGTGCTTCTCCTGTAGGAAAACGATCCGAAATGGAAGAGATTCCTGCCCATGTCGCACATTTCTTGACTTTTGGATGTATGGCTCCCAAAAGAGCGGTTCCGCCTCCGCGTGAATGGCCGATGAGGTACAATTCTTTTCCTTCAGGGAAATGTGCTTCCAACCATTGAATGACTGCCGCGAGATCGTCTTTTTCCTTGCGATAGGTGTTCATTGAAAATGCTTCCGGGTCCGGGAAATCAATGCCATTTTTAGTTGTTCCTCCGTTGTGACTTACATTGTATTTGCAAAAAGCGAATCCTTGTTTCGCGAAAAAGTTTTCAACCAGATTCCAGCAGCCCCAGTCCTTAAATCCCATGAATCCATGCAGGAAGACGATGATTTTCCCGTTGAAATTCTCAGGAACAGAAAGGTCAACGAGACTTTCGCGGCCTTCCGATCCGGTATATCTTGCGTTTTTTATGAGTTGTTCATTTTTCATTGCTCAGTTCGGCAAGCTCACTGCAAGCCTTGTTCAGTTCGGTAAGCTCACTGCAAGCCTTGTTCTTTGTTCTATAATAATCAATCAAAGATACCAACTGCCTTCATATCCAAGCCGTTTCCTTATCTTTGGATTTCCGATAAAAAAACACACATGAAGATCTCTGCATCGGTTTACAGTGATAAAAAACGTCCACTCAAGGAAGTGATTGACGACCTGGTGCAGCATCAGGTGGATCTGTTGCACATCGATTGCAATGATGATCCAAAGGTGTTCGACGATATTCGGGCCATTCGTTCCTGGTGTGATCTTCCGATTGATCTGCATATCATTACGGCCCATCCGGAAAACTATTACGATCTCCTTCGAGAAAATCCGGTGGAGTATGTCACGTTTCAATACGAAGATCTGGCTTCCGAGTTGAAGATTCCGGAGGATATCACCGGAAGAAAAGGAATTGCCGTAATTACACCAACGCCTGTAGAGGTATTCCACGAGTTTCGGGATTTTGATTTTATCCTCATTATGGCGACAATTCCGGGGCAAAGCGGAGGCGTTTTCGACAGTGTAAATTTTTCAAAGATCCGCCGGTTCCGTAGAAAGTTTCCGGACAAATCGATTCATGTGGACGGTGGGGTAAATGGGGAAGTTTCGTTCATTCTTCGAAACATGGGCGTGAGTTCTTCGGTTTCCGGTTCTTATTTGTTCAATGCGCCGAGCATCGGTCACGCACTGATGAATCTGACAAAACGTTCGATCGAATCGCATTTCAAGGTCAGGGATTTCATGATCCCGCTCGAAGAATGTCCCGTGGTAAGGCAAAAAGAACTTTCACTTCGTTCAGCATTGACGAAGATCGAAAATGGTAAACTGGGATTTTGCCTGGTCACCGGAGAAGAAGATCAATTCGTTGGAATTATCTCCTCGGCAGACATTCGAAGGAGCCTCCTAAAAAAACTGGACAGCTTGAAATCACTCGACGTGCACGACATGATCAATTCGTCTCCTGTCTCCATACATGAGGATGCTACAGTGATTGAACTTTTGCAGTGTATTAAACGTTGTTCTTTTCCGGTGATGTATTTGCCAGTGTTAAAATTTGGTCAAAAAGCCGCCGGAATTGTTAACTTTGTAAACTTAGTGAAAGCGGAATTATGATCATTCATTTGAAATCTGGGCTCAGCAAGGAATCAATTATTCAAGCTGCAGAAAAACTCAAAGCTTTTCATGTTACATATGACGGAACTGAGATCCTTATTACAGGTTCCGGATTAAAAGAATTGCCTGAAGAAGTGTCAGGAATTGCCTCTGAACATTGGGTTTTTCCGAATGACATGCAATTGTCGTCGCGGAAGTATCGTTCATCAAAGAGAGAAGTTAATCTTGGAAATGTTACGATCGGAGGTTCTACAGGAAACACCGTACTCATCGGCGGACCTTGTTCGGTAGAATCAGAAGAACAAATCCGTTCCTCTGCTCAATTACTAACTTCTATGGGGTTGACAACGCTTCGGGGAGGTTGTTATAAACCGCGTACAAGTCCTTATTCATTTCAGGGATTAGGTCTGGAAGGATTGAAACTGCTTGCTAAAATGCGTGAGGAGTTTGGGTTGAAAGTGATCACCGAAGCACGCGATGCTACTCATATTCAGGAGATCATAGAGTATACGGATGTCATTCAGGTGGGTGCAAAAGCCATGTATGATCAGGGAATTTTGCGTGCGTGTGCTAAAACGGAGAAACCTGTGCTCATTAAAAGGGGATTTGGTACCACACTTCAGGAATTTGTTCAAGCTGCTGAATTTGTGATGTCCGGAGGCAATATGAATGTGGTGTTGTGTGAACGAGGCATCCGCACGTTCGAAACCGGAACTCGTTTTACACTTGATCTTTGTGGAGTCGCCTGGTTGCAGGAACATACCAACCTGCCTGTCATTCTGGATCCTTCTCACGCCATGGGGTATGCGTATGGCGTTCCTTCTCTCGCCCGCGCGTGTGTGGCCATGGGAATTGACGGATTGCTTATCGAGACGCATCCAGACCCTAGAGTAGCGAAATCAGACGCCTCGCAACAGTTGGATTACATTCAGTTCCGTGAAATGCACGCCTCCTTGAAGCCTGTGGCAGAAAGTGTAGGATATAAAATCGTATAGCCTGTGTATCTTGAACAGAACATACGAGGCCTTTGTGCCAGAAATGGAATTGAATTCGATGAGTTTTTGAGTGACCTGGATGCTGAAAATGTCAGTGAACTAACTGTTTTTGACTTGGAGGCGATTGCCGAGGAATACGATTTGGATTTGCTTTCGTTGCTCTTTAAACCTATGTTTCGTCAGGATCTTTTTTCCAAAAAATTAGACAAGATAAAATTACTGGTGCTCGATGTCGACGGCGTTATGACGGATGCAGGCATGTATTACACAGAGAGTGGAGATCAGATCAAAAAGTACAATGCGAAAGACGGAATGGCGATCCAGCATTTGATTAAATCCGGATTTCAAATCGCCATTATTTCATCGGGTTACAAAGGAGAAATGGTCAAGGCGCGTGCCGAATTGCTTGGAATTCAATTCTGCTATGTTGGAAGGGAGCCAAAACTTGAGATACTAAAAAAACAGTGTCAGGAACTGAATATTGCACTTGAAAACGTTGCCATCATTGGTGACGACATCAATGACCTGGAGGTGTTCAGAAACGTAGGGTTTACGGCATGTCCGTCGGATGCGGTGCTTGTTATCAAAAGCCATTCGGATGTCATTTTAACCAAAAAAGGGGGGGAAGGCTGTATCCGCGAATTCGTCGATGCCTATTTACTAAAACAACCACTTACTTAATGCTATTTTCATGAAAATCGGTTTAATTCGCGAGGGGAAAGTTCCGCCGGACAAAAGGGTGCCTTTGACACCAAAGCAATGCAGACTCCTCAAAGAAAACTATCCTCAGCTGGATATTCTTGTTCAACCCAGTGCAGTCCGTGCGTATCCTGATGCTGACTACGTCGCTGAGGGCATTGAATTGAATGAGGATCTCTCGTCATGCGATCTGATCATGGGTGTTAAAGAGGTGAACATCGGGGACCTCATTCCGGGTAAAAAATTCATGTTCTTTTCACATACGATCAAAAAGCAACAGCACAATCAAAAGTTAATGCGTGCGCTGCTTGATAAGCAGATAGAAATGATCGATTATGAAGTATTGAAAGATTCTTCGAACAAACGAATCATTGGTTTTGGCCGCTATGCCGGTATTGTCGGTACGTATAATGCTTTTTTAACACTGGGGTTAAAAGACGGGACGTATGTTCTTAAACCTGCCCATCAATGCCATGACCGAAAGGAAATGGAAGCAGAACTGAAAAAAGTCATTCTCCCCAGGGATTTTAAAATTGTGCTCACAGGGTTTGGTCGTGTAGGACACGGTGCGCGTGAGATCCTAAACCTGTTGCCGCTTAAAGAAGTGACAACAGATGAATTCTTCTCGGGAACATTTGACGGTCCCGTTTACACGCATCTGGAAGTCGGTGAATACTATGCTCCAAAGGATGGGTCTGAATTCGTGAAAGCAGATTTTTATTCCAATCCTGAAAAATACAGATCTACATTTGGAAGGTTCGTTTCGGAAGCAGACATGTATATTCCTTGTCATTTCTGGAGCAACCGATCTCCGTTTATCCTTACCAATGACGATTTGTTGCGCGCTGACAGAAGGCTGAGGGTGGTAGCGGACATTTCTTGCGATACGGACGGACCGATAGCCTGCACTTTGAGGGCAAGTAAAATCGCTGACCCAATTTACGGATACAATCCTGTAACTGTTCAGGAGGATGATTTTCGCAAGCCTGAGGTTATTGCTGTTATGGCGGTGGACAACTTGCCATGTGAATTGCCTAAAGATGCTTCGGAAGATTTTGGAAATGAATTGATCAAATTGATCCTTCCATGTTTTCTTGTCGCAGATCCTGACCGCATTATTGAGCGCGCGACGGAGACAAAGAATGGGGTATTGATGCCGGATTTTGCTTATCTGCAGGATTACGCAGACGGTACATTGGTATATCATCACTAGAAATGCAAAAGGGAGACAAAAAGGTTATACGCGGATGGGTCATGTATGACTGGGCCAACTCTGTGTACAACCTCGTGATTTCGTCGGCAATTTTCCCCATTTTTTATGATATCCAGACAAAAAATGAATACGCCAGGTCACTGGGGAAATCAGTTGATGAGCTGAGAGATGGAAATCCGGTTTTGGTTGATTTTTTTGGATGGAAGCTTTCGTCGAGCGTATTATTTTCTTTTGTTTTGTCGTCCTCTTTTTTGGCTGTTTCGTTTCTCTCGCCCTTGCTTTCAGGTGTGGCGGATTACACGGGGAGCAAAAAGAAATTCCTCCGATTCTTCTGCTATTTAGGAGCACTAGCTTGCACGTCACTTTATTTCTTCGATCCTGAGAGGATAGAATGGGGTTTGCTTTCCGTTTTTTTAGCGAGCATAGGCTACTGGAACAGCCTGGTTTTTTACAATGCCTTTTTACCTGAGATCGCAGAGCCTGAAGATCTGGACAAAATTTCTGCGCGTGGTTTTACCATGGGTTACCTCGGATCAATGATATTATTGCTTGTCTGTCTTTCGATGATAATGTCGACAGATGTAGGAAGCGAAAAAGTCCAGTGTATGCGGTATGCCTTTGTGCTAGTTGGAATCTGGTGGGTCGGCTTCAGTCAATTTACGTATCGTGCACTTCCAAACAATGTCTACGGGAAGAAACCCGAACCAGGCTATCTTTGGAGGGGATTCCGAGAACTTAAACTGGTATTCCATGAGTTTCAGGAGACCGTGCGATTAAAGCGTTTTCTGATTGCCTTCTTCTTTTTTAATGCCGGAGTACAGACCGTCATGCTCATGGCTACGATCTTCGCAAACAAAGAGATCGATTGGCCCGAGAAATCTGGTCCGACAGGATTGATCATCGCGATTTTGTTAATTCAAATTCTCGGTGCTGCAGGAGCGTTCATTATGTCCCGCGTATCAGGATTGATCGGCAATCTTCCGACATTACAAATTAGTGTTGGAATATGGATTGTCATTTGTGTTGCCGCATTTTTCATAATAAAACCTACCGGATTTTATTTGCTGGCAGCATCAGTCGGACTCGTGATGGGAGGAATCCAGTCTATTGCCCGGAGTACGTATTCTAAATTCTTGCCTGAAACAACAGATCATGCTAGTTATTTCTCTTTTTACGATGCATCTGAAAAGATTGGGATTGTTTTAGGAACCTTATTCTTTGGCCTTATGGAATATTGGACTGGCTCGATCCGCTATTCAATCGTTGCTGTCTGTTTCTTCTTTGTTGTAGGTTTCATCGCTTTGTTATTTGTGCCCAAAAGTGAAACCAACTTAAACTAAAAAAGGAGCGACCGCTCCTTTATAGACTGTCGAAAGCAGTATGTTCAGTTCTTTTTATAGAAAGGCAGTTTAACCACTTTTGCTTTCACTCCTTTATCGCGGATCTCAATAAAAATTTCTGAATCCAGGGAAGCATGTTCAGTAGCCACGTATCCCAATCCAATTCCGACTTTCATGGAAGGAGACATCGTTCCGGAAGTGACTTTTCCAATGATATTTCCTTGTGCATCCTGAATAGGGTAGTCGTGTCGTGGAATACCTCGGTCAACCATTTCAAAAGCAACTAATTTGCGTTTTACGCCCTCTTCTTTCTGTTTTCTGAGAAATTCTGAATCGGTAAATTCTTTGGTGAATTTTGTAATCCACCCAAGCCCTGCTTCAAGTGGAGAGGTGGTGTCGTCAATGTCATTTCCATACAAGCAGAAGCCCATTTCCAGGCGCAGCGTATCCCTGGCAGCCAAACCAATTGGTTTAATCCCGTATTCGGAGCCTGCCCTCATTACTTCATTCCACACATGTTCAATATGTTCATTTTTGACATAAATTTCGAACCCTCCTGAACCTGTGTAACCTGTCGCTGAGATCATCACATTGTCGATGCCTGCAAATTTTCCGTGGGAGAACGTGTAGTACACCATTTCAGACAAGTTGACGTCCGTTAAGGATTGCATGGCTTCTGCAGCTTTGGGTCCTTGAATCGCTAAGAGCGAATACGCGTCGGACAAATTTTCCATTTCTACGCCCAGGTCATTCAGACCGGAAATCCAGTTCCAGTCCTTTTCGATGTTGGAGGCGTTCACCACAATGAAGTATTCGTTCTCGTTCACTCTGTAAATGATAAGGTCATCAACGATTCCGCCTTTCCCATTTGGCATGCACGGATATTGTGCCTTCCCGTCGAAAAGAACCGAGGCGTCATTTGAAGAGAATTTCTGAATCAAGGCCAGGGCATTTGGTCCGCGAAGAACAAATTCTCCCATGTGCGACACGTCAAAAACACCCACACCGTTGCGAACTGTTTCGTGTTCTATGTTGACCCCTTCATACTGAACAGGCATATTGTACCCTGCAAACGGAACCATTTTTGCCCCAAGTGCAACATGTTTTTCGAAAAGTGCGGTGTTTTTCATGGTTGTGTAAATTTTGTCAAAAGTAGCAGTTTTGTTTCATCCGCCGTCAATCGAAGAGTTCAGCCAGTTCTTTTCCTATCAAACTTCCAATAGCAACGCCCATTCCTCCCATGCGAACTCCCACAGCTATTCGTTCGTCCAGTTTCTCCACAATAGGTGCTTTAACAGGTCCAACTCCCATGATTCCTGACCACTCATAGGCGATATCGAAGTGGCTTTTCGGAAGGATCACATCCCTCAAAAGGTTTTTCAACGCGTCCATAATCTGTGTCGTGGTCGTTAATTCAGTTGTTGTTTCCCCCTCGAAATTTAAATTGCGTCCACCACCAAGCAGAATCCGGTCTTCAATATTTCTGAAATAATAATATCCCTGCTGGTAGTGAAATGTGCCTTTCACTTTTAGATTATCTATGGGCGTCGTAACCAATACTTGTGCTCTTGCCGGTTTAACCTGAAGGTGGGGGAGAATTTGCGAGGCAAAACCATTCGTACAGACCAAGACCTGCTTTGCCTTGAAGAATCCGATGGACGACTGCAGCGAACAGTGATATAAATTGGATTGAAGGGCAATAACTTCAATCCCAAACAGGCAATGCACTCCAAGTTCTGTAGCAAGTTGATAAAGTTTCGTTATCAATTTACCTGTGTGAATCTGACCTTCGAGCCGATTTTCAAAACTTCCTTTGATTCCTTCGAATCCGAATTTTTCAGCACAATTTTCATCATACGTAAAGACCTCCCTTTCTCCCGTGATAGCTTCCATGTTGCGATTAAGGTAATCCAGTTTATCTCTTAATGCGGTAAGTTCGGTACCATCACTTTCCCGAATCAGATCCCAGGAGCCGTTCGTTTGTAGTTCCATAGAATCGTCGCCCACCAGCGAGCGTAAATTTTGCAATCCTCTCCAGCGTTTTTCCACGGTGTTCCATACAACTGCTTCGTCCATGGTGTTCAGGTCGTCTAGAATCTCCGTTACACTTCCAAAACAAGCAAATCCTGCGTTTTTAGTGCTCGCGCCAGAGGGGAGGTAGCCTCTTTCCAGAACCACAACTTTTGCAGTCGCATGTTTTTTACGTAGTTCAATGGCAGTCGATAGTCCAACGATTCCGGCCCCTACAATCAGAAAATCGATGTTTTCAAAATATGTGTTTCTCTCCCAGAAACTGAGTTGATCGATGTCGGGAAGTTTGTGAGAATAATTCGACAATTTTCGTGATATTTGTAAAAATCTGTAATCAAAATTAAACCAAATCTGTAACAGCTTGTACAGAGGTCCGTTTAAAACGAAAATATGAGAAGTTTTTTTCTTCTTTGCCTGTTTAGTTGCATATCATTTATTGGGTATGTTCAGACCATGACCTTTGCATTTAAAGGCACTGTTTCCAATCAGGATCTTGGTAAAAATGAAACTGGTGTAACTGTTTCAATTGTTCAGAATGGAAATACCATAAGTTCAGCGACGACTGCGTCAAATGGCAAATATTCACTGAAAGGGATGGTCAATTACCTGTCACCTTTCACTGTGGTTTTTTCAAAGGCCGGTATGGTTTCGAAGAAAGTAAATTTCAATTTCGCCACCATGAATGAAGAAGATGTTCCGGCGGGATCGGAGTTTAGTCCGATTGCCGACCTGAGTATGTCTCTTTTCGCTGAAAGGCCGAATGTGGATTTTTCATTTTTGAACAACGAACCCGTAGGCATCGTCAACTGGAACAGTTCGAAGTTATCACCTGAACTGGATAAAGTGACTTCAGACAAGATGAAAGCCAAAATTGAGAAGTTATTGATGCAGGCAGAACAAAATAACTCCGCCAATGAAGCAAAATACCAGGCATTAATTAAGGAAGCGGATAATTTATACCTCAACTTGAAAAAATATCCGGAGGCACAATCCAAATATGAAGAAGCGCTGGCATTAAAACCAAAAGAAAAGTATCCAAGTGATAAAATTGTTGAGCTGGATGCGCTCATCGCAGCAAATCAAAAGCAAGCACAAGCCGCCCAGCAAGCAGACGTCGAATATCAAAACCTGATCAAAGCTGCAGACGCACTAAGAGATCAGAAAAAATATGAGCAGGCAATTTCAAAATACAAAGAAGCGTCTGCAAAGAAAAATGAACAATATCCAAAAGACCAGATTGTAGCCGTACAAAAACTGCTGGACGATCAGAAAAAGCTGGCTGAAACAGACACAAAATACAATGAAGCCGTGAAAGCTGCAGATTTGGCCTTTACTCAAAAGAATTATGTTCTTGCAAAAGAAAAATATACTCTTGCTGGCGATCTGAAACCAGCAGAATCCCTACCGAAAACAAAAATTGCTGAAATTGAAAAGCTTTTATCTGACCAACAGGCTTTGGCAGATAAAAAGAAAAAGTTTGACGAAACGATGGCGGCAGCTGACAAGTTGTTTTCCGCTTCGAGCTGGTCGGATGCCAAGTTGAAATATACCGAAGCTTCCCAGTTGGACCCTTCCGCAACACTCCCAAAAGCAAAGATTGCTGAATGTGATTCAAAGATTGCTCTTGCAGCGAAAGACAAGGAAAAAGCGGACAAAATTGTTAAGCTTTTGTCAGAGGCTTCAACATTTTACGCTTCGAATAAATTGCCTGAAGCAAAAGGCAAGTACAATGAAGTTCTGGTATTGGATCCTTCAAATGTCGAGGCGAAGGAAAAACTGAAAGAAATCGCCTCAAAAGAGCAAGACGCTGCAAAATCTGCGGAGCAGGAAGCCAAATTTTCCAAATTTGTAAAAGATGGGGATGCCTCTCTCAAGGCATTAAACCTTGCGGATGCGAAGATGAAGTATGAGTCAGCGCTGGCATTAAAAACGGACGCAGCTGTCCAAGTAAAATTGGATGATGTTAACAAGAAAATTAAAGAGCAAGAAGACAAGGCAAGTTTGGAGGCTAAATTTCAGACGCTCAAAACAGAAGGCCTTAAATTGGCGAATGAATCCAAGTTTTCGGAGGCAAAGCTTAAGCTGAATGAAGCTTTGGGAATAAAGGCTGATGTGATTATTACAGCGAAATTAAAGGAAATAGAAGACAAGGAAAAGCAGCTTGCAGCTGGTTCTAAACTGGAGAAAGAATACCAGGATTTGCTCGCAGCAGCAGAAGGCCTGGAAACTTCAAAAGACTACGACGGAGCCATACAGAAGTATAAGGAGGCTTCCGCCAAAAAACCGGCTGAGAAATTTCCAAAAGACAAAATAGCTGCAATTGAAGTGCTGAAGCTTCAGAATGCAAAGCAGAAGGAAGTGGATGCCAAGTATGATGCTGCTATGAAACGCGGGGATGAGTTAATGACTCAGCAAAAGTATCTTGATGCAATCAAGGAATACAACAATGCGCTGGCCGTTAAACCCAATGAAACCTTGCCTGTTCAAAAAGCAAAAGAGGCTGAGGACGCAGAAAAAAGCAAAGGTTCCGAAGATAGAAAGCAATATGAAAAAATAATTGGCGGAATAGAGAAAGCGATTACGGAAAAGGATTATTCCAGAGGAAAAGAGCTCGTAGAACGGGCAAAAAGTTTTAACAAACAGTTTAATATCTTTCCCTCAGATACCAGGCCAAATGATCTCTTGAGCCAAATCAATTTATTGGAACAGGCAGATAAAAATTATACGGCTAAAATAACTGAAGGTGAAAAAATGGTTGCAGCCAAAGAGTACGCAAAAGCACTCGCTGCGTTTGAAGCAGCAAAAATCATAAAGCCTTCAGAAACTCTTCCGCAAACGCGCATTGAAGAAATTAAAAAGTTAATGGCTGCAGATGCGAGTGCACAGGAGAAAGAAAGAATGTATTCTGAATACATGACTCAGGGAGGATTAAATCAGAATGCGAAAAATTATGAAAAAGCACTTGAGAATTATCAGAGTGCCATTGCCATCAAACCCGGTGATAAAATCGCACAGGATAAGATTTCAGAAATCAAGCAATTGATGGATGACCTTGCAAATTCAGCAAAATCAGCACAAGAAAGAAAAGAGAAGTTCAATGCGCTCATCAAAGAGGCAGATGCTTTATTCTCCGGGAAGTCGTATGCTGAAGCTTCTCTGAAGTATTCAGAAGCATTGGGCATAGATGCGAAAAGCAGTTACGCGAAAAAACAACTGGACGAGAGTAACAGGTTGAAGGCAGGTGCAGATGCGTTGAAATTGGAAGAGGAATTTAAAGCATTGGTAAAATCGGGAGATGATTTCTTTGCCATAAAGAGTTTTGATAAGTCTAAAGAAGATTTTAATAAGGCTTTGGCTCTAAAACCTGGGAATCCTTATGTAGTCAATAAGTTAAAGGAGATAGATGCTTTTCTGAATCCGGCAACTGAAAAATCTTTAGCCTTACAGCCCTTGGGTACGCCTTATGAAAGTTCTATTATGGATGGATATGCGGCACTCAAGGAAGCTGAGATTAAACGTAAGAATATGAAAGACGGGGCGGTAGAAAATAAAGTTTCCGAATCCGTTAAAGCAAGCGCTGATCTCGAAGATATACAAGAAATCAAAGCCCAGTCCAATCGGGAGAAAGTCACCAATGCGGTGAGTACCGTTTCTGCCAATGATCAGAATGCAGACCTCAACCGTCAACTCACTGTTCAGGTGCTGGATAAAACGCAAAAGGAGATTGAAAATGAACAGTATGCAGATGAGAACTTCAAACATTCGGAAAATATTCGTTCACAAGAGTCATTAACTACTGTTATAGACGAATCTGCAATTGATTACAAAAGCCGTGAAGATGTCTATTCTGAGAACTCAGAGATAGTATCGAGCTACAATGCAAAATATATGGAAGCCGAACGTCAGAGAGAAGTGGGGGAAGGAAATGTAAATGTGGCAGCTTCTCAGAAGATTTCAGAAATCGAGAAAAATCGTCAGTCAGATGCGATAGATGATTACGCGAGTAGGGACGAGGCGAGAAAAGAGGTGGATCAGAAGAGAAAACAGGTGACTGAGCTTGATCAAACTTTGGATCAGGACAAAAAGGGAGAATTGTTAGAAAATGACAGGCAGTTGTACAATAGCAAGGCAACTCTATCTGCAAAGGAAGTGGAAGATGCAAAGGTGGCTCCGAACAATGACGGTTACCTGAAACAGGTTAAAAGTGAAGTGGTGAATGAGGAGTCGGGCAGATCTGATGAGCAAGTGGTCCGTTCTCAGGAACTGAATAAATCTATAGATAACATTAATGTCTCAATTGATCAGAACAACGTCGAGCGCGACATGAACAGGGCCAAGACAACAGAGGTAATAAAACAAGGCACTGAAGAGATGGAATTGACCGGTATTGCAACGAACAAGAAAGAAAATACAAAATACCAGAGCAATAAAAGTGTTATCGATGGGAAAGGAGCCGTTGTGTCTGAAGCAGAATCAGAGGCAAAGGAAAATCTTTCTCAAAACAATATGGGGGTTAAGTTACTTGACAAAAAGGCAAATACTACTGCTTCTGAATTGAATTTGAGCGACGATGAGGAAAGGCTTGCCACTCGAAAAAAAGTTGAGATTATTTCCGGAGATATTGAGCAGAATTCTAAAGCGAGCGAAGGAGAACAAGCCAAATTCAGCGAAAAGGTTGATGATGTGACCAAGGCGGTTGAGGCAGGAAATATAGGTTTGGAGGAAGCCAACAAGAACAAGAACCTCTCCAACCAGGAAAAGTTAACTGAGGCTGAAACAAAAAAACCGGAAAAAATTAAACTGGCCAACTCTCTCGGGCAGGAGTACCCTGAGGGAGTGAGTCAGGAGTCATTTACCCAAAATGACAGTAAAGGCCTTATGACAGCTATTATCACGCGCCGAATCGTCGTACTTGAAGGTCGTGGTGATGTTTA
>JBEGVI010000106.1:0-6341 GCA_041178485.1 Bacteroidota bacterium | reverse complement strand
GAATTTAAACGGTTAAAAGAAGATGAATCCAATCAGCAAAACCTTCAATGGTCTGTGCAGCGAGCTATGTCCAGAATAAATTATCACATCCATACTGACGCCATCAAAGAAAACCTTATTCCTAGTGCCTTGACAAAAGAGCAGGCAAAAATCATTTATGCAAACGAAGCTGATCTTTTAAACGTGGCGCTTTTTGGAGTAACCGCACAGGAATGGAAAAAACAAAATCCACTATTTGATGGAAATATTCGTGACCAAGCAACATTAGAGCAATTAGTTGTTTTGAGTAATATGGAAAGCATCAATGCGCTGCTTATTCAACAAAACAGGTGTTCCGAAGATCGGATTCTACAATTGAATCAAGTCGCCATTTCTCAAATGAAATCGCTTTTGACGAGTAAAAGTTTAAAAGGCTTGAAAAATGAATAATCGAATATAGAGCGGCCGTTCGACAGAGCTCACGGCTCAAAGTGCGGATCGGGAGTGGCAATCACAGATCCTGAATTCCGAAGCGTTTAATACTTATGAATTTTAGCAAGCCACCGAATGATGGTAGGCAAATTCCGGACTGATATCGTATTCACAGGAAGAAACAGAACCATCCAGCTCTCTAATCTCACCGGCGTTTTCCCAAAGAATTTCGCCGAATTCACCAATTTTCGCCTGTTTAAATATAGCTGGTTGAAGAACCTTTTTCACGAGTCTATTGTTGGTGTCAAGTGCCTTGCGGATGTCGAGAATTCTGCGCTCATTCGTGCTAAAAACACAAAGAATGGTGTGAGAATCTACGATTTCGATATGAGTTACTTTCACCATTACTGCAAAGGTTGAATTTTGTGAAAATCCTTAGAGTTCCACATGTCTAACAATTCGTCTTTATGGATTTCAGCCCAGGCGGCCACTAATTTTAATTTACTTATCGGAAGATCGCCATATAAAATGGTTCCATTTTCGATGAGAATATTCGCCTCAAACTCGGAGTATTTTACTTTAAAATGAGGTGGATTATGATCATTAAAGAACATATAAACTATAATCCCATAAAAACGACAAATTTCCGGCATTACACAAAGATAAAAAATATGGTAATAAAATATAATTGCAGGGTCTTTCATTAATTATGAAATAGAACCGCAGCATAACAAATACAGTTCAGAGAATGAGAGCGGTCGTTCGACAGAGCTCACGGCTCAAAGTGCGGATCGGGAGTGGCAATCATAGACCTTGAACCAAAGTTACTCCTCCTCAACTCGACAAGCTCGTTGCATCGCCTCAATCCCCCTCTATAGGGGAAAGCCTTGTTTCCCTCCTAGGGGAGGGTTTAAGGGTGGGGTTCGTCTTGACCATAAATCTTGAATCGAAAGTTTCTCCTCCCCCTCAATCCCCCTCTCCAGGGGGAGGCCTGTTTCCGTCCTCCGCCGATCGAGTGTCCCGACAAGGTCGGGATGTATCGAGAGCGGCAGTCTACCAATCTAATGTCTGCTATCTATTCCTTTTTAAGATAGATGCGTCGTTCTCCCGCAATAGCTTCGATGGGGAGTTTATCCCATTCCTCTTTCGTCGGGCGCAAGGTAATCAGGGTCAGGTTGCCCTCGTTTCGCTCGAGTTGCTCGGAAATAACGTCAAAAAGGCGGGTGCCCTCCTCGTAACTGAAGTGTCTGACATGCAGTTCGTCGCCTTTAAACTCAAATATGCTGGGAGTGTAATGTCCATCTTCTTCAAAATTGAGAATATAGGTCCGGTCGCTGATCCTGGAAAGTACATGTGCTTCGTCTTCGCCGGTAAGCAACTCTCGGGTTTTTACCGCGAAATGATAGTACTCCCCTTCGAGTTCACAGGGAACGGAATCGTTCTGTACAACACCGTGCAACCAGCCGTTCGACACCCTGTAAGTGGACGATTCCCGAATGGTTTCGCGTGAGATACTGTTGTAATTCCACGATACCGCGAACACCCCTTTCGAAGTGAATTCGTAATCTACATCTGTTGGACCGTCACACGAATAGGTGCCGTAATACCTTTCAGATACTGTCTGTACTACATTTCCTGAGGGTGGAAGTGGTATCGCAAAGTCGTACGAATGTTGGGCCGACACATGGAACACAGTTGACAGAAGACAAAAAAGGTGCACTATTCTTTGAAGATGTCTCATGATTTGAATGCCACGTCGGAATATTTTGTTAAATTAAAGTAAACATTAAAAGTATGGAAAAAAGATGGTTTCTGAAAAGTGAAGTGGATCAAGAGCGACTGGAGAAGTTCAGAAATGAGGTGAAATGCCACCCGATCCTTGCTAAATTATTAATTCAACGTGGCATAGACAGCTTTGATTCGGCCAATGAATTCTTCAATCCTTCGCTGGAAAAATTACACGATCCCTTTCTGATGAAAAATATGAGTGCGGCCTGTGTGAGACTCGTGCGTGCGATCAAGGAAAAGGAAAAGATCTTATTGTTTGGGGATTATGATGTGGATGGAACCACAGCTGTTGCGCTCATGTATTCGTTTCTTTTGGAACACACTGCGGAATTGGACTATTACATTCCCGATCGATATACAGAGGGCTACGGCATCAGTAGTCAGGGCATTGAATATGCTCATGACACCGGGATACATCTGATCATATCCTTGGACTGTGGAATTCGTGCAACAGAACACATTGAGAAGGCAAAGTCTCTGGGGATTGATTTTATTGTCTGTGACCACCATGAGCCGGGTGCGGAAGTGCCTGATGCGTTGCTGTTAGACCCAAAGCAAAAGGATTGTCCATATCCCTTTAAAGGCTTGTCCGGCTGTGGGGTAGGATTTAAACTGCTTCAGGCATTTTGCATTGATCAGAACATCGAACGTGCCTCGTTGTACCAATATCTGGATCTGCTTGCAGTAAGCATTGGCGCCGACATTGTCGATATCACCGGAGAGAACAGGATCCTGGCACACGCTGGACTGGAGTTACTCAACCGAAATCCACGCTTTGCTTTCAGGGAGTTGGTGAGTCTTGCAGGCAGGCAATTTCCACTGACGTTGTCAGATATTGTCTTTACAATTGCACCAAGAATCAATGCTGCCGGGAGACTGAGGTCGGGAAGACATGCAGTAGCGTTATTGATCTCGGATAATATGGAGGAGATTACAGCAATCGCCGCAGAGATCGATGAAGACAACCGGCAGCGACGAAGCATTGATCAGCAAATTACTAAAGAGGCAGTGCAGATGATCGAAGCTGATCCGGTGCTCAAAAATTCCAAGAGTTTGGTCGTGTATAATGCCCAGTGGCATAAGGGTGTGGTGGGGATTGTCGCCTCAAGACTTGTTGAGCGCTATTTTAAGCCCACCATCGTGCTTACGGAGTCAAACCACAAAATAGCAGGTTCTGCACGGACGGTTAATGACTTTGATGTGCATGCGGCCATTGGCAAGTGTGAACATTTATTGGAACAATTCGGGGGACATTGTCACGCCGCCGGATTGACAATGAATGCTGACAATTTGGAAGCATTCGTAATAGGTTTTGAAAACGAGGTGTCCAGTACGATCTCCCAGGACGACCTTACTCCAACCGTGCATATCGATGTGGAGATGTCATTTTCTGAGCTTTTTCAGGGGACAGAAACACTCGGAATGATTCCCAAATTAAAACGTCAGTTGTTAAGGTTCGAACCTCATGGTCCGGGCAATCTTCAACCTGTATTTTTGACAAAAAATCTCTATGCAGTGGAGAGCAATGTGCTGAAAAATGAGCATTTGAAACTTCAGGTCACAGATCCTGTTTCCAATATTACGCTTCCTGCCATTGCGTTCAATCTTTCCGGTAAATCCGACTTGACAGCATCAGGCTTGCCCGTGGATCTGGTGTATACCCTGAGCATTAACAAATGGAATGGAAAGGAACAAATTCAATTGAAAGTGAGGGATTTGAGAAGTTCGACGTGAAACTTTTTATAAACATTTGAACCTTATTTATTAAAATAGAATTAATTAGTGTGATAAATTAAATGTCCTATCTTTGGCCCGAATTTTAAATTTTATTTTTATGAAAAAGAACATCTTAGTTATTGCGTTGGGTCTTCTTGTAGGTTCAACAGTATTGACAGGTTGTAAAAAAGGTGAGAACGATCCGTTTCTTTCTTTGAAATCCCGCGATGCAAGAATTACTGAAACATGGAAATTGGTGAGCGTTGAAGGCACGGATGTATCAACTGATGCATCTGGAACAGATACGTATACAACAACGTTCGATGGTACAACAGCATCTCAGTCGTTTAACGGTACTGTCTTTTCAACGTATTCGTACTCTTTAACTATTGAGATCAAAAAAGACGGAACATATCAAAGTATTGAAGTAGTCGATGGAGATTCTGAAACGATCGATGGCCGTTGGTACTGGTTGAACTCAAAGAAAAACAAAACAACTATTTCTTTGGATAACTTGGGTACTTTTGAAGTGAACGGATTGAAGTCAAAAGAGCTTATCCTGAAAAACTACAGCAAGGATGTTTCTGTAAACAGTGGTGTTTCTTCGACAGACGAATCCACAACTACATGGACGTTTGAAAAGCAATAATTTGTTTTCTATAAATGAGAACGGGGCTTATTCAGCCCCGTTTTTTTATTCGTTACTTAAGATTTTAAATTCTGTCCGCCTGTTAAAAGCATGCGCTTTGTCTTTTTGAGCCTGCGTTTTCATTTTGGCGATCTCCACATCTGAAATGATTGGTTTTTCCTCCCCGAATCCCTTGTATTGAAAACGGTTGTTCGGAATGCCCATAGCATAAAGGTATTCTACAACAGCCTTGGCTCTGTTTTCTGACAGTTGCTGATTGTATGTTGCGGAACCTTGCGTGTCTGTATGACCTGATAGTTCGATCACGAGTTTTGGGTTTTCCTTCATCAATTGATACACGCGATCCAATTCTGTTTTTGATTCCGGTTTAATGGTGAATTTATCCAGGTCAAAAAAGATGTTGCGCAAAACGATCTGGGTTCCTTTTTCGAGTTTTTTCAGTTCAATGTCTCGGATGATTTCCTGGTAGTTTGCGGTGTCAGGGATGTCCACATTCTCAGAATGGAACAGGTAATTCGGAGCGGTTACCGAGATGCCGTAGTTCTTTCCGGCTGGGAGAGGAATCAGGTATTTTCCACTCTGACTGTTGGAATTAAACTCTCCGATGACCGCATTCTTTTCATTGTCAATAATCTGAATTTTAGCCTCCAGTGCTGCTTTTGTTTTCTCGTCTCGGATGATGCCTTTTAATACAGTGAGTTTTGGCTGGTCCTGAACTTTTTTCTGATCCTTTGGAATAAATCGGATCTGATAAATGTCTTTTTGGTCTCCCTCGCGGCTCGAGGCATAATATCCTGTTTGACCATTTGCTTTCAAAACGAAGAAGAGGTCATCTCCTGCAGTGTTCACGGGTTCGCACATGTTCACATGATTGGTCCATAGTCAATTGACGAGTGTGCTTTTGAAAACGTCATACCCGCCAAGTGAATTATGGCCTTTGGAACTGAAATAAAGTGTCACTCCGTCAGGGTGTATGAATACCGATTCTTCTTCTGATTTAGTGTTTACAACGCTCCCCAGGTTTTCCGGCAATCCCCAATTTCCATTTTCGTCCTTGGTACATTTCCAGATGTCTCTTTTTCCGATCCCACCTGCGCGCTCACTCACGTAATAGATGGTGCGACCATCGGGGGCTATGCTTGCAGAAGATTCGTGTGCTTCAGAATTAATGACTTTAGAAATCGGCGTAGGAGTTGACCAGGTTTCGCCTTTTAAATAAGACTCAAAAATATCTCCATTGCCATATTGGTCGTCCTGATAGATCAAAAGTCGCTGTCCGTCGTTGGAAATGGCAATGTTTGAATTGAACCTTCCGGGAGAATTGATCGTTGGAGGCAGAGCTTCCGCATCTTTCCATTGCCCACTTGTTTCATCTGCTGTGGATCTGTAGATGTTTTCTTTCGCTTCTATATTCTTCTTTTTTTCCTTTTCCGAGAGCGGTCTTCTCGATGTGAAGAAAAGTTCCGTGCCATCAGCCGTGACTACCGGAGCGTAATCATTAAAGGCGCTGTTTACCGAGTTCGATAATTGTTCGATCTCTGTGCGCATTGTATCATTTTCTTTGATGATCAATTTCTGTTGGCCAAAAGCCACAAATCCACAAAGACTGAAACTGAGAAATGATATAATTTTCATACTGGAATGTATCCGTTTATCTATATCCTTGCCCTGAAGCCGCCTCCGTCGTTCATGTTGAAGCGCAGGAACACTTCAAAACCTCCACGTGCCTTGGAAACGGTAGTCAGTGAAGAGATGTTCACGTCGTAGGCAAAGCCCG
>JBEGVI010000105.1:0-5767 GCA_041178485.1 Bacteroidota bacterium | reverse complement strand
GATGATCAGAAAAGCTGACGGAAACGTATACAGAGAAACACTTGTGGTAAGATAATACCACCCCTTTACAACACCCTGAAAAATGCGAGGCGATGCTTCGCATTTTTTTGTTTATCCGCTGTCCTCGATACAATTTTTGGCTAATTGTCCGCCCTGAGTTCATCGAAGGGAGTGTTACGACGGAGTCGGAATGTATCGAGAGGGCCAAAAATTACTTCACTCAACAAGCTCGGTTTTCTCAAATCCATTGACACTACTCTTTAAATCTATTCAACCAAATGCGATATGTAAGAATCCCAGGTAGCCCTACCAGGAAGCAAAAGGACAGAAAATAACCTTGAGCATCCAAATGCAGAGAATTGGCCCCGCGAACCAGTTCAGGTTTGGAAGTAAATTCTAAAAAATAAGACAAACTCAAATCTGCTTTGACCGTCCTTCCTGAATCCAATTCGATCACACCGGAAAAAAGTTCGATCGGAACCAAGAAAAACAACGCAGCCAAGAGGATAAAAAAGACCGAAAACAAAAATATTGGATGAAATCGCTGCATATAAACGATGTTTAAATCAAAGTTAAACGAATCTTGTAAACACATTTCACGGCAGATTAGAATAGTTTAATGTGCTCAACTCCGCAAAACTACGTAGAACAAGCTGCGTGCAATAGGTTATTTTGATCTCAAAAGCGACTTAACATTGAAATTAAACGATTTAACTGTATTTACTTTGTCTCAAGAAACAAATGAAAAACAATTTATAAACACAAAAAAAACATCATGAAAACAAAAAACATCTTCTCAGCAATTTTAGGTACAGTATTAAGTACAAGTTTATTTGCACAAGGCATTACGCTAACTTCTGAAATGACAACACCGGCTTGTTACGGTGAATTTACAGGTTCAATTTCCGTTACTCCTGTAGGTGGAACGGGTCCATACAGCTACTACTGGTCAACACGTGACAATCTGGCTACAGCGAATGGCTTATCTGCAGGAGAATATACAGTAATCGTTGTGGATGCGAATGGCAACTCAGTGACAGAAACATTCCAGTTGACACAACCGGCTCCTGTAACGATTGAAGGTATTGTTACAAAAGTAAGTACATGGGGAGGAAGCAACGGAGCGATTGACCTGACGGTTACGGGACTTACACCAAGTTATACCCTTGACTGGGCGACATTGAATGGTTCTGGTTTGACACAAGGTCAAATGGATCAAACAGGATTGTCTGCCGGACAATATACCGTAACAATAGTGACAGAGGGCAATTGCGTTAATAAAAAACAATTCACCGTGACTCAAAAACCACCTGTCTTCTTCAATCCGAATGTAGTGAATGAGGTAGGAACAGGAGGGACACAGACACCTGCACAAAATTCAACGAACGAGTGATTTTATCCAAATACCAAATAACGAATGCGGCCCGGAGCCGCATTCTTTGTTTCTTGAAATCACCGAACACCTGAGAGATGCGAATGAATTATAATTCATCCTCATTGAAAATATACAAACAGAATAAAAATCAATTGAAAATGTGGAAATTAATTCCTAATATTTTTGTTTTTGACTTAAATTGACACTACTTTTGCCACGCCAAAATGAACATGCCTTTTACACAACCAGAAACACTATTCACAACAATGAAGAATTTTTTATATACTCTAAAATATTTTTTTGCTTTTCACCTTGTTTTATTCCCTTTTTTAGGGTTGGGGCAGACTGCAAATACAGTTTCTCTTACTTTCAATGCGAGCTCTACTTGGACAGTGCCATGCGGAGTAACGTCTGTTACAGTTCAATCATGGGGCGCTGGAGGTGGAGGTGGAGGTGACGCCACCAACGGAGGTAATTCTGGTTCTGGAGGTGGAGGTGGAGGATATTCTACAGGAGTTATCGCAGTTGTTCCAGGGACAAACATTGCATTTACAGTAGGCGTGGGTGGCGCAGGTGGCAATGGAGATAATAACGGTGCTGTTGGTGGTTCATCAACCTTTGGTACTATTACTGCTCCAGGAGGTGCAGGTGGAGCATTTAATAGTGGTGCCGGGGGTGCCGGGGGGATTGGAAATTCGGGTTCCGGTGGTGTTGGGGGTGTTGGGGGTGCTGTTGGCGGTACAGGTGGACAGGGTGCAAATTCAGGAGGAACTGGCGGTACAGGATCTAGTGGGAACGACGGGACAGCAGGTTCTTCACCGGGCGGCGGCGGCGGTGGCGGTGATGATGAAGGCGGTTCGACAAGAGCCGGAGGTGCAGGTGGTAATGGACGAATTATTATTACTTATACGTCTCCCATTGCATCTGCAGGGGCAGATGTATCCGTTGAATGTGCTCAAACACCTTCGTTGTCTGCCAACGCTCCTTTCGCAGGTTTTACCGGTGCATGGACAGTGATTTCAGGTACAGCAACAGTAAATTCACCGTCTTCTCCGACTTCAAGTGTTACTGTTGGGGTTGGAAACTGCGCAACCTTGAGATGGACAATGTCAGGAGGAAGTTGCGCTACAACGACAGATGATGTGATCGTCTGTAAAAAAACATGTAATGATGAACCTTGTGGTGCACTGCCGATTTCAGCATTCAATACTTGTAGCTATACTGAGGTCTCAAATGTTGGCTCTACCCAAACCAGTTCATCCATCGTTGCGGTTCCCACTTGTGGTGGAATTGGATTCATGGATACATGGTATACCGTTACCGTTCCTTCAAATGGCCAAATAACTTTCCAATCATCTGCGGGAACCATTACCGACGGTGCCATGGCAGTCTATACCTCAACTGGTGGATGTAATGGGCCATTCACCCAAATTGCATGTAATGATGACTGTGGTGGGGCATTTGGTCTAATGCCTTGTGTTTCTATCAATAACGCTTCACTTGCAGGTCAAACATTGTATGTTCGAATTTGGGATTATTACAATCCCAATCCACCAATGAGCAACGGATACGATTATGGCACATTCAATGTTTGCGCGATTGGAAACGTTGGTTCCTGTACCCCAACTACAGCTGACTGTTTGGGTGCTATTCCCGTTTGTTCTAACACCTCTTATTCTAACCTTGCCAGTGGACAGGGATGTACTGCCGATTTGAATTCAGGAAATGATGGATGTCTGGCCGGTGAGCACAACATGACGTACTACGTTATTCGAATCGGATCTTCCGGCACATGGGGATTTGAAGGTTCTTTCCCCGTAACCTCCAATGGCATTGAGTACGACTGGGCGCTATGGCAATTGAGCGGAAATCCATTGACTACTTCTTCTGCATGTTCACTGAGTGCTCCAATACGCTGCTCGTATGCCTCTCAGGCAGGAAAAAGTGAAGTCGCAATGGGTATGGTTTCTTCACAGCCCGAATACGAAGAAGATAGTTCTCCATCCGGTGACGGATACGTGCATTGGTTAGACGCTGCCACTGCGGGGCAATACTATCTCTTGGGAATCGATCGCTGGTCTACCGCTGGTGGCGCATATACCATAAACTTTACCGGATCGGCGACCATGAGTTGCGACATCATGACTGTGCTGCCTGTGGTACTTGTAAATTTCGATGGAAAGCCTTTGGAAAGAGAGAACAAAATCTATTGGACTACTGCCTCACAAACGAACAATGACTATTTCACAGTTGAGAAAAGTAAGAATGGAATCAGCTGGGAAGTAATGTCTACGGTTCAGGGAATGGGTACCACAGCTGATGTGATTGAATACTCCGTTTTAGATTACGATCCTTTTTCGCTTACATACTACCGTTTGAAACAAACAGATTACGATGGCACTGTGAAAACGTTTGACCCGATTGTAGTTTCCAGAAACTCAGATGAGTCAGAACTTTTTAGCGAGCTTTACCCAAATCCAACAACCGGAGATTTGTATTTCAATTATACGGGAAGCAATTTCACGGAACCGATTGAAGTAACACTTTACTCTACTACAGGCGGTCGAATGACAAAACATGGGTATGTGAGCTTCAATAATTATCAAGGATTGAATATCGACTGCAAGGATTTGTCCAACGGCGTTTACAGTGTTACGTTGAGACAAGGTTCAAAAATCGAGCATAAGAAATTTACCATTATTCGTTAATTTCTTTGTCCTATCGGGTCAGTCCGTAATCGGATTTTAGTCAACTTTGTACGATGTTGCTTCATTACCGTGAAATGGGGAGCGGAAAACCGCTTGTAATCCTCCATGGCTTGTTTGGATTTTCGGACAACTGGCAAACACACGCTAAAAAGTTTTCGGAGTATTTTCGTGTAATACTGGTGGATCTCAGAAATCATGGCCATTCACCATGGAGCGATGAGTGTTCCTATGAAATAATGGCTTCCGACGTCCATGAATTGTCGGAACACCTTCAACTGAATGCATTCATACTGCTCGGACATTCCATGGGTGGCAAAGTTGCCATGCATTTTGCTCAGCGCTGGGAGAATCAACTGGAAAAACTCATTATTGTAGACATCGGGGTCAAAGAATATCCCATGCACCACCAGCATATCCTGGCAGGTATGCACGCCGTGGATCCCCTAAAAATAAAAGCAAGAAGTGAAGCTGAAACTGTACTGCGTAAGTTCATTGACTCAGAAGGAGTAATCCAGTTTATATTGAAAAATCTCTACTGGAAGGAAAAAGGGGTGTTAGCATGGCGCATGAACTTGACCGTTCTGGAACGGGAAATGTCCGGTATACTCGCAGCTGTTCCAGCGATTGAAGTACTGACTCCTACCCTCTTTATTCGTGGCGAATTATCGAATTACATTCTGGATGAAGACCGAAATACCATAGAGGAACTTTTTCCCGATTCAGATTTGATCACAATTAAAAACGCCGGACACTGGGTACATGCTGAATCTCCTGAAGAATTTATTGATGCGGTTTTAAGTTTTTGCCTGAGATGATAAAGAATCCAAAATAATCCCACATCTGAAATCAAAAAAAGCAGCACCGTTTCCGATACTGCTTTCTGTATAAACTTTAAAATCTCTTAAGATTTCAACGCCTCCGCACCACCGACGATTTCAAGAATTTCATTCGTAATGGCAGCCTGCCGGGCTTTATTGTAACTCAATTTGAGCGAACGTTGAAGTTCCTTGGCATTGTCAGTAGCTTTGTGCATAGCGGTCATTCGTGCGCCATGTTCTGCAGCATGAGAATCCAACAACGCCTTGAACAATTGAATTTTCAAGGATTTTGGTATCAGTTCAGAAACGATCTCTTCTTTAGAAGGTTCAAAGATATAGTCCGTTCCGCCGTTTGACTCTTGTGCCTCAGCAGATGGCACTACCGGAAGAAACTGTTCCTCGACCACATTTTGCGTTGCAGCATTGACAAATTGATTGTACACAAATACTACCCGATCGAATTCCTTCGATGTAAATAAGCGCATCAATTCAGAGGCAATCAACGCATTGTTTTCGAAAGTCAAGGAAGAAAATATATCTTCAATGGGTGCTAAGGTCTCATTTACAAAATAAGCGTCTGTACGCTTAAATGTATCCTTGATCTTTTTACCAAGGCAAAGAACTTTTACATTCTTTCCTGCATACTTATCGTGAACGAGATGGTTCACTTTTTTGATGATATTATTGTTGAATCCACCGCACAATCCTCTGTTCGATGTGATTCCTACAATCAGAATGTTCTTTGCCTCACGCACCTCGGAAAAAGCGTTTTCAGAGAGGTCCAGAGTCGCACTCAAATTACCCAGTATTTCCTTCAATTTATTTGAATACGGTCGCATTTGCGTGATTGCATCCTGAGCGCGCTT
>JBEGVI010000104.1:0-36014 GCA_041178485.1 Bacteroidota bacterium | reverse complement strand
CCGACCTCCTTGATCACAATGGAATAACCAATGGCTTGGGACAAGAAACGCTCACTTTATATTATCAGGAGATTTACGGAGTGACGGTCGCGAAATGGGGGTACTTTCCATCGTGTTTTGAACAATTCATCGATAATGCTACGAATACGCTGAATATCTATTTGCAGAAGGGCTACCACGATGAATTTTCCTTTGACCTGGGTTGGCAGGTTTCTGGGACTGCAACATCCGGTCAATGGGAGCGCGGTGTCCCGAATCCTACTCCCGGCGGCGCGGCTCCGGATTCAGATGGCGATTACGATTGTTCTGACAAAGCTTTTGTTACAGGAAATGACCCAACATTTAATCCGGATGTAGATGATGTTGATGGAGGGATTACTGTTTTGACCTCGCCCACGATGGATCTCTCGGGCTATACAAATCCTCATCTCAATTTCTACTATTGGTTCTTTTGCATGCACGGAAACCCACCGGATGACACAATGAATGTTGTAGTTAACAATGGGACAGTCGCCGTAACTGTGGCGTCAATTCCTCCGAACGAGGCCATGTTTTATCAGTGGAATCAAAGAAGTATAAGGTTATTGGATTACCTGGCAACCAGCACATCCATGACAGTTTCTTTCCGGGTGTCAGATTACGATCCGAATGTCAATATCACCGAGGCAGGGGTAGATTATTTCTATATTTCCAATGCGAACGTCACGGGGCTTTCCGAAGAACAAAGTGTCTCTGGCTTGTTTCCTGTGCCGGCAGGAGAGAAGATTACCCTTGTTGGCAACATTTCCGGGAAATATTCCATACTGGATCTTCAGGGAAAATGCATATCCTTCGGAACAATCACCTCTGAAGCACGAGAAATTCAAATTTCGTCTCTTGCAAGTGGCAGCTATCTCCTGGAAGTTGAAGGTAAGGTTTGGCGCTTTATAAAGGAATGATTGTTGAATTCTGTCTGTTCAATCTGTGAATTGACATAACGCTTTGATTATCTTTGCGAACATATCCACATCGTAGATTTGACAGAACAAAAGCATATTTCCGTAGTTGTACCTTTGTTTAATGAAGAGGAATCACTGACTGAACTTCAGGATTGGATTGCCCGCGTAATGGAGGAACATCAGTTCAGCTATGAAGTGATCTACGTTGACGATGGGAGCAAAGACCGTTCATGGAATATCATTGAACAATTATCCGAAAAAAACAAGTCTGTTAAAGGGATAAAATTTCAGCGAAACTATGGGAAATCGGCAGCGTTGCAGATGGGTTTTGAGGCTGCAACAGGAAAAGTTGTGATTACCATGGACGCGGATCTTCAGGATTCTCCGGATGAAATTCCAGAATTGTACCGAATGATCGTGGAGGAAGATTTTGATGTCGTTTCCGGCTGGAAAAAAAAGAGATACGATCCGATTACCAAAACACTTCCCACAAAACTATACAACTGGGCTGCGCGACAACTTACCGGAATCAAATTGCATGATTTTAATTGTGGACTCAAGGCGTATAAGTTGGCAGTGGTAAAGAGCATAGAGCTTTACGGTGACATGCACAGGTACATTCCGCCTCTTGCCAAGTATGCCGGATTTACTCGGATTACAGAGAAAGTAGTACAGCATCAGGCGAGAAAATACGGAACCACGAAATTTGGGATTAGCCGATTTCTGAATGGCCCCCTTGACTTACTCTCTGTCGTCTTTATGGGGAGGTTTGGCAAAAAACCAATGCATCTCTTCGGGGCGCTTGGAACACTCATGTTTTTCCTGGGGTTTCTATTTGCACTTTACATTGGCATCGATAAATTATTTCTGCACACCACCGCAAGACTTATCGCTGAGCGCACAGAGTTTTATCTTGCGCTAACAGCAATGATTATAGGTGTTCAATTTTTTCTCGCAGGATTTATTGCAGAGCTGATCGGTAGAAATTCTTCGACGAGAAATGTGTATCTAGTTGAAAAGCACATTGGATAAGAACGATTGGTTGGTGGATAAAACCTGGACGCTTTTCCTGGACAGGGATGGAGTGATCAACGAACGCATCATGGAAGGCTACGTCAAAAATTGGGGGGAATTTCATTTTCTTCCGGGAGTGCCTGAGTCCATTGTTTCGCTGTCAAATTTGTTTGGTCTTGTCTTCATTGTTACCAACCAGCAAGGGATAGCAAAAGGACTAATGACAGAAAGTAACCTTCAGGAGATTCATCGTTTAATGATGCAGCACATTGCAGACATGGGAGGAAGAATCGCACAATGTTACTATGCGCCGGATCTGTCCGGTCCAAAAAATCATCTCCGTAAGCCAAAGCCTGGGATGGCGCTGCTGGCGCAACGTCAACATAAAATGGTTGAGTTTAGTCGGTCTGTGATGGTGGGTGACACGGACTCGGATATCGTTTTTGGTAAAAACCTTGGTATGAAAACTGTAAGAATCGAAACGGAAGAACCTGTTGGGGTGGAGGCGGATCTTACCTTCAGGAGTCTTACCGAGTTTAATTCATTTCTTGTATCATGAACAGATTGACAATTCTTTTCTTGTTTATTTCAGGGATACTCCATTCCCAGAATATCACGGATGCGAACGGTTTGAAGCAAGGTCCCTGGTACAAATTATACCCTAAATCCAAGGTTTATCAATACAAAGGACAATTTAAGGACGATAAACCTGTTGGAACGTTCACCTATTACTATGAGTCTTCTAAGGTGAAAGCAGTCATAAAGCACATCGAAGGAACGAACAGATCGGAGGCGGTGTATTTTCATGAAAACGGGATTGTAATGAGTAAAGGCATATACAAGGACCTGAAAAAAGATTCTGTATGGTGTAATTACGGCCCTTCAGGAAAAATAAGCAATAAAGAATCGTATAAGAACGATCAGCTTCACGGAAAAAAGACCATTTATTATGTTCCGGCAGATCCATCAGACAAATCTGTAATGGTGATGTCAGTTTCCAATTACAAGGAAGGAAAGCTCGACGGAGAATATATGGAATACTTCGAAGGCGGTGCGGTTAAGGTGAAAGGAGCCTATGTGCAAGACAGAAAATCAGGTATTTGGGAGTCTTATGATGTCGGTGGATACAAAATGATTGAAGAGTGTTTCAAAGAAGGATTGAGACATGGGTGGTGCAAGGCATTCGACAGCTCAGGAAAAGTTGTAGGAAAGCAATACTATATAGAGGGCAGGCATGTGCAGGGAAAAGAACTTGAAATACGCCTGAATCAGATCAAATACAATGCTTCCAAACCGAAGAACTAATATATTTTGTATCTTCGAAAGGATGAAATCAGTCTTTTCGGTTTTTCTTTTAATCTTGATGTTTACATCCTGTAAAAAAGACCAGGCCAATTATGATTTGCATTACGATTACTTCGGACTTTTGCCCGGTCGCTTCGTGGAATACAATGTCGTTGAAATACATCACGACATTAATCAGTCAGTTCAACATGATACCCTGAGGTACCAGTTAAAAACGTTAATAGGCGATACCATCATTGATAACGAAGGGCGCGTAGCTCGTAGGTTCATTCGATTTAAACGCGACAACTCTTCTCAGGCATGGACCCAGACAGATACCTGGACGGCCATTATCGTTGACCGTCGGGCAGAATTAGTTGAAGAAAATCAACGTCTTATTAAATTGGTGTTTGCGCCCACGGAGGATAAAGAATGGAACGTAAATGCGTTCAACTCTCAAAACGAATTACAAGCATATTATCGGGACATTCATTCAAAAGTTCTTTTGGGAGGACAGACATTTGACAGCAGTTTGGTGGTTGAACAGGAAGATTTTTTCTCATTGATTGATTACCGAAGAAAGTATGAAACGTATTCCAAAAACATTGGATTGATATCTAAATACTTCAAAGACCTGAAGATCGTTGGGTTTGACACATCAAATGTTCAGTTCGGGACAGAGCTTTTTTACAACTGCTATGCGTTTGGGTACGAATGATTTTAGCCATTCTCAAGTTCAATGAAGATTTCCATCCTCAGTGCTTTTTATCCTTTTCGTGGCGGAATTGCTCACTTCAATGAGAGTCTGGTTCGTGAGTTGGATAAGGATCACCAGGTTCAGGTGAATACGTTTCGAACACAATATCCGCGCTTTCTTTTTCCTGGAAAATCACAGTTTGTAGAAAAGAAAAATTACGCATGGGAGGGAAGAGCTCATAGAATTGCGAGTCCATTCAATGTTTTTTCATTTTTCAATGCATCCCGCACAATCAAAGGACAAGAGCCCGAAATTTTTGTTGCAAATTACTGGGTGACGGCGTTTGCTCCGCTCATTTCCTTTCTTGGATGGAGGCTTCGAAAAAGAGCAACCCGAATATTGTTGGTTCACAATCTTGTTCCTCACGAGAAAAGATTTTTCGACACTTGGATGAATCGCTTGGTTTTAAATCAATTTGACGGATTTGTTGCCCTGTCTGAAACGGTCAAAAATGACATTTTACACGTTAGAAAGGATGCGAAAGTGTGTGTCATTCAGCATCCCTGGTATGATCAATTCAAAGAGCCCGTTTCAAAGGCCGAGGCATGTGAGAAATTAGGAATTGATCCATCGAGTAAAGTTTTGCTCTTTTTTGGATTGGTGAGAAATTACAAGGGACTGGACGTTCTGCTGAATGCATTTTCCGAATTAGACGACTCATACCATCTTGTTATAGCAGGTGAGTTTTATACGGACAAACAAGAGTTTGATGTCTGGTTCAATGATCCAGCGTTGAAAGAGCGTTTGCACATTCACGACAGATTTATACCGGACGATGAGGTCCACCTCTTTTTCTCGGCCGCGGATCTGTGCGTGCTTCCTTACCGAAGTGCAACGCAATCAGGTGTTTCCGCAACTTCATTTCAGTTTGGTGTTCCTGTTGTGGTGACCGATGTTGGTGGATTGTCACAAACCGTACGCGAGATGGGTGTTGTAGTGCCCTTAGAACGTCCGGATCTCCTGCGGGAAGCGCTTCAGGATATTTTTTCTGAAGGTAAACTATTGAAAATGATACAGGCTATTGAGACGGAACGGTCTAACAACAGTTGGAAATCGTTTAGCTCCGAACTCGTCCATTTTGCGGAAACTCTTCGCGTATCCCAAGACAAGTGAAAACTCTTTTCAAGTTTCTTCGGAATTAGAAGCGAACTTTATTGATTATGCGCTCGGTAAATTCTATATTTGCGGGCTTAATTCATAACTGATATGCGTAATAGAGTATTTTTCTGGATTTTAACTGGTGTATTATTAGCGATTTGTTTGTATCAACTTTCTTTTACATGGGTAACGAGTAAAGTGGAAAAGGAGGCAGAGCGTAAGGCTGAGATTGAAGTCGCTGCTGTCAGGAAAAAAGCTGCAACCACAGGGGATAGCACTACTCTTCCAAACGGTACGGTTGTGAATTTTGTCTCTCCGGAGGCACAGGCACTTGCCAAGTCAGCTTATATCAATCAGATTCTCAAAGAGAAATCAGATAAACCTGTCTATCCGATTCTTGGAACATCTTTCTCGGATACTAAGAAGAGAAGTATGGCTTTCGGACTCGATCTTGTTGGCGGGATGAGCGTAACGCTCGAAATTTCGGTACCTGAATTGATCAAAAGTTATGTCCGTAATCCAAGAGATCTGAGATTTAAAAGAGCCTATGACAAGGCCGTTGCTACATACAACTCAAAGGGCGGTGATTTTATCTCTTTGTTTCTTCAGGAAAACAAGAAAATAAATAAAGCTCCTGTCGTGCAGTTACTTGCTACCTCAGAAATTGAAGGTTTAGGAATGAAATCCTCCGACGACGATGTGGAAGCTTTTTTCAGAAAGATTACCAGCTCATCAATGGATGGTGTGGAGCTCATTATGAGCCGACGAATCAATCAGTTTGGTGTTGCACAGCCTAACATTCAGAGAGATCTTGTGAATAACAGATTGTACATCGAACTTCCGGGTGTGCAGGATGAGTCGACCGTTGCTGCAAAACTTCAATCTACTGCAAACCTTCAGCTGTATGAGATTTATTTCTCAAAGGAATTAGGTGTTCAGTGGCAACAGGCATCTGTGCTCTCTACCAAAGAACCTGCGACAGATTCAATTGCTAAAGATTCAACAGCTTCTTTGCTTTCATTGGGGGGCACCAAAAAAGGTCTTCAGGAATTGGTGAAATATACAGACCTGGATCCACAGAAAGAGATCAACTTCATGGGCTATGTCATGCCAAACAACAAAATGCTCGTCGAAGACATCCTCCGACGTCAGGATATTCTTGACATTTTTCCTGAAGACGTCAAGTTCATGTGGTCGGATGACATAGAGGAGGTTCCTCAAAATAAGAAGGAGAAAGGCTATGTCTTATACGCAATTAAAGTACCTGAATCAGGCAAGGCTCGTGTTGGAGGTCAGGACATCAAAAATGCAACACCGGATTACAACAACGTGGATGCAGAATGGGTAGTAAATGTATCCATGAGTGAAGACGGAACTGATAAATGGGCTGAAATGTCTTCCGACAATATCGGTCGTTGTGTAGCAATTACAATGGATGATGTTGTATACAGCGCGCCACGTGTGAATGAAGCGATTACGGGTGGGAATACCCAGATTTCCGGCACGTTTACACAGGAAGAAGTGAGTGATCTTGCCGGACTATTGAATGGTGGAGCTTTGCCTGCACCATGTGTAATAAAAGATCAAACAAAAGTAGGGCCGACTATCGGTTCAGAGAATTCCAGTGCAGGGCTTCTGTCTTTCGGAATTGCATTCCTGGCTGTTCTATTGTATATGTATCTGTATTACAGCAAGGCTGGACTTGCGGCTAACATTGCATTGGTAGCGAACGTGATTTTTATTTTTGGATTCCTGGCATCGTTCGGTGCCGTTCTTACGCTTGCGGGAATTGCAGGTATCGTGCTTACTATCGGTACTGCTGTAGATGCCAATATTTTGATCTTTGAGCGTGTTCGGGAGGAGAAATATCGTGGATTAGACGATGCTGGTGCAATCAGTGTAGGTTTCAAGAAGGCATTGCCTTCAATTATTGATGCGAATGTGACGCACCTTCTCGTTGCTGTGATCTTGAAAATCTTTGGAACAGGTGAAATTGAATCATTTGCGACGACATTGATCATCGGTATCTTTACCTCTATATTCTCTGCGATTGTCATTTCTAAACTTGTTATTACCTATTGGTTAGACAAAGGAAAGGGAATAAGCTTCTTTACAAAAATGTCTGAAGGTCTTTTCCAAAACCTTTCATTTGATTGGGTTGGTAAAAGAAAGTATTTCTATATCTTCTCCATCAGCGTAACTGTAATAGGAGTTGCTGCGTTGGTGACGCGTGGGTTGAAGCCGAGTGTTGAATTTACAGGCGGACGTACTTACGTAGTAAAGTTCCAGAACAAAGCAGACATTGAGCACATTCGTACAAACCTATCGAAGGTGTTTGTTGAGAATGGAGAGGTAGCCTCTATTGACCTGAAGACTAAATCCAATGAATACAACGTAGAGATTGTAACAAACTATCTTTCCAAGAATGATGGCGCGACTCAGAAAGTGAAAGAAAAACTTCTCGAAGGTCTTGAGGCCGGTAAGTCTAAAACAGGAAAATATGAGATCGTTGAATCAAGGAGTGTTTCGGCTTCTATCTCCAACCAGCTCTCGATAGATTCTTACATCATGATTTTCCTATCGCTGCTTGCAATATTTACGTACATTCTTATTCGCTTTGGATATTGGCAATACTCGATTGGTGCGATTGTAGGATTGATCCACGATGCATTTTTTGTAATCTCGGTGTTTGCGCTTTTACATGGTATTTTGCCGTTTTCACTGGATGTTAATCAGGCCTTCATTGCGGCTATCCTAACGGTCATTGGATATTCCATGAACGATACGGTAATTGTGTTTGACAGGATCCGTGAAAATCTTAGAGGCTCTAAAGAAGAAGACAATCACCACGACATCATTAACAAGTCGTTGAATACCACGCTCAGTCGAACGTTCAATACATCAATGACATTGTTTGTAGTTGTGTTGATCATGTTCATTTTCGGAGGTCCGGCAATCAAAGGATTCTTGTTTGCTTTGCTCGTAGGAGTAGTAATCGGAACATACTCATCACTTTGCGTGGCGACACCGATTTTGATCGATTTCTCGAAAAGACTTAAAGTGTAAGCAGGATATTTATTTCGAAAAAAAACCGGAAATCATTCCGGTTTTTTTTTGATTAAAATTTTACGATTCGAAGTTCATTGTTTTTCCTAAGGAATTGCTGTAGAATAGCTCTGGAATCTCGATCGTCTGTAATGTACTCTATAAATCGGTTCCATTTAAATATGGGTTGAGCCTGAAAATGAAACGGTGCGAATCCAAACCCTGAAATTGTGCCGCGCTCAATCAGAACAATGCTCTTTTCACTCTTGTTACGGCCTTTATCTACCACGTAAAAACTTTCTCCGCTAAAGGTCAGTCGGTCAATAAGTGCTTGTACCCTTTGGTTGTATGATTCTGCACTTTCCTCTCCAATGCATGCGCCATTGCATTTTTTGATAGTGTAATGAAAACAGGCGGAATGGGTTGGGTACAAACCACAAAGCTTTTGACATAATCCTTCAGTATCGCACAGATATTCCATGTAGCTCTGAGCCTCTTTTTTCGTACTGAATGAAATCAGTGGTACGGCATCTTTTTGAGAGGTGCGTTGAATTTCGAGCTGAAGGTAGTTGTGCATATCGACCGTATCATAAATCCCATAAGGGAATTTGGTTTTTATCAGGCGTCTGTTATAAACAGGTTTATATTTCTTAACCAACTGTGCTTCTTTCAGCAATGCGATCAATTCTGAACCGGTGAGTTCAAATTCTATTGCTGAAATCTCGCCGATCATTTTATACCCTTTTGTTGTCTTGGTATTCCGCAAATGTTGGTAAATTCTAGTTCGGATCTGCTTGCTTTTGCCGATATAAATAATCTGCCCGTGCTCGTTCAGGAATTTATAGATGCCTGTTTTAGAAGGGATCTCTTCCAAAGCGTCCAGATCCAATCCCGGATGAAGGATCTTTGGATTTATGTCGTGTTCAATAAAGGTATGCAAGTCATTTTTATCCTGCTCATGTAAGAGGCTAAAAAGATGTGCTGTTGCCAGAGCATCGCCTCCGGCACGATGGCGTCCTTTGATCTCAATACCCAGTTCACGGGATAGTTTTCCCAGACTGTACGATTCGTAACCGGGCAATAAAATTCTCGATGCTCTAACAGTACATAAATGGGGCTTGCGGTAATCGTATCCCAGCCATTTAAATTCTTGTCTAACTACCCCGTAATCGAAACCAACATTATGTGCAACAAAGACACAGTCTTCAGTAAATTCGATGATCTTTTTGGCGATTTCAAAGAATTTCGGTGCGGATTCGACCATTCGGTCGCTTATCCCCGTCAGCCGTACAATGAAGTCTGGAATTTTCATTTCCGGATTCACCAAACTTACAAATTCATCAAGTATCTTCTTGCCGTCGTGCTTGTAGATCGCTATTTCCGTGATTTTGGAAGTTTTAGTACTCCCTCCGGTAGTTTCGACATCGATAATGGCATAGTGCATTGATGCAAATATACGGATATAAAATGCCTGACTTGGATAGTTTTATCCTAAAAAAAATGCCGGACATTTGCCCGGCATTTGAATAGAATAATAGATCATCAGTTTCTAATGACAATTTTTCTTACAAGGGATTTATCCTCAATCATCAGGTTGATGAAGTATATTCCGTTTGCGTAGTTCATCGTGTTTACGGTAGTTTCTGTGGAACTCAAAGTTGTTTGGGCTACGATGAGTTTGCCTTCTTCGCTATACAAAGAATACGAAACATTCACTCCGTCGATTTCGTCAAGAGAAATAACAAATGACTGCTCTGCAGGATTTGGAGAGATCGTAAGGTTGTAACTTTCTTCTTCATCAATTCCTGCGCAGTCGTTCACAGTGATTGAACTCGTGGCAACATCTGTACAGCCAGATGCGTTTGTATATGTGTAATCTACATTAAAGGTTCCTGTTCCTGTTACGGTTGGGTCGAATGTATTGTTAGAAATACCGGGACCACTGTAGTCACCACCGCCAGGAAGTCCACCTGTAAGCGTTACTGATCCGTTTTGAAGACAAATAGGATTGAGTGCACCCAATGTAACTACCGGTGCTTCGGCTACTGTAACCGTGATAGAAGAACCACCGGAACAACCGTTTCCATCTGTGAACACATATGTAATTATTGAGTTTCCAGTTTGCGACGGAGTAAATTGGTTGCCTGATACACCGTTACCGGTAAATGTACCTCCGGCAGGTGTTGCTGAAAGAGTGACCGGTCCGTCATTTGAGCACAATTGATTCACAGGAACAATAGTAACTGTAGGATTTGCAACCACACTTATTGATGCTGTATTGGTACCTGTACATCCGTTTTGAGTAACTGAATAGGTAATGACATTCACTCCTGTAGTGGCCTGAGCAGGGTTGAAGCTATTTCCCGATACTCCCGTTCCAGAAAATGTTCCTCCCGGAGGTGTAGCATTCAATGAAACAGCGTTTCCACTCGCACATACCTGAGCAGGCAATGTTGCGAATATTGGTGAAGGAACTGCATTTACAGTGATTGTAGCAGTGTTTGTTCCTGTACAGTTATTTGCGTCGGTGACCGTGTAGGTAACTATCCAGTTTCCTGCACCGGAAACCGCAGGGTTAAATGTATTGCTGTTTACACCTGTTCCGGAGAATGTTCCACCTACAGGTGTTGCGGAAAGGTTAACTGCGCCAGCGTTTGAACACAATGGGGTGACAGGTACTATAGAAACCGATGGAGCGGCGAATATTTCAACAGTTGCTGAAGCACTTGCCGGAGCACATCCTGAAATATTTATGCTGTTTGTGACAGTATAGGATCCTGCTGCAGAAGCTGAAAGGTCAATAATCCCAGATCCGGCATTCAAGGAAAGTCCTGATGGTGTACTTGAAAAAACGCCAGCGCTGGCACCGGTAATGAATTCCGGACTTGGATCAGTGGCAGAGGTACAATAGTTTGGTAAACTGTATGAAAACGTTGCATCTGGAGCATCTGTAATGGTAACGGATTGTGAAGCCTGACTCGGGCAGTTGCCACCGAAATCATACGATATTATGAATGTTCCTACAGGAGATGCAGCCACATCAATCTCGCCAGTGGTGGTTGAAATAACAACTCCACCTGTACCCGAAAAAGTTCCACCAACTGTAACTACTGCAGGAGTTTGATTTCCGGCTGAAGAACAAATGGTATTTGATGGATAGGTGAATGATGCGTTTGAGGAAGTGAATGCTCCAATCGTAATAGAAGCAGTATTTGTACAACCAGATGTTGTTCCGGTTACAGTGTATGTTGTTTGCACCGTTGGAGAAACCTGAACGGAGGAGGATGTTGCTCCTGTGGTCCAGGAATAGGAACTTCCACCAGCAGCTGTTAAAGTGACAGTAGCACCATCACATGAATTGGGAACATTTGAGTTGACCGTTACGTTTGGAACAGGGTTGACCGTTACTGTCACTGTTGCCGCATTCGTAGGGTTGTTGCATGGAGCAACGTCGATTCTTCTTACCCAATAGGTAGTAGTCGATGTTAGGACCGGTGTGGTGTAGCTAATGCCTGTTTCACCCGGAATAACATTGACTCCAGGAGTAGACCCTGTTCCCCACTGATAGGTGCCTCCTGAAGCAGTGGTACCTCCGACTGCCGTAAGGGTTGTTGAACCGGTTCCACAGATAGCAGCGGTACCCGATATAGATGTAGGAGCTGTCGAAGGTGCAGCTACAACAATTGGATCCGTAGCACTGTCCAGACATGAATTCCAGAAACCTCCAAGTACATAGAACGTCGGGGAGTAATTACCTGCTGTCGGATAGGTGTACGTTGTACTGGTAGACCAGATAAGAGGGGCCGGATCTGCAGTATCCCACACGTAAGTAGAATCAGCTCCACCAAAGAAGTATTGCTCGAATTTTTGATAGTTGTACATGCGGTTAGACAGAATGTTTGTCGGATTTGCCGAACCGGTAAAAGTTTGTGAAGTTCCGAGACATACCGGATCAGGAGACACGGTTGCTGTCGATGTGATTGAATAGGAAACGATAGGGGCTACAAGTGGTTCAAAGTCGTATGCCGGATCAGGTCCGATTCCATCTGACGGGAAGTTTCCTGGGTCGCCTGAGGTTAAAACAGGTATGCTCACCCAAAACCCGCTGCTGTTCGGATAATAGAGCGAATTAAAACGTGATAAGTTTTCATCCTGCTGCTGGCCTGAATAAGCATCGTTTACAAACAAGTCCAGAATTCCATTCGGACTGGTCACGTCTATTACTACAGCGTAGTTCCCTGTTGGAATGGCAGGGGTACCGAAGTTGATATAGTAATAATCTGCCGTTGTACTGGTTACATTGACAGTTCCAGATGCTAAAACTGTGGCTGTAGGGTTGTTTGTCCCATTCACAGTCATTATTCGCGCCCGAACAGTAATGGAAGCCGTTCCCAAAGCATTCACTGCATCAATGAAGTTAGCCCCAAAAAACTCAACACCGGTAATCGTAAGGCCTGTACCGGAGAAGGTAAAAGCCTGGGAAAATGCCTCAACGTCGGCTGCCCAAACACTAAAGGTGTAAAATTGTCCTTCCGCTGCAGTGGTTAGGGTCTGTTCTTTCAATAGCGGATAGCGAACAGTATCCACGCATGTAATGTTTTTTACTAAGCTCGAACGGTCTACTTTCGAACGAACATTTTTAATGGCCGTTCCTTCTACGGGTCGAAGCGCTGCGTTGCGTTGAGCAAATGTTACGTGCATACTTAGCGCCATTACGGTCAAAAGGAGTAATTTTTTAATCATTTTAAAGAATTAAAGGTTAATACTTATCTGTTAGTACACCTGCGGTTCGGAAAGTGTAGTAACAGAAAAACAACGCAAAATTACGACATTCTTTCCGAAAGAAAAAAAAGGAATTAATTCTAAAATGTTAAAAATGAAAGATAAACGAACATACTCGGAAATGAACTGCAAAAAAAAACGACCCGAAGGCCGTTTCATTTATCTGTCTGCTAAGAAATGCGTTTTTTTGACTTTGTTTTAAACGGTAACACCAAGTACTTCGGCCATTTTAGCTCCGATCTGTGCCGGTGAGTCGACTACGTGAATTCCACACTCGCGCATGATTCGTTTTTTTGCCTCTGCAGTATCGTCAGCTCCACCAACAATGGCACCGGCGTGACCCATTGTACGGCCTTTAGGAGCAGTTTCTCCGGCGATAAAACCAACCACCGGTTTTTTGGCGTTTTCTTTAATCCAGCGTGCTGCAATGGCTTCAAGATTTCCTCCAATCTCACCGATCATTATGATACCTTCCGTTTCAGGGTCGTTCATCAGTAATTCAACGGCCTCACGCGTTGTGGTGCCAATGATAGGGTCTCCTCCAATTCCGATGGCCGTAGTTATTCCCAGTCCGGCTTTTGCCACCTGATCTGCTGCTTCATAGGTGAGAGTCCCGGATTTTGATACGATTCCGATCTTGCCTTTTTTGAATACAAACCCAGGCATGATTCCCACTTTTGCTTCACCGGCCGTTATAATGCCCGGACAGTTTGGACCGATCAAACGACAATTGAAACCTTTAATGTATTCGCGTGCCATTACCATGTCTTTAACAGGAATGCCTTCCGTGATACATACAATCACTTTTATACCAGCTTCTGCAGCCTCCATGATAGCATCCGCAGCAAAAGCCGGCGGAACGAAAATTATTGAAACATCTGCTCCTGTATTTTTGACGGCATCTGCAACTGTATTAAAAACCGGACGATCCAGATGAGAACTCCCACCTTTTCCCGGAGTAACTCCTCCGACAACATTTGTTCCGTATTCAATCATTTGACCGGCATGAAACGTTCCTTCACTTCCGGTAAACCCCTGAACGATAACTTTAGAATTTTTATTTACGAGTACACTCATGATCGTGGTATTTGTGTCGATTAATTTTCGCTTTCAAAAATAGAGTTTTGAATTGTTAGTGCAAAGTTCCATTGACATTATTTGGAAATTATTTCACATCCGTGATCTCGATCGTATAAATAAGAATGGAATGCGGTGGAATGTCATCCAGTTTATAGTCTCCGTATCCCAGCTGAGGTGGGGCAACGAGAAATGCTTTTGCACCTGGTTTCAATTCAAGCATGATTTCTTTCCATGCAGCGATGAGATCTCTTACTTTGAATGAAACAGGCTTCTTCTGGGCATCAAAAACTGATCCATCGATCAATGTACCATGGTAGGTAAAAGAGACTTCATCCTGAAATTTGATGTAGTCACCCGTACCTTTCTCCAGGATTTTGTAATACAATCCTGAGTCACTGCGTTGACATTTTATTTTTCGTGTTTTTAAATAACTTGAGATCTTTTTGTCGAATTGCTTTTTGTCCTGGTCGCTATAAGTAGTGCAGGAGAATAGGGTGAGAAGGATCAGGGCAGATATCAGCAGGACTTTCATAATCGATTTAAAGTTTGATAGGTGTGAGGGTATACCCTCTGCGCTGTAAGAGCCGAATAACACCGTTCGGTCCTCCAAGGTGGCCGGCGCCGACTGCGATGAATGATCTTTTTTGACGAATAGATTCTTCTATCATAGGGACCCAACGTATGTTTCTGTCATCTATGAAACGCGCATTTTCTGCCGCTATAGTCCCTTCAGAGTTCACAATTTGCATGTACAGCGAATCGACCTGCTGTCTTACATATAATTGTTCCATTTTTTCAGTCGATTCGTATTGCTCTTTAGGATTTCTCACTATCTCCATCACCATTTCCGACTGTTCTTTCCTACTTAACCCATCAAAAAGGCTCATTTGTTCTTCCACGGTTTCAAGACCTTTGACAGGGATTTCATTTTTTTTAGCAAGTTCGTCTAATGTCAGTTCATAGGATTCTGTTTTACCAAAGAAATGCATCTGTGTTGCCAGCTGAACGGCTACAAAAGGTTTCATCTTAGTCATAACACCTTTGAATTGGGCATCGTTCATATGTAATTCAGCTTTCGCCCAGCGGAGAATGGAATCGGTTTGTTCGGTAGAAAAGTAGTCGAAAAATACGCCTTCCTTTAGCTGAATGTGCTGTAAGGCCTCTTGCTGATCGGGAATGCCCGCCAGCTCCATGATCAACAGATCACTTTTCTCAACCAGTTTTTGAAGTTTATCCGGGAAAAAAAAGTACTCCTTTTCAATCAAATGAATGGTTCCAAATAGATAAGAAGGCTTGTCCATCCCCTTTTTTTCAATTTTCCAGAGGAGTGCTTGTTCCTCCATGGGGAATGGAAAGGCCGGGTTTTCCTGAGCATAAAATCCGGAGATTGCAAAAAGTGTAACGAACAGAAAGCTATAGAATCGCATCATAAACTCAATTCAGCCAGGTAATGATCGTCTCGATCGAACACTCGTTTTGCGTGAAGTCCTACATTTTTCGCAGCCTGAAATAAATGGTCAAAATCCACATAGAGCCAGTCGAACCATGGTCCTTTTTCTTTTTTGTATTTCATTTGAAAACGAAAATTGCCATAATATTCTGCATTCAGATCCACCCACATCGATCCGTCTTCATCTTCATACAGGTATTTGATGTCCGAAGAGTCACACAGAATTTTTCCACCTTCTTTAATAAGAGACTTGGCATGGCTAAGGGTTTTTTCCAGGTTCGAAAGCTTTCCTGCAATACCTATCCCATTCATTAACATTAAAATGGTATCGAATTTTTCGTCTTTCAGTTCAAAGAAATTGATTTGACGAGCATGTAATCCCTGGCTTTGCATGTACGCAACAGCCCCTTGTGAAAGGTCGATTGCTTTTGAAGTAAGGCCCTTTTTCCTAAGTTCAAGAGAGTGTACTCCTGCACCGGCTCCGACATCAAGTACTTCCCCTGTGCATAAATCGAGTGCCATTTTTTCGAGTTCAGGCATGTCATTCATCGATCGGAATAACACTTCCACAGGGATGATGTCATCTTCACAAATATCAGAACTTACGATTATGTCAGCTGGTTTTTTCGTGGCTGCATAGTCGCGAATAGCATCCCCGACAGGATCTCCGAATTTCTCACTCATTAATAATCGTATTCGTCATAACCGGCAATATCGTCCTCTTCAAAATCGTCGTCAAACTCGTTGAAACCAAACTCATCTTCCTCCTCTTCATTGATGTCACCGTTGAATAATTGTTCATTGTCACCGGCCGTTCTTGAATCTTCCGGCGGAGCCATTCCCACCGAGAGAAGCACTTCAGGGGTTTGGGGACCTTCTTTTTCGTACCCAATGAGTTCGATCAGGAAAATCCACATCCGCATAAAATCATAAACCAGTATGAATTTCTGATCCGGCTCCTCGAGAAAATCTTTGATAATGGCTTGTTTCATCACTGCAGCGGGGGCATCTATGGAATCATCGTCGTAGGTCATGTCCATTAAACTGATTTCGTGTCCTTTGTCCCATTGGTCGTTCGAAACATAAAAACTTGCCATTTGATCTCCCTCAAACCGGAAGGAATGAATGATGGCGTGATAAAAGGTTTCAAAATTGTCAGTATCGTTGATCAATATGTCTCTGAACACTTCTGCATCTTTTTCACTGTCGAGTAACACACGAAATTTAAGACCTGCCATAAGTAACCGGATTTTCTTAGTTGTAAATATACTCTTAATTGATTTATACTGGATTGTTTACGGGTTTGAGACCCAATTCTTCACCAAGTTTTAACATGTAAGCAATTGCTTCGTTTCTGTCGTTGGCGATAATTCCTTCCAAAATTGCATCCTTAATTCTTGCTTTTATGGTGCCGATTTCTGAGCAGGGTCCGAGTTGATAGATATGCATGATCATTTCTCCGGATACAGGTGGCTGAAAATTCCGAATGCGATCTTTTTCTTCGACAGCTTTCAATTTCTCCATGACCATCTCAAAGTTTTTTCTGTACTTTTTGACCTTGAATTCGTTTTTGGAGGTGATGTCCGCATTGCATAAAATCATAAGATTGTCAATGTCGTCTCCCGCCTCGCTCAACAATCGCCTGACGGCAGAATCGGTCACCGAACCTTTCACAAGAGCGATAGGTCTCAAATGAAGACGGACCATTTTTTGAACAAATTTCATCTTGTGGTCGAGTGGCAATTTCAACCTCGTAAAGATTTTTGGAGTCATTCGTGCGCCAAGTTCCTCATGTCCGTGAAAAGTCCATCCTGTTTCCGGATCAAAGCGCTTGGTTGGAGGCTTCGCAATGTCGTGCATAATTGCTGACCATCTTAGCCAGAGGTCATCGCTTTTATCGGCAACGTTGTCCAGGACTTCCAGGGTATGGTAAAAATTATCTTTGTGCGATTTGCCATCAATTGTTTCAACTCCTTGTAAATTGACCATTTCGGGAAAAAACTGGTGCAGGAGTTTTGTTGCAAAAAGCAAATTGAATCCACGTGAAGGCAATTTACTCAGGATGATCTTATTGAGTTCATCCATTATGCGCTCTTTGGAAATAATCTCAAGTCGACCGGCCTGATCAATGATTGCCTGAAGGCTCGATGCTTCAATTTTAAAATCCAGTTGTGCCGCGAAGCGTATTGCACGCATCATCCTCAGCGGATCATCACTGTAGGTTGTAACAGGATCAAGAGGAGTACGAATGATTCCTTTTTCCAAATCAGAAAGTCCGTTGAACGGATCCACGAGCTGACCGAAATTATCCGGGTTTAAGCTGATGGCAAGGGCATTGATTGTGAAGTCACGCCGAAGTTGATCGTCCCGCAAGGTCCCTAATTCTACGGCAGGTTTTCTTGAGTCCGGGCTGTAAGATTCCTTTCGTGCACCGACGAATTCTACATCAAGGTCTTTATATCTGAACTGAGCCGTGCCGTAGGTTTTGAAAAGTGCTACTTTCTTTACGCGAAGTATTTTTGCGCTTGCATTCGCAAGTTCCAGGCCATTGCCGACAACCACAATGTCAATGTCCTTACAGGGCCTTTCCAGCAAAAGATCTCGCACCCAGCCACCAATGACGTAAGCCTCAAGTTGCTGCTCCTTTATTATCTGAGCCACGACCTTGAAAACCGGGTGTTTGAGCTGATCTGCGTAATTTTTCTGCATTTGGATGCAAAGATAGAATTTCACTGAGGATTATCTAACTCCTGATCACCTTCACACTGCCGTCGAGCCCAATCTTAATGATTTGTGAGGGGCGAATTAGTTTTTCAGTTTGTCTTAATTCCAGAATTCCATCTACTTTTTTAAGAAGATGGGGATTTAAATCCCGGTATGACTCGGGTACCTTTTCACCCGAAATGTTGGCGGAGGTACTCACCAAGGGTTTTCTCAGGCCTCTTATAAGTTTCAGGCAATTAACATCTTTTGTAATTCGTATTCCAACCGAACCATCATCTGCCAAAACGGAAGGCGCTAGGTGAATGGAAGTTGGGTAAATGATTGTAAGTGGTTCGGTAGCAAGGTCGGCTAAATCGTAACAGACAGGATGAAAATCAGGAACATATTTTTCAAGCATCTGAAATCCATCAACCAGTAAAATGAAACTTTTATTCTCCGGTCGCTGCTTTAATTCAATGATTTTTTGACATGCTAGTTCATTGGTGGCATCACAACCCAATCCCCAGATAGTATCTGTCGGGTAGAGGAGCGTCCCGCCATTATTCAGCAATTCTATACTTTGTTCGATGTCCATTCAAAAGTTCAATCTTTCTCTGATCTTTGTTCCTTGTTCAGTTCGGCAAGCTCACTGCAAGCCTTGCTCCTTGTTCCATGCTCAACATTACAGCAAATCCGGCCTCCGTTCCTGCGTCCTTTTCAAGGCTTGCTCCTCCCGCCACTGATCAATTTTTTTAGGATCACCTGACAGCAGAACCTCGGGTACACGCCAACCGCGAAACTCTTCAGGACGTGTATATACCGGTGGAGATAACAATCCGTCCTGAAAACTATCGGTTAATGCTGAGGTTTCATCATTCAATACTCCTGGTATCAGTCGAACTATGGCATCTACAAGCACTGCTGCAGCAAGTTCTCCACCTGATAGCACATACGATCCGATGGATATTTCTTTGGTGATATAATGTTGTCTGATGCGTTCATCTACTCCTTTGTAATGCCCGCAGAGGATGATGAGGTTGCCATATAGGGATAATTGATTGCAGTCACTTTGTTCCAGAATTTTTCCATCTGGTGTCATGTAGATTACTTCATCGTAGACACGTTCACTTTTCAACCGGTCTATACACGCTGCGATCGGTTCAACGGACATTACCATGCCTGCTCCTCCGCCATATTGATAATCATCGACATTCTTATGCTTGCTGGTTGAATAATCTCGAATGTTGTGGATATGGATTTCTACATGTCCCTTATCTTGTGCTCGTTGCATAATAGAGGCCGCGAACGGACTTTCCAATAAACTCGGTACAACAGTGAGGATATCAATACGCATAGGGCAAAGGTACGACTTTGAGCCGCAAAAAAGCTATTTTCGCACTATGTTAAGACTTCTATATCTGTTTTTGTCTTTGTTTTTTTGCGTCGAATCGCCTTCCATTTTTTCTCAGGAAAACTGGAGTTTAAATGAGACACCGACGTATGCTGAACTGATCGAGGCATATAAAAAACTTGATGAAAAACACCGTGAAATAGAGCTCTATGCAATGGGCAATTCAGATACTGAATTGCAGATTTTTGTGTGTATCATCAATGGTGCTGGGGATTCTACATTGACCATGGAGAAATGCAGACAATCTACAACGTTGCTGATCAATAATGCGATTCATCCCGGGGAGCCGGATGGGGTGAACGCCTCTTTGATTTGGATCGAAGAATGGATAAAGTCCGGAAAGAAAACCAAAGGACTTCCGTGCATTGCTTTCATACCTGCATACAATGTTGGAGGAATGTTGCGACGTGGTTCCTTCAGTCGGGCAAATCAGGAGGGGCCAGAAGAATATGGATTCAGAGGAAACACCCAAAATCTCGACTTAAACAGGGATTTTATCAAAATGGACTCTCCCAATGCGAAAACATTTGCAAAGATTTTCCATGCATTAGACCCGGATGTTTTTGTAGACACGCATGTTTCGAATGGTGCAGATTATCAATACACGCTTACCTATATCTCTTCTTTAAGAGAACGCATGGCTCCCCCGCAGGGAAAGCTGGTGTATGAAAAATTGATTCCTGAATTAAGTAGTCGCCTGAAAAAGAAAAAATGGGATGCCTTTCCTTATGTGGATCTTAAAGAAGAAACCCCAAAAAGCGGTCTTGTGGCCTTCAATGATCTTCCTCGCTACGCTATGGGGTACGCGGCTTTGTTCCATTCCATCGCATTTACGGTTGAAACACACATGCTTAAACTCTTTCCTGAACGCGTACGGGCCACAAAAGATTTTATCTCGGAACTGATTGCCTGGACCGGGTTGAATGCAGATGAGGTGGAGAAAGTGCGTTCAGAGTCTCAAAATTTGTCGATGAGTCAAACGTATTTCAAGTACAATTATGAATTAACTGAAAAAAAGGATTCGATTCTTTTTAAAGGGTACGAGGAGATTTATCCGGTGAGCGAAGTAACCGGTATGAAGAGATTGAAATACGACCGTACACAGCCGTATGAACGTTTTATACCCTGGTTCAAAACGTTTGCCCCTGACGACTCGATCAAGTGTCCAGAATTCATTTACATACTTCCGGGTGCCCGGGAGGTGATCGAAAATTTGGCAGCTAATCACATCGCTTTCACTCAAATTACTAAGGATACAACTTTAACATTAGAGGCAAAAAGGATCAGTTCGTTTCAGAGTTTGAACAAACCGTATGAAGGTCATTTTTACCACAAAGATGTGGTAACAGGATCTATGGAAAAAGAGTTGGTTTTACCGAAAGGTACCGTCATTGTTCCGACCGGTCAAAAAGGAGCAACATTCATTTTTTCGACGTTAATTCCGGAAGCAGAAGACAGTTATTTTCGTTGGAATTATTTTGACAGTTATCTGCAGCAAAAAGAATATTTTTCGCCTTATGTCTTTGAGGACAAAGCAGCAGAATTATTGAAACAAAATCCCGTTCTTGCCGAGGAATTTCAAAAGAAAAGAGCGTCCGATGCGCAATTCAGAGAATCTCAATGGGACCAGCTGTTTTTTATTTACAAAAGGAGTCCGTACTACGAGCAGACGGATTACCAATTGCCAATATATTTTGCGTATTGATATCGGATCGTTCTGGTTTTGATTTGTTGGTGTAGCATTTCAAGAAAGATTCTCTTTTTTCATCCGTACAAATACACTTAGTTTCCTATTTTTACAAAAAATCGATACGTATGAGACGAATTCTACAGACACTTTTTATCTTTTTTTGTTTCAGTCCGCTGTGGTCCCAAGACACCACCTGGGTGCAGACGTTTACCTATGATTCTATTACGACACGCCGGGCAAATTTTGTCTTTCCGCAGGAGTTGAACTCAAAACGTTTCGAAAAAGTGTTGATGTATTACAAGCTTAAATGCAGTCCTCTGACGACGTGGGATCAATACAATTGCGGTGAATGGGATTATCTAACGTACACGCGCGTTTTTGACCATACAGGCAATTACGATTCTGTTCGAGTTGACGGAAACCGCTACCTTGCGGACTGGACATCACCGTCCTCACTGAGTTATGTTACCGCACCGAATGCGCTTGCTGATACCTATACCAGAGCGGAATCTTACCGAAGCAGTGCCACGCTTTCTACCGTGGATGTTGTGCCTGCCGGACTGCCGATCGCTTCACCCTTTCCTTTTCAGACCGCAAGTCATGGTGGAGTCTACCAAATGCTCGTTACGGCAGCTGAATTAAATGCAGCAGGTATCGTAGCGGGGGATCTTCAGTCGCTGTCGCTGTATGTTTCCAATTTTGCCGGTGGAAGTCTACTTTCTCCATCGATATCCATCAAAGCGACTACGGATAGTGATCTGATCGGGTATCACACGCTTGGATTTACGGAAGTTTACAATGCCTCACGGAAGACAGGCGGAATTTATCCTGAACTTACCTCCGGAGCAAACGAATTCCTCTTTTATCAGCCTTTTGCATGGAATGGAACGGATAACCTGATCATCGAGTTTACTTTTGAAAATACAATGCCGTCCACTGGTGCGATGAGTTTTGAGGTGGACAACGATGCATCTTCTATGAGTGCAAGTTATGAAGGGCTGAACGGGAATATGCAATTCGACGGGTCAAATTATGCCATGTTGGAGTTGTCAGATTTGGACCTTGGAAATGACATGACCATCACTTTTTGGGCGAAAGGTACCGGGTCTGCCGGAACGAATACTTCAATACTTGAAGCCTACGATACGTTGAACAACCGTGTAATCAATATCCATATGCCATGGAGTGATAACAGTATGTATTTCGATGCCGGAATGGGTTCGGGTTATGACAGGATCAATAAAGTTATGAGCGTTTCAGAGATCGACAACACCTGGAATCACTGGGCCTTTGTGAAAAGGCAAACCACAGGGGAAATGTTTATATACAAGAATGGGGTTTTGTGGCATTCGGGAACCGGCAAAAATTTGCCGGTCGGATACATTCACCGACTGGTTTTGGGTTCCAATATGAATCAGGCGTTTTTGTGGAAAGGCAAGATGGATGAATTCCAGCTATACAATACGGCACTTTCACAGACAACGATTCAAACATTCATGACTGAACAACCAAGTCCAACGCATCCCAACTGGAGCAACTTATTAGCATATTATGATTTTGATGATCAACCCTGGGCAATTGACCGTTCCGCCAGCAACAAGCTGCTGATGCCTTCTGAAAAAGGAATGATCCATTATGACGAGTATCCCCTGGCAGGCTGGGTCCACGATCAGCACCGCCCTCGACTGGGTATAGGTCAGGGAACTGTTTCCGGAGCTATTGCTACTGCAACAACTGAGCAACCTTATGTCAAAGAACCACTGGTTATTTTTGAGCAGCAACCGGTAGCCCGACATTTTGAGATTGTCAGCGCATTCCTTGGTCTTGAAGAGGGGTCTGAGGTTACTTTTGACGCTGCGGGAGATATCATTGCTCAAGTTCCGTTTACTGGAACACAGCAAATTACAAATGAACAAATTACCTTTTACAATCCTCCCTACGAATTGGTCAAGGACGTTGAAATCGCAAGGTATATCACGCCTTATGGAATTAGTTTTGATCTGGGCCCTAATGGCTTTGCATGGATCTATGATGTGACAGATTATCAGCATTATCTGAAGGATACGGTGGATCTCGCTGCTCACAACACGCAGGAATTGCTTGATCTTAAGTTTGCATTTATCGAAGGTATTCCTCCTCGAGACGTGCACAAAAGAGAGCCGATCTGGGCGGATTTCAGAAGTTATCAATTCTCCAACATGGCAGACAATTCAGTGCTTCCTGAGGTTCCGGTACTGCTGTCTGATACCTCCGAAATGTTTAAAATCAAAACCCGTCTTTCTGGGCATGGACAGGTAGGGAATGGGGCGTGTTGTGAATGGGTTCCAAATGATCACCAGATTAAGGTCGATGGTGTTTCAAGATTCAATTGGAACATTTGGCAAACAACACAGTGTGGTGACAATCCGAACATCGGTCAGGGAGGAACGTGGCCCTACGCCCGCGAAGGATGGTGTCCTGGCGACCAGGTTAGAGAAAATGAATTTGAATTGACACCGTATGTTACTCCGGGAGATACAGTAAGACTGGATTATGCAATCAATCAAGTTCCGGTGAGCGACCCGGGTCAGGCTGGAGGAAATTACATTGTTGCGATGGATCTCATATCCTACGGAGCACCAAATTTTCAGCACGATGCATCCATTGCAGATGTATTGAATCCAAATAATTACGAATATTATCGTAAATGGAACCCGACGTGCAGCAATCCAAAAGTTATCCTACAGAACAACGGTGCACAGCCTTTGACAAAATGTAAAATACGTTGCTGGATTTCTTATGGCGACTGGCTGGAGTATGAATGGTCTGGAAACCTGGCTTTCCTTGAAAAAGAAGTGGTGGAGATCCCAGTTACCGATCTTGGCTGGTGGAGAGATTACAGCGGTACCTGGACATTTACGGCGCAGGTGTATGATGTGGAGGGATATCCAAGTTTGGATGAATATCCCAATAACAATGTGAAATCGACCAAGTTTGAAGCTCCGGAAATGATCAATGGTCCCTTCTTCGTGTGGTTCATCACCAACAATAAGGCAAATGAGAACAAATACCGTCTGGAAGATGCGAATGGCAATGTTCTTTTCGAACGAACCGGAATGGCGAATAACACCAATTACAAGGATACATTCAATCTTGATCCCGGATGCTATAGTCTGATCCTTGAGGATTCTGATCACGATGGAATTTCATTTTGGGCTTCTCAGCAATTTGAAGGAGAAACTTCCGGACAATTCCGCGTGCGTCTGGTAGGCGGAAATTATGTAGAGATCTTCCCTGGTGACTTTGGTCACTATCACCGATACAATTTTTCAGTAGGTTTTGCTCTTGGGCTTGATGAACAAGAACTTACCCACGAGATTGAAGTGTATCCAAATCCAACGAATGGAGAATGTACGATTGAGGTCAGTGGCGAGATTGCTCAAAATGCGGGAATTCAGATCTTTGACATGCAGGGGAGACAAGTATTTGCGGATAAAATGATAACCACCGAGAATTTTGCTGAGATCCATCCGGATCTGTCCTTTCTGGAGAAAGGTCAATACATCATACGAATTACAACTGCAAAGCGTGTCTACACGAAGGAATTTCAGAAACAATAACATTCGGTTTATTCGTATTTTTGTTGCGCTTAAATTTCCCGTATGATCTATGACGTTGCCATTGTTGGAGGAGGAATCGTTGGTGCGGCGACCTTCTATAAACTTCAAAAGAAGAATCCGAATTTGAAGATCGTTTTGATCGAGAAGATGGATAAACTCGCAGATCATCAGACAGGTCACAATTCCGGGGTGATCCATTCAGGTCTTTACTATAAACCCGGTTCACTAAAGGCAAGGAATTGTATTCAAGGAAGGCATGAATTGGTCGCTTTTGCGAGAGAATATGGAATTAAGCACGATGTCTGCGGCAAAGTAGTGGTCGCAACAGATCCTGCTGAATTGCCACACATGGAAAAGGTGTTTCAAACCGGACTGGAAAATGGCATTGAAGGCATTGAAAAGATTACTGCAGACCAGGTAAAAGAGCACGAACCTTTCGTAGAAAGCATTGGAGGAATCTGGGTGCCGGTGACAGGGATCATTGATTTTCGCGGGGCAACTGAAAAGATGGCTGAACTGGCCCTTGCTATGAACACAGAAAGCGCGATGCGATTGGGTGAAGAAGTAATCGGAATTGAAAAAGGAGATGAGACCTCCACAGTTGTCACGAATAAAAATAAGTACACTGCCAAATACCTCGTTTTCTGTGCTGGTTTACAGGCGGACAGACTTGCACGCAAAGATGGCGTGGATCTGAAAGAAAAGGTTGTAGGGTTCCGGGGAGACTACTATGAACTCACCGAACAAGCCAAGCATAAGGTGAAGAATCTCATCTATCCCATTCCGAATCCGGATTTTCCATTTTTGGGAGTTCACTTTACACGAATGACGGATGGTGAGATCGAATGTGGTCCGAATGCCGTGTTTACTTTTAAACGTGAAGGCTATGGAAAAACGGATTTCTCCCTTCGGGACACTTGGGACGCCCTGACCTATGGAGGAACATGGAAGTTGTTCTTCAACAATATGTCTTTTGGAATCAATGAGTATCGCCGCGCTTTTTCAAAGAAACTGTTCCTAAAGACACTACAGCGGATGGTGCCCTCACTTACGATGGATGACATCAAGCCTGGACGAGCTGGAGTAAGGGCACTATTATTGGCTCAGGATGGAGATACACGAGACGATTTCAGGATTGAATATCATGGGAGGTCTATTCATGTGTTGAATGCACCATCACCCGCTGCAACCGCCTCTCTTGCCATCGGGGGATACATCGCAGAGGAAGCAGAGAAACATTTTGGACTTAAGTAATTCGTGTGCGGTTCTATTTTAGGTTCAACTTATTATTTCTTGTCCTTTCATCTTGTACTGATACCCCAAAAATGCTCGCCAAATTAAACGAAAGAATGATCCTTGATACGGTTCCCTCTGCCTCGGGAGTTGAATGTATTGAAAACCGGCTATTTATGGTGGGTGACAATTCTCCGTGGTTATTTGAAACCGACCTGGAAGGCGTCTTGTTGGCAAAATATAGAATTGGGAAGGAGGACGATCCTGACATCATTCCCAAGCCTCAAAAGCACGATTTTGAGGCGATGACTGTAATGGAGTTTGGTGAAGAAAAGGCAATACTTCTTTTAGGATCCGGTTCCAACTGGCCTAAGCGAAACACAGGAATTCTGTTTTCGACAGGCGAAAAGAAACTTCTTCAAAATTTGAATTTACAGCCTTTGTATCAGAAGATGCTGGAACAAACGAATCTGAATGAAGAAGAATTGAATATAGAAGCCGCGTCAACCTTGAATGGAAATGTGTATCTCTTCAATCGAGGTAAGAATTGCCTTTTTGTACTTAACGAAAAAAAGCTTGCGGCGTATTTTTTAGACTCATCGTTGATTCCTGATTTTAAAGTATGGAACATAGAATTGCCGGAGGTAGATGGGATTAAAGCAGGATTTTCTGGGGCTACCTCGCTCGAAGAGGAAGGCAAATTGCTTTTTACGGCATCGGTAGAAAATACCGCGGATTGGGTAAAAGACGGCGAAGTGCTTGCAAGTTTTGTAGGCGTGATCGATCCGTTGGAGTTGGTCCAGCATCACGAACCTATTGCTTTGGCCATTCAAGCCGGTAATGAACCACTTAAAATAAAGGTAGAATCCATCACGCTGATCGGACGTAAAGATCGGGAATTCGATTGCGCCATGGTTACTGATAGTGACGGTGGAAGTTCAGAACTACTGAGAGTCACCGTACGTTTTGACTGAATTCACGATTTGTTTTTGGTCAAAATGATCTTTTGAAGTGCAAGGTTGTTCGGGACGGTGACCAACTCTCCATTGACAGTCCGTATGTGCATGAAGAAGAATGAAATATCTTCCAGTTTTCCTTTTACAGAAATTTCTTTGTCGAGAATTTCGATTTCCTCTCCGATGCGCAAAGGATGATTGAAGAACAGGATAAGACTGGCTGTAATATTGGAGATAATTGACCATTGGGCAAAAAAAGCTATGCCCAGAATTGTGATCACGGAGGTCACAAAGACCATCAACTGATCCTGATGAATATTCCAAATTGCTGTTATGACAAGAATCACCAGAATGATTAGAAAGACATTTACAATTCGCTGGGATATTCGTTTGCGCTGAAGGTCCAGCTCCCAATTGATGAAAATCCTGTTGATGGCTTTACGAGAAAATAGTTTTAAGACCCCTGCCGCTATGAAAACGATTAAGGTTTCAATGATCTGTAATTTGTATGGTGCTAAGAGTTCCATTTGGTGTAAGTATTTTCAATTGTTAAGGGCTACTGCTTGAGAATTTAAGTGCTTGAATGTGAGAAAGGCAAAGTTAAAAAGTATGAACATCGAAAGGAAATTCAAAAATAAAATTCTGATTTATTATTTTAAAAATCTATATATCAGTTATTTATATTGTTTATTTAGATTTCTCCAAAAGATTTTTCATTTTTTATTTGCAAAAACAAAAACTAATTTAAGAAATTTGCACTGTCATTTCCACAAACGGTGGATCTAAGATTTATAAAGAAGAGGTAAGAGACAGGCTCGATGATCCTCTGGCAACCAACTTTAAGTGCTGACTGATGCTCAGTATTGGAAAACCGGTGCCAATTCCTGATTCCGAGATTTTTCGGGAGAATATAAATGTGAAGAGATGAGAAAAACACACAATCTTACAACTCAAGTGACAAAGGCTAAAAAAAGCCTGCAAAACCCCGTTTCAACATTTTATTCAGGATCTGTTTTCGGCATGATGTGCTGCTGCTGTTGCTGCTGCATCTGCTGATCATTCCTTTTTCTTTTCGGCAATCATCAGCGGACGCTTCTACCGAGGGCCCTGGTATTGACGCGTTCCTGAATGCACATAATCAATTATTTAACGTTTTAAAATCAATTAAAAATGTCAACAAAAAATCTAAAATTCGAAACTTTACAACTTCACGCAGGACAAGAAGTTGATCCTGCTACAGGTTCACGTGCTGTTCCTATTTACCAAACGACTTCTTATGTTTTCAAGGATTCTGAGCATGCAGCCAATCTTTTTGGCTTGAAGGAATTTGGTAACATTTACACCCGTTTGATGAACCCAACTACAGACGTATTCGAAAAACGCATTGCAGCTCTGGAAGGTGGAGTCGCTGCGGTGGCTGTCGCTTCGGGACAGGCGGCACAGTTTATCGCATTGAATAATATACTTCAGGCTGGAGATAATTTCGTAACAAGTTCGCATCTGTACGGCGGAACCTACAATCAATTTAAAGTTGCTTTCAAACGATTGGGGGTAGAGGTGCGCTTTGCGGATGGTATAGATCCGGTGTCCATTGAAGAACGTATCGACTCGAAAACACGCGCGATTTATTTTGAATCCATCGGCAATCCTGAATTCTCTGTGGCAGATTTTGAAAAGATATCGAGAATTGCAAAAACATATGATCTTCCGTTAGTGGTAGACAATACGTTTGGGGCAGCAGGTTATTTATTCCGCCCGATAGAACATGGAGCAGATGTAGTTGTTGCTTCTGCCACGAAATGGATAGGTGGACATGGAACAAGCGTAGGAGGAGTAATCGTAGATGCAGGAACGTATAATTGGGGAAATGGCAAATTTCCGCAGTTCACAGAGCCATCGGAAGGATACCATGGATTAAAGTTCTGGGATGTTTTTGGAAATGAAGGTCCGTTTGGGAACATTGCGTTTGCCATTCGTGCGCGTGTTGAAGGATTGAGAGATTGGGGTCCGGCGATCTCGCCATTCAATTCTTTCCTTTTACTACAAGGCCTTGAAACATTGTCTTTACGCGTTCAGCGTACCGTTGAAAATGCTTTGGAACTGGCCAAATGGTTGGAGAAACATCCGCAAGTCGAATATGTAAATTACCCGGGCTTGACTTCATCAAAATACCATTTGAACGCTTCCAAATACCTCAGGAATGGGTTCGGAGGGGTACTGAGTTTTAAAGTGAAGGGTGGTGTACAAGACGCCAATGAATTCGTTAATTCTCTTGAATTGGTATCTCACCTTGCCAATGTTGGCGATGCAAAGTCACTCATCATTCATCCCGCTTCAACAACACACGAACAGTTATCGCTGGAGGAACAGAGGTCAACAGGAGTGGTTCCCGGACTTTTAAGGTTTTCGGTTGGCATTGAGCATGTAGATGACTTGAAATCAGATCTTGAACAGGCGTTCGAAAAGGTGTATTCGGTCAAAACAGTTCTGTCAGAAACAGTAAAATAACAAGACACATTCCGGCGGGAGTGTTCCCGCCGGATAATCCCGCATACATGAGCAAATTTACAAGCTATAGACATCACCAAAGCTTCCGGTTGGAAAGCGGTTTTGTCTTTGATGAACTCAACGTGGCTTACCATACCTATGGAACAATGAACAGCGCTAAGGACAATGTGGTATGGGTGTGCCATGCACTGACAGCCAACAGCGACGTGTTTGATTGGTGGAAAGGTATTTTTGGAGACAATGATCTGTTTAATCCGAAGGAGTATTTTATTGTGTGCGCGAACATTCTTGGCTCACATTACGGTACTACGGGACCATTGAACTATCCCTCTGAGAAGGAGCCCTCACTTCAGGATTTTCCATCCTTTACGACGCGTGATCTTGCACGCATCCATGATTGTTTGCGCATTGAATTGGGCATTGAAAAAATACACTTACTCATCGGAGCATCTCTTGGAGGGCAGCAAGCTATGGAATGGGCGATTGAACAGCCTGAGCTCATTGAAAAACTGGTGTTAATTGCCACGAATGCACGTCATTCCGCGTATGGAATTGCCTTCAATGAAACACAGCGACAAGCAATCTTCACCGATCCTACATACGGAAACGGAACGTTAGACGGAGGAAGGAATGGATTGAAAACGGCACGGGCGATTGCATTGCTAAGCTACAGGTCATACGACGGCTATTTGAAAACTCAGACAAGTTTGAATAATCATTTGACTGATGACTTTCCGGCCTCTTCCTATCAACGGTATCAAGGACAAAAACTGGCTGACCGATTCAATGCATACTCTTATGTGCTTCTGTCCAAAGCGATGGATGCTCACAATGTAGGACGGAAACGCGCGTCGGTTGAGATTGCCTTGCAGTTCATTAAAGCCAAGACATTGGTCATTGGAATCGATTCTGATCTGCTTTTTCCGGTAAGCGAACAAGAGTTTCTGGCAGAATGGATTGAGGATGCATACTTCGCGCGTATCGATTCCGATTTTGGTCACGATGGATTTCTTGTCGAACACAAACAGCTTTCAGATCTGCTATCTGACTTTATGTATAATGATTTAAAAAATTACCGGTCGACGGTATTAAAAAAACAAGCAAAAGAAAATTAAAATGAGAACAAATTTGAAGATTGGCCTCTTTGGCTTTGGGGTAGTAGGCGGGGGACTGTATGAGGTATTAAACCGAAGTAAGTTACTCAACGCATCGATTAAATCAATAGTCGTGAAAGATCCATCGAAAAAGAGAGCGATCGATCACAGCTTTTTCTCTTTCGATAAATCGGTAATCCTGAACGATCCGGAAGTGAATGTAATAGTGGAGTTGATTAATGACAGTGTGGCTGCTTACGAGATTGTAACTGAAGCATTGAAAAAAGGGAAGCATGTTGTTACTGCCAATAAAAAACTTATTGCCGAACACCTCGATGAATTGATCGCATTGTCAAGACAAAATAATGTTTCTCTGCTCTATGAAGCCGCCGTCGCCGGCTCTATTCCGATCTTGAGAAATCTCGAAGAATACTACAATAACGATGCGCTGTCTTCGGTTCAGGGAATTGTGAACGGAACGTCTAATTATATACTTACGCAAAGCAACAAAGGGATTGCTTACCAAGAGGCATTGAAACAGGCACAGGAACTTGGATTCGCCGAGGCAAATCCGACACTTGATGTGGAGGGTTTTGATTCAAAGTTCAAGCTCATCCTCCTGATCAAACATGCTTTTGGGATCAGTGCAACACCCGATAATGTATTCAATTTTGGAATCACAAGCCTACGGAAACAGGATGTGAAACATGCACTGGAGAAAGGATTGCGGATTAAATTGTTGGCTCGGTCAGAAAAAATTGAAGATCAGGTGATCGGTTTTGTTGCGCCACATTTTGTTTCGTCGGATCATCCGGCCTACGGTGTAAACAATGAATTCAATGCTGTTTCTGTAAACGCACTTTTCTCAGATCGCCAGGTGTTTCATGGAAAAGGAGCTGGAAGTTACCCAACTGCAAGTGCTGTTCTTTCCGACATTTCAGCGCTGCAATATGATTACCGCTACGAATACAGGAAATCAGGCAATGATCAGATCTCATTTACCGATGAGTTTAAGATCAAGATCTACGCTAGTTCAACGGATGAACATGTGCTGAAAGCACTTCCATTAATTGAGACCGAGGAGTTTTATAAGGGACAGGATTTTTCTTACTGTATAGGGTGGACTTCCTTTAGTGAATTGCGTCACCATTTAGAACGGAATAAAAGTGATCTTTCTATTGTAATCGTAGATGAACCTTTGGCTCCTTTAGTAAACAAATCAAATCTGATTGAGGAAAACAAAACTACCTTTGTTGTGGTTTAATGATACGAATATATACATTATGAAAGAACCCTTGGCATGGTACATAGCAGGACCACTTTTGGGTCTGATGGTACCCTTACTCCTTGTTTTGCGCGAGAAGAACTTTGGGATTTCCTCGAGTTACCGATACATCGTTAGTTTTATTCCAAGCAAGATAAATTATTTTCAATATGAGCGAGAAAGTGATCAATGGCAATTGATTTTCTCCTTTGGGTTGATCCTTTCAGGAATAGCTGCGATACAACTTTTTGGCATTTCAGATTCGCTCATTGAACTGCCTTTAAAAAAGTATGAACTGCAGTATACGAAACTATTTGAGATTAAAAATGGTGTACAATTCTTTCTTGGAGGAATTTTAGTGGGATTTGGAGCTCGATACGCCAATGGATGTACCGCAGGACATTGCATTATGGGTGTTTCTCAATTTGCCTTTAGTTCGATACTTGCTACTGTATGCTTCTTTATAGGTGGATTGCTTGGTTCGTATTTTATTGTGCCTCAAATTTTTTAAAATGAAAATTGTACTTACAATTATTCTGGGATTTTTATTTGGAAACGTCTTGATTGCCTCCCAAGCGTATTCTTGGTTCCGAATTCAGGAGATGTTTCATTTTGATTCTTTTCACATGTATGGGTTGCTCTTTTCAGCCATTGGAACAGCTGGATTGTCACTATATTTTCTAAAGAAATTAAAGGTGCGTTCTATATACGGAAATCAGTTGGATGTCAAGCCTAAGCCCACACAAATAGCTGCAAATGTCATCGGAGGATTGCTTTTTGGATTGGGATGGTCCATCTCAGGAGCGTGTTCTGCACCACTATATATTTTAATCGGCATGCATTGGCAGATAGGATTGATTCTTCTCGTCGGAGCTCTTGTTGGAACCTTTCTATATGGAGCGTTTAAATCTAAACTTCCTCACTAATGGCACTTCTTTTAAAAAAAACAGATGATGCATTTGGAATGCAAGTTTCCAATGAAAAAGGCTTGGCCATCCAGATGGATGCCAGTACTGATCTTGGTGGTAAGGATACGGGAATGCGTCCGATGGAGGTGTTGGCAAGTTCTCTGGCAGGGTGTATATCTGTCGATGTGATTTTGATTCTGCGGAAACAACGCATTGAGTTGGATCACTACCTGGTGACGATCGATACGCAAAGAGCGGAAGGAGTTCCAGCTCCATTCGAAAAGATCCATTTGACTTTTGAATTTTCAAGGAATGTGGATCCAGCCAAGGCAGATAGAGCTGTCAAACTGGCTAAGGACAAGTATTGTTCGGTTTCTGCTTCGTTGAACGAAACAATTCAGATCACGCATGAACTGAAATTTGTATAAACCATTGATGCTTTGCAATGAAGAAAAACACTGCCGCAATTCGCTTACAAAACAATCGTACTGTCCACGGAGAACACTCTGTTCCTCTGTTTCTGACGAGCAGTTATGTGTTTGATGACGCTGAAGATATGCGTGCTCAATTCGCCGAAGAAAAAGAAGGAGAGATTTATTCGCGTTACGCCAATCCGAATGTCCAGGAATTTATTGATAAAATGGCCTTTCTGGAAGGGGCAGAATCCGGTTGGGCTACCGCATCCGGAATGGCTGCGGTGTTTACCTTTTTCGCTGCATTGCTGAAATCAGGCGATCATATTGTATCAGCCAGATCTGTTTTTGGATCGACCCACCGGTTGTTTACTGAAATTCTTCCCAAATGGGGGATCACAACAACCTATGTTGATTTCGATGATTATGAGGGGTTTGAAGCGGCGATAAATTCTGAAACAAAGATCCTTTATCTGGAAACACCCAGCAACCCGGGATTGGATATAATTGACCTTTCACGTATTTCAGAAATTTGCAGCCGAAAAGGAATCCTCTTCGCAGTGGACAATTGTTTCGCAACTCCAATCATTCAGCGACCCATGGAATTCGGTGCGGACGTATCAATCCATTCTGCGACAAAATATCTTGATGGTCAGGGTAGAACACTTGGCGGAATCATTTTGTCATCCAACGAAATAGCTGAAAAAATCAAAGCATTTGCCCGTCACACCGGACCTGCATTAAGTCCTTTCAATGCCTGGGTACTTTCGAAATCTTTGGAGACACTTGAAGTACGCATGGAACGCCATTGTAAAAATGCTTTTGAGATTGCAAAACGGTTGGAAGGGCATCCCGGAATAATTCAAGTCAAATATCCATTTTTGGAAACTCATCCTCAGTTTGATGTTGCGAAAAAACAAATGGATCTCGGTGGTGGTATTGTCACGTTTGAATTGAAAGGCGGAATTGAAGCAGGAAGGAAATTCTTAGACGCACTCAATATGTTTTCACTCACGGCAAATCTAGGAGATACGCGAAGTATTGCAACACATCCTGCATCCACAACACATTCAAAACTCACCCCCGAACAACGTGCAGAAGTGGGAATTGGAGAAGGACTTGTGCGTTTATCAATCGGCTTAGAGCATCAGGAAGACATCTGGGATGATATCTCACAAGCACTGAATTCGTAACTTTGGCTTGGTCTTTGAAAAGGCCGAACCAAATTTTAAACAGTATGAAAATCTCAACCGTATTACTTTACCTCTTTTTCCTTGCTCCGTGTTCCTTGGTACTGGCTCAGAACGTCGATGACAACAAAGTAAGTTTCGCTTACATCCAGTTGCCTGCAAAAAAGATTGATCCTTCGTGGAAAACCTATAAGGTACTATTTAACCATCTGTACAAGGATGCCAATACTGACAGTTTGAAAATTTTTGAATTCAGAAAACAACAGGAACTTACCAGATACAATACTGAATTTGCTGTTTGGAAGCAGAAAAAAGATGCACTTGATAAAGATTATTTTGCAAAAATGGCGGCTTATGAAAAAGCGGTAAATGCCGGAACGGCAGCTACAAAACCACTAGATCCTGTATATCCGGCGCAGCCTGTATACAATCCGAATCTCAAAATCCAACAGCACTCAGAGTTGATAGAAAGCCAACTTAACGGTAAAGTACAGCTGCAAGGTTATGACCAAGGGGAAAATGGCTTGATTGTGCTGATTGATATTTATCCGATGAGAGGAAACAAACTTGTCGAACGCAAAACAGGTTCGGGTGCAAGTACGAAGTACGAGTATCTCTATCAGTATACTTTGCCTGTGGGATTAACGGTCACTAAAACGGATGGTACCGTGTTATACAAGCAGATTTTGCTGGACAACGAACGGAGTGAACTTATAAACAAGTATGCAAGTCGATATGAATGGCTTTTGTGGATGGTCGACCATGAGGCTACTTTGTTTCAGGAAATGGAAGTTAGGGCAAGGAATTATGCTTTTTCAGAGGCGAATCGGGTATTGAACGATCAATTTGGATTTATTAATACCAACCGAGAAACGGAAGTATACTCAATTAAACGCTACAAAGATTACGAATATTCCGATGTCACCGAGGCATACACTTTGACTACCCAAGCTTTGGCATTGGTTTCAAAAGATCGAAATCGCGCAACGGCAATTCCAAAGCTTGAAGCGGCCATTGCGAAATGGAAGGGTATCTTGCAGGAGAGCAATTTATACGATGAAAAAGCGCGTATCAACGATAAGATCACGGCGATGATTCACTGTAACCTCGCTGAATTGTACATCTGGAAGGGAGACTTTGCTTCTGCCGACCTCGAATTGAATCTTGCACTGAATTCAGGAGTATTTAAATTTAAAAACGAATCAGAGCGAAGAAGGGAATTCTTCAATTTTCAGAAAGCGAGATGGGAAACTCAAAATCAGTGAGTTAGTAGTGTCCAATAGAGCCGTTAGCCATTCTTCGGTGATGAAAAAGAAAATAGTTTTTTCTGTCCTTTTTACGAATATCGTTTTTGGGTTCTTAGCACAGAAAGATATTTCTACCCATACGCATGCCTGGGTGATGTATTTCGGAAATCATCGCTTATCCGAACGATGGGGAATTCACACCGAATACCAATGGCGCAGAGCTGATCTTTTTGACGAATGGCAACAATCACTTTTGCGACTTGGGATAGATTATTTTGCTGCAAATGGATGCCAATTTACAGGTGGTTATGCGTTTGTAAGAACCTATCCGTATGGTGAACAACCTATAG
>JBEGVI010000103.1:0-78247 GCA_041178485.1 Bacteroidota bacterium | reverse complement strand
TGAGTGTCCACGCAGGTGGAATCGTCATTAGCGAAAAACCGATGACCTGGTATTCGGCTACGTTCATGCCTCCAAAAGGCTATCCAACCACTCAATTCTCCATGCTGGAAGCAGAAGACGTAGGGCTGTACAAGTTCGATATTTTGAGTCAACGCGGATTAGGCAAAATTCATGATACACTGGAAGTAATCGCCTATAATCAACCGGAAAATCCGGCACATGATATACACGATATTTCTTATTTCAAAAAAGATGAAAAGATCAAAGAATTGCTTCGCTCCGCCAGAGCCATGGGCTGCTTCTACGTCGAATCCCCAGCGATGCGCATGTTGATGGTAAAATTACAGGTCGATACCTATCTCGGACTTGTTGCAGCCAGTTCGATCATTCGTCCGGGGGTGGCACAATCGGGCATGATGCGGGAATACATTTTACGTCACCGCTATCCCGAAAAACGAAAGGAAGCACCACCTGTTCTTCAAGAGATCATGCCCGAAACGTATGGCGTCATGGTCTATCAGGAAGACGTGATCAAAGTAGCGCATCATTTTGCAGGACTATCACTCGCCGAAGCAGACGTGCTGCGCCGTGGCATGTCGGGTAAATTTCGTTCACGCGCAGAATTCGATAAAGTAAAAGAAACGTTCTTCTCCAACTGCAGAAAAAAGGGATACGAAGATGCACTCATCAGCGACATTTGGAGGCAGATCGAGAGTTTTGCCGGCTATGCCTTTTCCAAAGGACATTCCGCATCCTACGCCGTAGAAAGTTACCAGAGTTTGTATCTGAAAGCGTATTATCCCCTCGAATACATGACGGCCTGCATCAACAACTTCGGAGGATACTACCGAACAGAAGTCTACGTTCATGAAGCCAGAAGCTGGGGCGCGACTATTCTTGCTCCCTCGCTGAATCACGGAGATTTTGAATGCATCCTCAAAGGAAGAGAACTGATCCTCGGATTTGTTCTTGTAAATGGACTGGAAACAGCTATGATCCAAAAAGTAGTGCAAGAGCGAAAGAACAACGGCCTTTTCAAAAACTTTGAAGACCTGATGAAACGCTGCTACCTTCCGCTTGAGCAATTGGTACTCATCATACGAATCGGAGCACTTGGAGATTTTCCGGAAACGCGCAAAGAACTCCTCTGGAAAGCACATTTGTATCACAATAAAGTAAAAAACAGGAATCCTACACCCCAACTTTTTGAAGAAGCACCAAAGCAATTCAATTTACCGGAATTAACAGAACAAGACCTCGAACTTGCCTTCGAACAGATGGAACTTTTGGGTTTCCCCTTGCGCAATCCTTTTGAACTTCTTACTGAAAAGCCACTGCCTCATACTCCTGCCAAAACACTCCACAGCCATCTGGGATTAAAGATCGTGACCTATGGTTACCTCGTCGCACTAAAGAAATCCCACACTTCAAAGGGGGATACCATGTATTTCGGCACCTTTATCGATCAGCAGGGAGACATTCTGGATACCGTCCATTTTCCGGAAGTAGCACATAAATATCCATTTTATGGAAAAGGCATCTACCGTATGACAGGCATTGTTTCAGAAGAATTCGGGTATTACACCCTGGAGGTTGGCATGATGACAAAAGAAAAATTCATAGAGGATGTGAGGTTTAACGAGTAGCAAGAAAAACAATTCAAAAAGTAATTATATTTACACCCTCATTTCAACGCGCACGTGATGAAATTGGTAGACATGCCATCTTGAGGGGGTGGTGCCAACAGGTGTGCTGGTTCGAATCCAGTCGTGCGCACTCTGATAAAAGCATCTGATCTTTGATCCGATGCTTTTTTCGTTTTACGACAGTCAAAATGTGAATTTTGTAATGGAGGAAAAGGAAAAGTACCGAATGCGCAGCATTGATGCTTTTATCCACTGGACGTCCCACAAATGGTTCTATAATCCAGTCGTGCGCACAAAAAGAAAAAGCAAGTTACGTAAGTAGGTTGCTTTTTCTTTTTCGATCAATACTCACACACAAAAACTTTCCTGCTTCGTTTAACGCTCCGCAGGATTTGTAATCCTGCGGAAATTATTTTGATTAATGTAAAAAACTCAATTTTCATGCTAATGAAAACCGCAGGATTACAAATCCTGCGGAGCGTTGAATTCACTTTGTTCATGCAGAGCGGTTGCAATCCTGCGAAATTTTCACTACTTTAAATAGTATGAAACAAGGTGTTAAGCATACTATAAAAAAGAACACAAGTTATTTCCTCACGCTAACCGTTGTTGGTTGGATAGATGTGTTTACAAGAAAAAATCATAAAGATGCCATTATTGAATCGTTAAGTTATTGCATCGCCCACAAAGGATTAAATGTCTACAGTTTTTGTTTGATGTCAAATCATTTGCACTTGATTGCAAATTGTAATGAACCCTTTGAATTGAAGGATGTCATTCGGGACTTTAAAAAATTTTCAGCAAAGAAAATAGTGAATCAAATAATAAACGAACCTGAATCCAGAAGAGACTGGATGCTAAATGAATTTTCGAAAGCAGCGGATGACAGCCGTAAGCACAAAAGTTTTAAATTTTGGCAGACAGGAAACCATGTGATAGAGCTTTTTAATGAAAAATTCATTTGGGACAAAATGAATTACATTCATAATAATCCCGTCGCAGAGGGATTTGTATTAAACGATTTTAAATGGATGTATTCTTCAGCCAGCAACTATCATGAAAAAGAATCAATCCTTCCAGAAGTTTATTGTATTCCAAGACAGCTTGAGACCAATTAGCTCCTCAGGATAAATTTTAAGTATTCTCCGCAGGATTTAAAATCCTGCGGAGCGTATGCAAGTTGATATAAACCGTCGGATTGCAAATCCGACAGAGCGGGGAATCACAATCAACATAACGAAAATGTTCCGCAGGATTTGAAATCCTGCGGAGCCTGTAAACAAAAATTCTAAAAAATAGTGCTTCCATGAATTTCCGCAGGATTGCAAATCCTGCGAAGCGATAAAACTTAATGTAACAAAAGTCACTCTACATAATACACAAGATCACTACCTTCGTGCGTATCGAGTCTAAAAAAACCAACATGAAACATCTTGCCCTTGCCTCTGCCCTGTTCTGTATACTTTTTCTCTTACCAAATTGCACCTCACAAAACCAGCCCGGAGCGGCAAGTGTGCAAAATGTAGATGTAATAAAATTCAAAGAATTGATTTCCGCAGGAAACACAATTATTCTGGATGTACGCACACCTGAAGAAACGGCCGGAGGAACAATCGATCAGGCAAGTACCATCGATTTTTACGATCCCGATTTTAAGAAGAAGATCAGCGTGATGGACCATTCAAAAAATATTCTCGTGTATTGCAAAGCTGGAGGACGAAGTGCACAAGCGGCGGAAATTTTGGTTCAAAATGGCTTCACACATGTATACAATCTCGAAGGCGGTATTTCTGCTTGGCAAGCAAATGGAAATCCTGTGACCGCAGGAACGGTTGCCAAAGATGAGCACATTCAGGAAATGAGTGCAAAACAATTCGATAAGTTACTGACCCAAAACAAACTAGTTCTGGTTGATTTTCACACGGTGTGGTGCTCTCCTTGCCGAAAAATGGCGCCGATCATCGATAAAATGGAACAGGAATTCAAAGGCAAAGCAGCCGTCCTGCGTATCGATGTAGACAAAAGCACCGAATTAGCTGCCAAATACCAGATCCAGGCCGTACCGGTTTTCATCTTGTTCAAAGATGGAAAAGAAGTGTGGAAACAGAATGGAGCGATGGAGGAAGAAGCATTAAGAAAACAGCTTTTAGAATCATTAAACTAATACTGTCTCATTACTCTTAACAAGCTTAAATGCTTAGCTATTTAAGAGCAAGGCACTAAAAATGGTCCTGGCTTCTGTGTTCATCAACATGCTCCATATCACCTAATTCTTTGATGAATCCCCCATTTTTTGTCTTGTTCTTTTTGTCCTTTTGAATTTGAATTCATAGTACAATTTCAAAGAATAAGCTGATACATGAAATCACTGAAATTCATTTCTGACGACCCGCATCAAAAAGCCTTTGTTAAGGATGTAAAACAACGCGTGAATTCCTACTTCAAGGAAAAAAACATATCTATTAAAGGCGATGGGCGCATGATCTTGAAAGCCGTAGTGATGATCACGCTCTATCTTGCACCCTTCATTTTCATCCTGATTTATCAGCCTCCCTTATTTTTATCTGTACTCCTTGTAATCATAATGGGAATAGGGGAAGCAGGAATTGGCATGTCGGTAATGCATGATGCTGCACACGGTGCTTTCTCGGATAAACAGTGGGTAAACACCTTTTTTGCATCTACGATGTTCTTGCTGGGAAGCAATACCTACAACTGGAAGATCCAGCACAATTTACTTCACCACACCTTCACCAATATTTATGGCTACGATCAGGACATTGAGTCGAAGGCCACACTTCGGTTATGTGAACATGCTACTTTAAAAAAGATGCATCGGTTCCAATACCTGTACGCCTATTTTTTTTACGGCTTCATGACACTTGCGAAACTCATTACTGATATCGGACAATTGATCGAATTCAATCGGGAAGGCATCACCAAAAATCAAGGGCACAACCCTCGCGTCGAGGTTATGAAACTTATTGCTACCAAACTCATCTATTTCTCTGTTTTAATCGGAATCCCTATCTGGACAACAGACTATCGATGGTATCAGGTAGTCATCGGGTTTTGCATTCTTCACTTTACAGCAGGCATGATCATGGGAACCATCTTCCAAATGGCGCATGTCGTACAAGGAGCACAGCAACCTTTACCGGATGAAAACGGAACCATTCCGAACGAATGGGAAGTCCACCAACTTCTGACCACTTCTGATTTCGCTAGAAACAATCACTTTTTGAACTGGTATGTCGGTGGACTGAATTTTCAGATAGAACATCACCTCTTCTCTAATACGTGCCATATACACTACCGTGCTATTGCGCCAATAGTTGAAAAAGTGGCTAAAGAATATGGAATGAAATACAATCTGAAACCATCGTTCGCTGAGGCCTTTCGTTCGCATGCCAGAAGGCTGAAGGAGTTGGGAACCGGTCTTAAATCAAATTGAATTAAGTCGATTCCCACTAAAATAGAAGCTATAAAAACTGGAAAAGGAGCTTTATTTGATTACTGCCCTTGTCCAAGTGAAAATGCAGGTTTACCGTCAAATGCGTACAAATTTTCGGTCTTGATTACATCGATGTTCCTTTCTTCCGCCTCGCTCAACAGCGCAATAATATCCTTTTTGGTCAATGTTTTTCCATCGTTTGGTTTGAAACGGCAACGCCAGTGATCCGTGCAGAATGTTTCCGGAAAACCATTCGGATACACCTTGATCCCTCTGTTTGTGATCATATTAAGTTTCACATCGGATGTATTCAGTTGGTTGACCAATTCTGCCAATTTATCCGCATTGTCACCGGTCCAGTGAACGAAAAGGTCCACTCCCTGCAACTCTTTTTTCTTCGGTGTTTTTCGGGTGTATTTCGGCAAGTTGAGCGTAGTTCCTTTTTCATAGCTTACCGCTTGAAGTGTAGACGGTTTTTGTCCAAGATTGGCAATTACGGCTTCAGCAAATTCCTTCGTTCCAACTTTTGTTTTACTAAACCCTTCGTTGTAAATATCGTAGGTATGCGTCCCTTCTTCAATCGTTTTCAGCCATGCATTCTGCACCTTTTCGGCTACTTCTGTCTGACCGATGTGCACCAGCATCAAAATAGCCCCTTGTATCAACCCGGATGGATTCGCCATATTCTGTCCTGCACGTCGGGGAGCTGAACCATGAATCGCCTCAAACATGGCACATTCTTCACCTATATTGGCCGAACCGGCAAGTCCTACAGAACCGGCAATCTGAGCAGCCACGTCACTCATCACATCTCCATATAAATTCGGCATCACAATTACATCAAAAGCCTCCGGTGTATCTGCCATTTTCGCGGCACCAATGTCAATAATCCAATGTTCGTTCTCTATCGTCGGATATTCTTTCGCAATCTCGTCAAATACCTGATGAAAAAGACCATCCGTTTGTTTCATGATATTATCCTTTGTGAAACACGTCACCTTCTTTCTGTTGTATTGCTTTGCATATTCAAATGCATAACGAACAATCTTTTCACAACCGGGACGACTGATCAACTTCAAACACTGCACAACCTCATCCGTTTGCTGATGTTCAATACCGGCATACAAGTCCTCCTCATTTTCACGAACTATCACAATGTCCATTTTAGGGTGCTTCGTTTCTACAAACGGGTGTAAACTCACACATGGACGAATGTTTGCATACAACCCTAAAAATTTTCTGGTCGTTACATTCAGGCTCTTATATCCTCCACCCTGTGGCGTAGTAATCGGTGCTTTTAAAAAGACCTTATTTCTACGAATAATCTCCCAAGACTCATCAGAAATTCCGGATGTATTTCCAGACAGATACACCTTCTCGCCCACCTCAATCTCATCAATTTCGATCTGTGCGCCAGCAGCTTTAATAATCGCCAGTGTGGCATCCATAATTTCAGGACCAATACCGTCTCCTTTTGCAACTGTGATTCTTCTCATTCGTTTTAAATTTTGGATTTACAGTGCAAAAATGAAGATTCATTTTTATAGATTTTTATTTATGTTTTAAATACAAATAATAACCTTTACTTATGAAATATTCGGGATAAACACTGTGAAATTCCTAGTAAACGAAAATTCGTTGACAACTTTAGATGAACAATTAATGGTCGCTACTCCAAACCAAAATTCTCCGATCGTCTGATGCGGAAGCAAAAGTGTTTGAATTAACTGAAATGAGTGCATTCACAGAATGCCGGTGCCCTCCCGTTTTAAAATCGAGTCGCTCAATGATTTCCAATGTTTCGGGATTCCAAATTTTGATGGTCTTATCACGACTGGCCGAAATAAGCACATTAGGATTTTGGAGTAAAATCAAGTCGTATATAGCAAAATTATGCGCAGGTAGTGCTTTCAGGCAGCTCCCGGAATGCAGGTCCCATTTTTTGAGATAAGCATCTTTTCCTGCTGTAAAGAGGACATTCGCATCATCGGCACTGTATAAAATCGCGGTAACTCCATCCTTATGCGCGGCAAATTCATTGACCAGATTCAATGTGTTCGTCTCAAGGACGCGGACAATTCCATCCTGACATGCGAGGGTTAATGTACCGCCATTTGAACTGACTGACATACGACGAATCTTGCCGCAATCAAACGGAAGGTAAGCCATCAACTCATTGGATTTCACATCCCAAACGGATACGTTCCCATCTGCATCGGCAACGTAGAGATGATTTAAAATTGAATTCTCATAAATGCTGAAAATTGCCTTTTTATGCTGAACAAGGAATTTAATTTCTTTTCGTTCTGCAAGGTCAAAAAAATGGAGATCTCCATTTGCCAAACCTACGGCCAATTTGGTATGAGCATCGAATAAACGTATGCAGTAAACAGGATTTTCAAAACGAATGGAAAACGCATCCTGAACGCCTTCAATGACTTTCCATCGTGCAACGAAGTGGTCGGCACTTCCGGAATACAAATAATTTTCAGAAAAATCGAGTGAATAAATGCCGGATGAATGTCCGTGAATCTCTTTTAACTTTCGAAAAGTCATTCCACCTCTTCTTCCTCTGTTTCGTCGTTTACCTGCTTTAGTCGATCTGCATAATCCTTGGGAAGGAAATCAAAGAAGGTATCCCCTCGTAATCCCAGACGCAGACATTCTAATGGAATAACCTCATTCGGACCAATGTTCCCCAGATTCACTTCGGCTCCAAACAATTTAATGAACCAAACCTGCTGATTCTTCTGCGGAGCCTCCCATAAAATTCGTTCAGGAGCAACTTTTGAAATGATTCGATTGATGAGCAGTGTGTGTGCCGTACCATTCGGACGAAAAACACCTACATTCCCTGCTTCTCGACCTTCAGCTATAACTTTCCAGCTTCCGGCTTCAAGTTCGGTGCTCATCATCTTGATCCATTTTCCGGGAGAAATAAGTATCCCAGCATCTTTAGATCCAACCTCCGAAAGAACTGTGAAATTCTTTGACATCTTTCGAATTAATTCACATTTCTCATCATGAGGAATGATGATCGAACCATCAGAGATTTCAGCAACTTCTAATTTATATTTATCCAGCAATTTCAGAAAATCGTTGAACTTGCCTCTTGCATAGAACGCTTCAAATAAGGTTCCGCCGAAATAAGGCTTAATTCCCGCTTCGCGGTACTGATCAAGTTTTTTTTCCAGGTCGTTGGTGACGAATGCCGTACCAAAACCAAACTTCACTAAATCCGTCAAGTGACCTGATGCCTGAATAAAGTTTGCAGCCTCATTGAGACTCAAGCCTTTGTCCATCATCATAGTTAATCCTTTATCTCTTGGTTTTTCGCTCCTTTCAGGAATGAACGGCAGTTTAAAATTCATCGTTTTCTATTCTTCGGTCAAAGTTACAAATTCCTGCACACTTGAGAGGTCCGGATTAATCGTGAAAATTTCCCGCGCTTTTTCTTTATCCTCCTCCACGCACGTGGCAAAAAGCAATAAAGCTTCGTTCTTTCGACCCATCAGCCAGAGTATGTTTACCTTCAAAACCCGGGCAGTTATATTCTGTTCATCCTGAACACAAAAATCATCGATGTATTCATACGCTTCCAACAAGGCAGAATCTGCCAAGAGCGTAACGAAATCGGTCAGGCATTCCCCATCCGTAGGATCCAGCTCGAGGGAAAGGCGGTAGTATTCTTCCGCCGAATCGAAGTTGTTTAGTTTCTCATAAGCCCCTGCCAGCACATGATAGACCCCTGCATTTCCCGGATCCAATTCAGCAGCTTTGTGCAAGAAGGTAAGCGCAACCTCGGTATTTCCCTGCAAGTCCTCAACAATTCCAAGCCCCAGCCATGCATCCGGCAGTCCCGGAGCGAGTTCAATGCTACGGTTATAACACGCCCTCGCCCTGTCAAGTTGATTCAATTGCTCTAAAGCTTCACCAAGATATGAGAGCGCCATCGCGTCTTCCCCATCCAGTTCCATGCATCGCTCCAATGCCGAGATAGCCTCTTCGTATTTTTCTGTCGAAAGATAAACACTGCCTAAATTAAAATATGCTGGACCGAATTCTTCATTGATAACCAAACAGTAATCGTAGGCCCAGATCGCTTTCTCATAATCCTCAAGTTTGGAACACGCATTTCCTAAATTGTACCATGCTGTGAAGGAATACGGATTTTCGTCTATAAAGTCAGAATAACATTTAATTGCCTGTTCGTATTCTCCCAGCTGGTCATAACAAAAGGCAATCTCATATATAGCGCCTTCATTGTGAGGATTGTTTGAAATGGCCTCTTTCAATACAACGACTGCTTTTTTGAAATCTCCGGAATGCGCATGTTCCATTGCAAGATCAAGATAAATCTCATCGCGGTCTTCCGGTTCAGCCAGCGCAAGAGCTTGTTCAAAATAGCGAATTGCGTTTTTACGGTCCCTTAACTGACTAAAAATTGATGCTTTTGTAAGCAGCAATTCACAAGAGGGAGTTTCCCATTTTTCTATCTGGTTAATAATCTTCAGGGCTTCTTTGAGTTGCCCTATAGCAGAAATTGCCTGCGCTTTACGAAGATGAAAAATCGGATTGTACGAAAATTGAGTAATCGCGTGCTCAGCACATGCTTTGGCCTTAGCGTACTGACTGTTGATGAGAAAATGATCGATCAGTGCTTCCAGTCTGTCGCTGTCAAGAAAACCAATGGATTCCCCTTTCAGAAACGCCTCAAACTTTTCGAGGTCTTCCTTCAAGTTTCCTTCAAACCCTTCAAACCCTTCCTCTTCTTCATCATCAAACATACGCGTAGAATTTGATGTCAAAATAGTGACTTTGAGTTTTCACCCAAAATGAACCAATTAAATTTTATGAACAACTCTTTACAAACGATAGATTCACCGATTTCTTACAGAGACAACTTATTTTGTTGAACGCTTTCGATCCGTTTCTTTTAAAAGAATCTTCCTTATTCTGAGATTTTCAGGCGTTACCTCGACATATTCATCAGACTGTATGTACTCAAGGCATTCCTCGAGGCTAAATACCTTTGGAGGGGCCAACCGCACCTTGTCGTCTGCACCGGAAGAGCGCATATTGGTCAATTTCTTGGTTTTGGTCACGTTGACACACAGGTCACCTGCACGGGAATTTTCACCAATTACCTGACCTTCGTAAATGTTCTCATTCGGGTGAATAAAGAATTTACCTCGTTCCTGCAAGTTATTCAATGAAAAAGGAATTGAAACACCTTGTTCCAGGGAAATCAACGATCCATTCTGACGTCCGGGAATCTCTCCTTTGTAGGGTTGGTATTCCAGAAAGCGGTGTGTCATAATGGCTTCACCTGCAGTTTGTGTCAGGAGGTAATTTCGTAATCCAATGATGCCGCGTGAAGGTATCAGAAATTGTATGATCATTCGTTGCCCTTTGGGCTCCATGTTGACCATTTCGCCTTTTCGCTTCGAAACTGCTTCAACGGCTGTTCCGCTGAATTCCTCAGGAAGGTCTATGGTAAGTTCTTCAACCGGTTCGCATTTGATGCCATTGATCTCTTTAATAATCACCTGCGGTTGTCCTACCTGCAATTCATATCCTTCACGGCGCATGGTCTCAATCAGCACCGACAAATGAAGCACACCTCTTCCGTATACGATCCATTTATCCGCCTTGTCTGTATCGGAAACCCGCATGGCAAGGTTTTTCTCAAGTTCTTTTTGCAAGCGCTCCTGGATGTGTCGCGACGTTACAAATTTGCCCTCTTTACCAAAGAATGGAGAATCGTTGATAGAAAATAACATAGACATTGTCGGTTCGTCCAGCTCGATCGTTGGAAGCGGCTCAGGTTGTTCAGCATCGCTTATACAATCTCCGATCTCAAAACCTTCGATTCCAGTAACTGCACAAATATCTCCAGCCTGAACGGTAGTCACCTTCTTTCTTTCCAATCCCTCAAAGACAAAAACCTCACGAATTCGGTGCTTTTCTTGCGTACCATCCCGTTTAACCAGAATAACCGGCTGATTCTCTTTCAGCTCCCCACGATTCAACCTGCCAATCGCAATACGTCCGACGTAACTTGAAAAATCAAGTGAAGTAATCAGTAGTTGTGTGTTTCCATCCTCAATCTTTCGCGGAGGAAAATAGTCAAGAATTTGATCAAGAAGCGGAGTAATGGAGGTTGTTGGTTGCCTCCAGTCTGTCGACATCCATCCATTTTTTGCAGACCCATAAATGGTTGGGAATTCGAGTTGGTCTTCATTTGCATCCAATTCGAACATCAAATCGAATACTTTTTCGTGTACCTCATCGGGGGTACAATTCTCTTTGTCCACTTTATTGATTACCAATAAAGGTTTTATTCCCATAGACAGGGCCTTTCCAAGCACGAATCGAGTCTGAGGCATCGGTCCTTCGAAGGCATCCACCAACAAACATACACCGTCCGCCATATTCAGAACTCGTTCGACTTCACCTCCAAAGTCGGCGTGACCCGGAGTATCAATGATATTGATCTTTGTTCCTTTGTACGTTACAGAAACATTCTTAGAAACGATGGTAATTCCGCGTTCTCGTTCAAGGTCATTGTTGTCCATGATCAATTCACCGGTCGGACGATCCCGCTCGTTTAAAACACTTCCGGCTTCGATCATCTTGTCTACCAGGGTTGTTTTACCGTGGTCAACGTGTGCAATTATGGCTATATTTCTGATTTCCATATAATTTCAAGCAATACTATTGGTTATTTTGACTTTTTGCTAAACGGTTTGCCGAACGAACGCGGACGTCCTCCGCCATCCCTTTTCGGACCTCCATCTTTTTTCGAGCCTCCATCTTTCTTGGAACCTCCGCGACGATCATCGCTGCCTCCTCTGAATCCATTGTCACGACGTCCACCGCCATCCCGGCCACCTTTGAATTTTCCACCGAATGCACCTCCGTCACGACGACCTCCGCCTCCACGATTTCCGCCACCCGAAGGTTTTGTTTTTGTGATTTCAATGCTTACTTCATGCCCTTCATAGGTTGAACCATTGACACTTTTCAAAATGTTTTCAGCATGTTCGTTATCCGCTTCAAAAAAGGAATAGGACGTCATTATGTCAATTCTTCCCACATTGGCAGAACGCAATCCGCTTGCATCGCAAACCAAACGAAGTAAACCTCCCGGATTCAATCCATCGCGGCGGCCTATGCTCACGAAGAAACGTGTTTTTCCGGATTCAGTCTCATCGCCTTTTCGCTCTCGTCGCTTCGAACGCTCCTCAAAACCACGATCATCTCCTTTTCCTGAAGTTGCATTCAAATCCCCGGCGCGTTCGTAGTATTCTATGAATCGATTGAATTCCGCAGAGACGAAATGCTTGATCACTTCTTCTTTGGACATATCCTCAAAGCCAGCCATAATTGTCGGCATGAAGGTTTGGATGTCACGTTCACGTACATCAATCGAAATCACTTTATTGATCAGCTTCATCAACTGAATTTCACATATCTCTTTCGCATTTGGAATCAGTCCCGGGGTAAAGGTCGTGCGCATCTGCTTTTCGATCGACCTTATCTTTCCTTGTTCCCGTGTATTGATCAGCACCAATGACTCCCCTTTTCTTCCTGCACGAGCCGTACGTCCGCTTCTGTGCGTGTAATTCTCAATGTCATCTGGAAGATTGTAGTTTATGACATGTGTAATGTTGTCGATATCCAATCCTCTGGCTGCCACATCCGTTGCGACCAAAATCTGGAGGTCTTTATTCCTGAAACGCTCCATTACCCTGTCGCGCTGTGCCTGAGAAAGATCGCCATGCAATGGTTCTGCGTTGTATCCCTCCTTTGCCAGCTTTTCAGCTACATTTCCCGTTTCCTGTCGGGTACGGCAGAAGATAAGGCCATAAATGTCCGGATTGAAATCGATCAATCGTTTAACGGCAGCGTAGCGATCCTTTTCCTTGACCACGTAATAAATATGGTCTATATTTTCATTGCTCTGATTCTTATGACCAATCGAAACTTCGAAGGGATCTGTCATGTAATTTTTAGCAATTCGTGCAACTTCCGCGGGCATCGTTGCAGAGAACAACCACACATTTTTATATTCAGGTGTTGACTCAAGAATAGAGTCGATGTCCTCTTTGAAGCCCATGTTGAGCATCTCGTCAGCTTCGTCCAGCACCACATATTCAACTTCGTTCAACTGAACAGCCTTCCGATGGATAAGGTCCATCAACCTTCCTGGTGTTGCCACTACGATTGATGCTCCCTGACGGATTTCTGTCATCTGTCTTCGAATGTCGGTTCCACCGTATACGGCAACGACCTTTACTTTTAAATGCTTTGCGTAGAATTCGAGATCCTTCGAGATCTGCAGACAAAGTTCACGCGTGGGACAGATGACCAACCCTTGCGGAATTTTAGCGTGATTTTCAATGTTGTTTACCAGTGGAAGACCAAACGCTGCGGTCTTTCCTGTTCCTGTTTGAGCTAAACCAACAAAATCGCTATTCTCACCCAGTAAATATGGAATGGCTTTTTGTTGGATCGGAGTAGGTGCTTCAAACCCCAGTTCTTTTAACGACTTCAGCACCTCACTCTTCAGCCCGAGTTCCTCAAATGTCATTTATTGTTTCTAAAATTGGGTGCAAAGGTACGACCTTTTTTCGGATGTAGCCCTGAAGAGCAAGAATACCGTCTATTTGGGAGGGTTTTGAGGTTCATCCTCCACTTCGGCGGAACTTTTCTCTTCTGCTTTTTCTTCTTTGTCCTCCTCTTTTTTGGGAAGGATATTCTCAACGATGTTTACCTCCTTATCCTCAGCGATCTCCTTTTTGGGCTCATAGCGCACAGAATCATTGAGTTCGATTGCCACTTGATCCAGAGGTTGCGAAATGTCCTGTGTTGTTTCTTCCACAATTTTACTCAAGTTCAGATCCTTTTTAATGTCCACTCCCGACTTTCGAATTTCGTCCTGGAGTTCATTGGACGCATCTTTGATTTGACGGATGGTCCGCCCAAAAGTACGAGCTATGCCTGGGATGCTTTTCGACCCAAAGAACATGAGAATAAAAATCAATATGACTAAAATCTCAGTACCGGAAACATCATTAAAGAAAAGAAGCATTCAAATAAATTAGAATACAAAGTTACTGCAAAATCACTTTCGGGACGATTAATAGTTGAATACAAAAACTCCGAAATGCGGATCCGGCAATGCAAAAAAATTCATGTCCGAACCAAAAATCAAGAATTCATCCAGGATCTTATTAAAATCCAACACGGCTTCACGTTTTCTTTCATTGCGAGAGATGGCCTTCTCAAGCTGCTTCAGACTTTTTTCTCCATCCAAGACACGGCTCAGCTCGGTCATGTTTAACGAAAATGTAATCACGTATTTATTTGTCCCTGGATATTTTTTTGCAAAGCAAATTTTACGCCCTGAAAAATTAATTCTTTCCTTAGTATTGAGTGAGGAATCGACATCAATTATAACGATCCTATCGATGTCTTTCAAATCATAACTCAACCGGATATTTTGCAATTCAGTAATCACAACTGTTTCTATCCCGGTATACGGATCGACCACCAGAGAGTCCTCTCCTGTAACTTCTGACACAACCGGCGCAAACACTCTTTCACCATAAATTTTTTCATATTCCACCCATTCAGGCAATTGATCCATATCTATTAACATTGGATCAATCCCCGATACTGAATCGAGTATAAAATCTGTTGAACTGCCGGAGCCAAAACGCGCACGTGCCATGTGGAATTGAACCTTACTCAAAAAGGATGCATGATTCTTTTCATTGAAGAGATCCATATTTTTCGAATTCTTATCAAGAACCAAATAGGTTGACTGTGCGGATACGACTGAGTTACAAATAAAAATAACCAACAGGAATTTCAGTATTCCTCGGGTGTGCTGAATGAAATTGAAAGACATGACTACAGGTTTTAGCGTTAAACTTAGTTTCACAAATCTGTTCAGAAAACTGACTGACGCTAAAATAATAACAGGCGATCCCTAGGATTTATCTTTTAGGAGTTTGCATTTTCTCTATCATTCTGAGCAACCAGGCTCTGGGAATGAGCGGTACAATCCAATTTATGGAGAATGTCAGAATCTTTTGATCGAAAACGATCATTTTTCCCTTTTGCATTGCGGCATATCCTACCCTGGCTGTATGTGTAGGTGTTACCGCCAATTTGAACAGTTCCACACCCTCAAGTCCGGCAGTTTTCTCAAATTCTGTCTTCACAGGTCCGGGACACAAGGCTGTAACCGTGACACCTTTCTTTTTCAATTCATGGTGTACACCTTGCGTAAACGAAACGACATAAGCCTTGGTAGCAAAATAAACCGACTGCATGGGGCCCGGCATAAATCCCGCAGAACTTGCCGTATTTAAAATTTTTCCGGATTTCCGTTCAATCATGGATGGAAGAAAAAGATGTGTAAGTTCTGTCAACGCGGAAATGTTGAGTCGAATCATTTCAAGTTCTTTCTCAATCGGCCGATCGGCGAAGGAGCCAAACCCACCGAAACCGGCGTTATTCATCAGAATATCCACATGTTCGGCCAGTTCTCCCAGTTCGATAAACAATTCACGGGCTGCCCCGGGGACAGAGAGGTCTTTGGATATGCAGCGTACTTCCACCGCATGCTGAGATGTTAACTCATCGGCAAGTACCCTTAATTCCTCATGACGTCGAGCAACCAAAATGAGATCTCCGCCTTGAGAAGCATGAATTTTAGCGAGTTCTTTTCCAATTCCACTCGATGCTCCGGTAATCAATGCTAACTTTTTCAATTTGTCTTTCTTAAGGCGTCCCATGTGACATCAAACAAACGGTACCTGAACTCGAAGTCCTCCCTGAGCACTTCATGCTGACCAATATATTCGACGGCATTCTGAACAAGTTTCATCATGATCTGAAACAACAAATGCGCACTAAATGTTTTAAAGATTCCCTGCTCCATACCTTCACTGATCAACTCGAGCGTCAATTGTGTGTGACGGTGCTCCATCTCTGAATCTACACTGTAATAGGGCGACGATTCATATTGTCTCATAAAATGAAAATCCTCCGGATGCTCCATGTACCACTCTACTACAGCCAGCCAAAGCGTATAAATACTCTCCTTTAATGTGGCTCCCTTGTATACCTGCCCGAGTGAATACTCAAATATTCGATCCTTTACATCTATGTACATGGCTCGGATCAATTTTTCCTTCGTTGGAAAATAATGGAATAAAATCCCGTTGCTTACCTCAGCCTCTTTTGCGATTCTGGCGGTGGGGGTTCCATAAAATCCGTTCTCTGCAAAAAGTCTTCTTGCAGTAAGCATCAGTAGTTCTTTTTTAGTCATGACTCCCTTATATTCCAGGGCAAAAATACAATTTTGACTGATTAGTCGATCTTTATCTGTTGATATTTATTTCGAGGCAAGATTGAGCGCAATGTGAATCCAACCAATTTGCAGAGAAAATCAATACCCAGCCTTAATTTTTGAATAGGAATTAAACGTACCGCTCGACAGGGCTACAAGGTCATTGAACTGATTTTTAATCCGTGCCTCAACGAAAAGAATCTTCTTGCCTCTTTTCACAATCGAGGAATTCGCAGTGAGCTGATCTCCAAGATGAGCAGGCCGTAAAAAAGACACTTTCATTTCAACAGTAGAAACTACCTTATCTTCCTCACAAACCACGCTCAATGCACCCACACCCATTACGGCATCAAGCAATGCACTCAGCACCCCGCCATGTGCAGATGTAGGTGTCGCCAGATGTGATTCAGTAACGTTTAAAAAATATGCTGCTTGACCCGGCGCCATTATTTGAAAATGCATTCCCAAAGTATCGCCGAAACGATTCATTTTAAGATACTCCTGTACGAGTGGGTGAGCGTTTAACGGATGCATGAAAATATTTTCCTTCAAAACTAATGGTTTCCAAACGTATTGTGTGCGGTATTCGCTTCATGAAAGGTTTTTATTTTTGCATCATGTTTTTCATCTTATCCAAAGCATTGTTGTTTTTGCTTTCGCCATTCAACTGGTTTATCGTCTTAGTCGCACTGAGTATTTTCTGGAAAAGTGAGATGTGGAGAAAACGCTTGAAATGGACAACTGTAGGATTCTTTTTTGTTTTCACAAATACTGTTGTATTGTCCGAATGTTTCAGGCTTTGGGAAATTGGAGGAACAAAAATTGAAAAGGTACAAAAGTATGATGTCGGGATCGTGCTTACCGGAATGGCCGAATGGAACAACGATTTGAAGGTGTTAAGCGTTCGTCGAGGAGCGGACAGAATTTGGCAGGCATTGTCACTTTACCACGAAGGCAAGATCGATAAAATACTTATCACCGGTGACAATGGCTATGTCTTCGACAAAGGATTGCATGAAGCAAAACAGATGCGGCGCGTACTTATCAATTGGGGAATTCCGCGAAAGGACATCATCACAGAATGCCGATCCAGAAATACGCATGAAAATGCACTTGAAACAAAAAAGCTTCTCGAAAAAACGTATCCACACCTCAACAAATTTTTACTCATCACCTCAGCCAAACATATGCGAAGAGCCCAAGGGTGTTTTCGCAAAGAGGGTTTAAAGTGCGATGTATTTACAACAGATCATTATACCGGACCTAAAAGAAATTATTACTGGAACCAGTATATTTTTCCCAATTACGAGTGTTTTGAAGGGTGGGATAACCTCATCAAAGAAACAGTCGGCTATGTCATCTACGATCTTGTAGGATACATCTGATGCAACGAACAGAGGTTAAAGACGGCTGGATAGGTTTTTTAAAAGGCTTTATCGGCGACAGCGAAGGGAATGAACTTTTCGAACGACTTAAGAACTCTATCGAATGGGAACAGGGCAACATTGTTCTTTTCGGAAAAAGACACCTTATTCCAAGAATGGAATCCTTTCACAGCATGAATGGTGAAACATACGGATATTCAGGAAAAAGACTCAAAGTTGCACCTTTCGACGATATCCTGCTTGATTTAAAAGACCGAATCGAACGCGCAAGCAATCACTCTTTTAATTCTGTTTTAATTAATTTTTACCGCGACGGAATGGACAGCAACGGATGGCATGCTGACAATGAAAAAGAACTGGGGCTAAACCCCGCAATTGCCTCTCTTAGTCTAGGTGCTACTCGAAAATTTCAACTTAAGCATATTGAACATGAAGACCTCATTCAGTTCGATCTTGCGCATGGAGATCTTTTACTTATGGGTGGAAGTCTCCAACATTTCTGGAAACACCAGATCCCGAAACAACCCAAAATAAAAGATGCCAGAATCAATTTAACTTTCCGTAAAATTGACATTTCTCATTGATACATGATGCCCAATGGATGTAGTTTCGCAAGAAAAAAATGTCCCATACACTCGAGCAACTAAACGTTTCATCGAACTCTACTGTTTTTATTCATACAGGTGCGGCAGCTCCTCTGCATCTGATTCGTGAATTCTGTAACCGAAATCAAGATCGAAAGAACATCCGGATTTATTCTCTGCATACCGAAGGGGAGGCACCTTGGTCTGATGAACGCTACAGGTCAGTATATATTCCGATGCCATTTTTTGTTGGACCGAATATTCGTTCTGCCATTCAACATGACCATGGAAGTTATGTCCCGGCTACGCTGGCTGTCATTCCCGGTATGTTCAGAAAAAACGTCATTCCTCTTGATCTAGCAATCATTTCTGTCAGCCCGCCGGACAAACATGGATTTATGTCTCTCGGACCCTCGGTCGATATTTCAAGAGCGGCGGTAGAATCGGCGAGCAGGGTTATTGCCCAAGTGAATAAATACATGCCAAGAACCTTTGGAGACGCGACCATACACAAAAGCGAAATTGATACATTCATCGATTGGAGCGAACCGTTGCCGGAAAGAAGTGTTGACAATACCTCTCAAATAGACCGAAAAATAGCCCTGCACACAGCCGACCTGATACAAGATGGTTCGACCATTCAAATCGGCATCGGCCACATTCCGGACGCCATTCTTGATGCACTTAAAAGCCACAAAAATCTTGGCTTGCACTCAGAGGTTATTACAGATTCTGTCTTGCCACTTCTCAAGAGAAACGTGATCACAAACGATACAAAAGCGTACGGCCGAAAACACAATCTTTGTTCATTTGCAATTGGTTCCCGAACCTTATACGACTACCTCGACGACAATGCTTCCTTCCTTTTTTTGGAATCTTCGAAAATCAATCATCCGGAAACGATCGCACTCAATCCCAAAGTTGTTGCAATCAACAGCGCTATTGAAATTGATTTGACCGGTCAGGTTTGTGCTGATTCGATTGGTCCTTTAATCTATTCGGGCGCTGGAGGACAGCCGGACTTTATAAGGGGCAGTTCAGAGTCACAGGGGGGCAAACCCATCATTGTGATGCCATCACAGACAGCAGATGGTAAATCAAAGATCGTAACATCATTGCACACGGGGGCAGGAGTGGTAACCACCCGTACCGATGTTCACTGGGTTGTAACTGAATATGGAGCAGTAAATTTATTCGGAAAATCGATCTACGAACGAGCGATGCTTCTCACGTCAATTGCTCACCCATTGCATAGATCCGTATTGTGGAATACCTTCGAATCAGAATTCCTGCTCCACCATTGATCAGATATTTAACTCCGGGTAGTTTGTATATTTGGGGACATGAAATGGTACATTTCACTTGTCTCGCTCTTTTTTGCATTATTTGCCTCAGGTCAACGTCAGCTGAGTGCATCCAAATGTGAAGAAACCGTACTCATTGACGGAAAATTAGACGAACAGATTTGGAAGTCCTCTTCGGTTGCAGATTCATTCATTCAACGGCGACCTGTTCCCGGTGATCCTTCAAGTCAATTCACTCAGGCGATGGTTGCCTACGATGATTTCAATTTATATGTAGCCGCCCGCTGTTTTGATGATCCTCAAAAAATTTCGCGTGTGCTTTCTCAACGTGATGACCTGAATGCAAACATCGATAATTTCCAGATTATTCTCGACACCTACAACGATGACCTGAATGCCTTTATTTTCGGTGTAAGCAGTGCCGGTGTTCAATACGATGCAAAAGTGTATGCGGACAATGAAAACGCAGAACTTAACATGGCATGGGAAAGTCATGTTCACCTTACAGAAAATGGATGGCAACTGGAAATGAAGATCCCCTATTCTGCTTTTCGCTTTCCAAAGAAAGATACACAAAACTGGGGCGTAAATTTTTTCAGATACATCAGTAGAAACAGGGAAGAAAGTTACTGGAACCCGGTGAAACCTGATTTTGACAACAATGTAGCTCAAAGCGGAAATCTACTGAATATCAAGGGCATTGAACCACCGTTAAGACTTGCCTTCATGCCCTACATTTCAGGATATGCCGACCGGGGGGCCGACCCCTCCAATCCCACATCCTGGACTCGCTCAATCAATGGGGGAATGGACATTAAACTTGGTCTGAATGAGGCGTTTACACTCGACATGACACTGGTTCCGGATTTCGGTCAGGTGGTGTACGACAATAAGGTATTGAATATCTCTCCTTTTGAATTGCAATTCAATGAAAACAGACAATTTTTTACCGAGGGAACCGAGTTATTTAACAAGTCAGGATTGTTTTATTCGCGCAGGATCGGAGTCCAGCAATCAAATTCAGTATTGTTCTCCAATCTTGATTCGAATGAAGAACTCCTTAGCGTCGATGATTCGCCACAGCTATACAACGCTACAAAAGTGTCTGGACGGACCAAGAACGGACTTGGAATAGGTGTTTTCAACGGTATAACAGCGCCACAGCAAGGTACGGCATTCAACGATTCTACAGGCTTAATTCGCTCTTTGGTTGTTGCTCCGCTTACCAATTACAACGTACTTGTGCTGGATCAAAATCTGAAAAACAACAGTTCCGTGACACTCACCAACACAAATGTCATGCGGGAAGGAAGTTTTTACGATGCCAACGTTTCTGGGCTGGACTTTAAGCTCAATACAAAAGACAACTCCTATTTTATCGGAGGCAAAGGGACACTTTCGTCAAAGCTGTATTCTACAAACTCAGTTGTAGGATACAATGCCGGAATGTCTCTCGGAAAGCAAACGGGCAATGTGGTGTATCGTCTCAACTATTTTGAAGAATCCAATACCTACGACCCTAATGACTTGGGGTTTAATACCAATAACAACAAGCGAAATACGGAGGCGTCCTTTGGATACAGGCAGTTCAAACCCTTCTGGAATTTCATTCAGGCTACCGGAAACGTTACCCTTTCTTATCAGCGCCTGTATTCCCCGGACGTCTATACCTTCACCAATCTCAACGCAAATCTATTCGGATTGATCAAAGGGTTTCATGCGACGGGCATACGATTGGATGCTTCGCTTACCAAAGGTTATGATTATTTTGAACCGCGCACAGCAGGGAGGTTTTTCCTCACACCAACATGGCTTTCAACCAGTTATTGGTTTTCATCCAACTATCAAAAGAAATTCGCATTGGATTTTGGAGTGACTTATGGAGACGTAGGGATGCAAGACTGGAGAGAATTCACGTACAACGTCAGTCCGCGTTTCCGATTCAGTGACCGTTTGTTCTTGGTGTATTCGTGGGAGCAAGAACTTTCATTGAGCAGCCGAGGGTACGCCGTGGCCTTTGGTACACCGGTCGAAATTCATTCAGGAATCCTCTTTGGAAAAAGAGACCGAAACAGTGTAACGAATACAGTCAACATTACCTATACCCTCACCAATCGCATGGGGATTACCTGGAGGATCAGACATTACCGCTCTGCGCTTCGGTATTTAGAATTCTTTGACCTAGGCGAGAATGGCACTCTCAATGCGGTCAGTTATTCCGGCAACGACAGCGAAGGCAAAAGTGTTTATAACATCAATTACAATGCATTTACGGTAGACTTCGTTTACCGCTGGGTGTTTCGTCCGGGCAGCGAGTTGAATATCGTATGGAAGAACGCTATTTTCAACAGCGATCAGAATTTCAATCTTACGTACGGTGAAAATCTGGATGCCTTGTTTGAAAAAGCAGCGCTCAATAGTTTTTCCATGAAACTCATTTATTGGATCGATTATCTGGACTTTCGGAAGAAAAATCGTGATCAATCGTGATTCCACCCCGGCCAGTCGTCATGGTCTCCTTTGCGCAAATCTCTCAGCATCCCCACACCCAGCAGCACAGAAACACCAATCCCACAAATGGCATATACAGGGATTCCAAAACATTTAGGCCCTACATCTCGAATGATAAACATCGCCGAACCGATTAACAGTCCAGATAAAATAACAGCCGTAACCAGTTGACGCGTTATACGGTTCAGGGTATGCACTACCGGATCAATGCCCTTATGTGTCAGGTCGACACTCACTTTTCCATTGTTAATTTTGCGTATTGCATTTCTCAAGTCTTGTGGGAATTCCTCCATGTACGAACCGAATTCATAAATCCCATTAGCGATCTTTCGAATAATCTTTACAGGGTCAAATTCCCTGCGAATAGCATCTGCGATATACGGTCTTGCAAGCTTCATGAGGTCGAGTTCCGGATCCAAATGGTGAATGACACCCTCAATAGTAACCATGGAGCGGGCGAGTAAAAAGAAGTGCGGTGGCACCTTCAGGCCATACCTCACGATGATGTCCTTTAACTCCATAAGAATCGTACTCATTTCATTCTGATGATAAAACGTAACGCTGTAGCTGGAAATAAATTCGTTTACCGCAAATTCAAATCCTCTCAAGTCTTTAATTACGGTGGCTTCTGACATCATCTGCAATGCCCTTACCGTAGCGGTAAGGTCTTCCGCTTTTACAGCGATAAATAGTTGAGCAAACATTTCCACATCCCTCGGGAGAATGTTCCCCATCATTCCAAAGTCTAAAAAACATACATCCCCTTTTCGGGTGATTAACAGGTTTCCAGGGTGCGGATCCGCATGGAAGAACCCGTAATTAAACACTTGTTTCACGTATGAAACGGCCAGTTTTCGTGCAATTTGTGGGATATGAAGCCCGTGTTCCTTTAACGCCTGAATATTGGAAATCTTGATTCCATCGATGAACTCCATAGCCAACACCATGGTGGTCGTAAATTCCTTATACACCTTTGGTGTTTTTGTATTTCTGTCTGTTTGATCATTCATCAAATACCCGGAAAATCGTTGGATATTCACAGACTCATGAATAAAATCCAATTCTCGCGTGATGCTCTCTTCAAAATTTCTAACCAAACCAACCGGATCAAAACTTCTGGAAACCGGAAAACGTCGTTCAAACAATTTTGCGATCTGGTACATGACTTTGATGTCCTCCACAATGATGCTCCGAACGTTTGGCCGCTGTATTTTCAGTGCCACCTCTTCACCTGTCTTCAATACTACCCTGTGCACCTGAGCGATAGACGCGGATGCAAAAGCTTCCTTTTCAAACGAAGCGAAAGCTTTTTCGATGGGTCGTTTCAATTCTTTTTCGACCACTGAAATCGCTACCTCCCCCGGCATGGGCGGCACGTTGTCCTGAAGTTTTTCAAATTGCACAATCAATTCTTTCGGCATCAAATCTGGCCGGTTACTGAGGATCTGACCAAATTTTATGAAGGTAGGCCCCAATTCCTCACATACCAAACGCATTTTCTCCCAACGTGTGAATTGCTCGGCATGTCGGATGGTCGTTTTTGGGATAAGCATCCGAATGAAGCGATACCTCCCTGAGGCGATCATTTGGGTAACAAGTTCCTCAAAACCGTATTTTACAAAAACTCTAAGAATTTGGTTGTAGCGGACGAACGAACGAAATCTGCTCCGCAAAGAGCGAAAAAATGCCATTGGATCATTCTCCCTTTTTTGCCGTTCTGGACACTTTTGTTTTTAATACATTCAGCTCCTTTCTCAGCTCGGTCATTTGAACTTTCAACTCAGTCAACTGGTCGGTGTGCGCCACATTCATGCGTTCATAAGATGATTTGACAAGGTCACTGATCCTGTTTTCCATTTCTTTTCTGGATTCTTCCATTCGGGAAGCAAGTTTCTCTAAAAAATCCATTTCACGGCCATCTTCATCGAAAGACTTCTCCTTTACGAAAGAATTTATCTTGTCTTTTCCTTTTTCAGCCCATTGACTGAGCTTTTCGATGAGTTCTTTGTCTTTGGAGATCGTGTAGATCGTAGAGGAAATTGCTGCTAATTCAACCAGTGTTCTTGCTTTCATACTTTTTTTATGTCAAAACTACGGTCCATTTTCATCCAACTTATTGACCAGTATCAACCCTATGAATGATTCGATGCAGCAACTTTGAAAAAAAATTAGAATCGATGGAAATGTTACTCAAAGAACTTATGACACCTGATCCTGAATGCGTGTCTGCAAAAGATAAACTGATCGATCTAAAACATATTTTCGAACGAAAAAACTTTCATCACCACATCCCTGTAACTGACTCCGGAAAGGTTATTGGCATGATCAGCCTAATCGATTTTATGCATGCGCTGGGAAATGCATCTCTGGATGAGGATGAGCCCGTTTATCAAAAATCTGTCAGCGAAATCATGACTCACAATGTGGTATCGCTGGGGCAGGATCTTCCAATTGAGGAGGCACTCAAAATATTCCTTAAAAATGAAATTCACGCCATTCCTGTAGTAAGTCAGGGCAAGATCGTTGGAATTGTAACCTCCAGCGACATGCTGAAGTATTTTGCTCAAAAAGACAGTTAGCCCGCCGCAGATTTTCCTGCGATGTATGCAGTTGTCCAGGCTGCCTGAAAATTAAATCCACCTGTAATGCCATCTATATCAAGCACCTCGCCTGCAAAAAATAATCCGCTGATGTTTTTCGATTCCATTGTTCGGACATCTATTTCACTCAGCGCAACTCCACCGGCCGTAACGAATTCCTCTTTGAATGTTGTTTTACCAAGCACCTCATACCTGTCGTTGATAAGTGTGTTCGCCAATTTATTCAGTTTCTTTTGAGAGAGATCTTTCCAATATGTATCCGGATGCAGTTCACTTTTAACAAGAAGGTATTCCCACAATCTGGAGGTGAGCGGGAAAGCTTTGTGATTGATGAGCTTTCTTTCGGGAAATGTCGATTTGACATTCAAAAGTTCTACTTGGACCTCTTCTAATTTCAATGCATCGAGCCAGTTAACAAGAATGGAAAAATGGTATTTTTTTTCATAAAGTTCACGTGCGCCCCAGGCGGAGAGCTGAAGCACTGCCGGACCACTCATTCCCCAGTGCGTGATCAGCAGCGGACCATTCCCAGTCAATTTCGAACCTTCCACACGAACAGTAGTCGATGGGATTACCGTACCCATAAGTGACCTCACAGGATGCTCGGGCATGTTGAATGTAAACAAGGACGGTACAGGTTCGCTTACCTCTAGTCCCAAATCTTCCAACCAAAGAAATCCTGTGCGCTTGGGCTGCCCACCAATGGTCACAATGATTTTATCGAAATACAATTCTTCCTTTCCGTCCGTAACAGTAAAAATATCGTCTGATTTTCGAATAGAACTAACGCTAAAGCCGGTTCGAAGAAGAATCTTTCGCTCAAGACACTCATTCAGAAAACAATCAATTACAGTTTGAGATGTATTGCTTCGCGGAAACACACAATTGTCAGGATACACCGTCAGTTTTACACCTCTGCTCTCAAACCAATCCATAGTGCTCTTGGCATCAAACTGCGAAAAAGCTTTTCGAAGAAAATGTTCCCCGCGGGGATAATGAGCCGCCAGCTTCCTCTGATCAAAACACGCATTGGTGACGTTGCATCGACCACCGCCGGATATTTTTACTTTAGAAAGAAATTTTGAGGAGCGTTCAAGAATGGTAATTTCAGCTTTCTGATTGTGCTGACCGGCCGAAATCGCAGCAAAAAAACCTGCAGCACCGCCGCCAATTACACCAATCTTCATTATTGAACCTTAAGGGCATTTCCTTTCTGCTCTTCGCCCTTTTTCTTTTTAGATTTCTTTTTCTTTTTGGATTTTTTTGATTTTTCAGAGCCGGGGACGGCGTCGTCTTCCTTATCCTTTTCGACTTCTACACCAAAAGTATAGGTTTCATTCCCCTGCTCATCAAACTTATGTTCTTCAATGACCACCCCTTTTTTATATAAGATCGAATGTTTTACTTTATCATCCGGGTAACGCTCTTCAAACCAGCCTTCAGGGACTCCTTTCTTATAGTTTTCAGAAACTTGCAGGTTCCCCTGGTAAAAAAATGTTTTAAACTCGCCGTTCTTAACGTCCATTGTCCAATGCTCGACCGAAAGCGGCGTGCCATCGTTGTAAAAATATTTTAGCTCTCCGTCCTTTTTCCCCTCTTTAAAGTTCAATTCTTCCAACAATTTTCCGTCACGGCTGTACTTTTTGTACATCCCATCCATTAAGCCAAACTTGTAACTGATTTCCTTTTCAATTTTTGACTCTGGATAGTAACTTTTCTTCACTCCGTGAAGTTGTCCGTTGTTATAATATTCGAGTCGCGTGGTATCTCCTTCCTTGGTCAGATAGATCTGCTTTCCATGTTTTTGTCCAAGGTTGTAATTGTTTTCCCAGGCAACTGCTTGCGTGCTGTCATAGAAATAGAACCACTGTCCTGATTCTGCTCCAAGAATATGATTTCTCACCACCTGAAGACATCCGGACTTGTAATAGGTTGAATCGACTCCATTTTCTTTTCCATTGACAAAAGTTATTCTTCGTTCGAGCAGCCCGTTCAAATGGCAGGTCTCACAGGTCCCTGTGAAAGGGGTGCCGGCATTTCCGCTGAGAATGGTTTTTGTATCGCTGTCATAGGTCAATTTTTCATTGCAATCCACAACGCCCGCCAATTTTCCACACTCCCATTCTGCATATTTCTGGCCTTTTCTTGAGTTGAGTTTGTCGTAACAATTCTTTTTCTCAACCGGTTGAAATTGAGCGCTAACAGTGAAGTTGAGAACTGAGAAGATTATAAAAAAAAGGAATGCCTGCTTCATATTTTGCATTTATTTAATCAGTTTACTTAGTCCCTTTCGCATTTCCTCAGGAACAGGGATTGTCTTATTCGAATTGGCATCAAAACATACCATTACAGAACGTCCGAAGGTACACATCTCATTGTTCACTTTGAGGTGATATCCCAGGGTGAAACTTTTGTCTCCGATGTGTTCGGTAAACATTTCGATCTCGGGTGAATCGTGCAACAGGACTGGTTTTTTGTACTCTATCTCATTTTTTACAAGCACCACACCAAAGGATTTCCAATCCCACTCCGTACCCAGCAACGCTTTAAAATAATGAACCCTCGTCATTTCGAAATAACTCAGATAAACGGAGTTATTCACATGGCCCAAAACATCGAGATCTGAGAAACGCACTTGTATTTTCGCAGAGCTTATCATTTTTTATCGAGTTTTTCGAAATCACTGTTGTTACTGATAAATTCCGGAACAATTTCTTTCATTTTGGCAACAATACGTTCATTTTGCTGAGATTGAAACAATTGAACCAGCTCAAGTATCTTCTCCCTGACAGCATCGTCAGCGTCACGCACCTTTGCTTTCAAAATTTTAGGGTGGTGCGTAGCGATTGTGTTTTCCTCTTCAGCAAGAAGTTCCTCGTACAATTTTTCTCCCGGCCTCAATCCTGTAATTCTGATTTCAATATCTCTTCCTTCTTCCAAACCGCTCAGTTGAATCATTTTTCTCGCAAGATCCATGATTTTAACACTTTCACCCATGTCAAAAACAAAGATTTCTCCGCCCTCGCCCATGGCAGCAGCCTCAAGCACAAGCTGGCACGCTTCGGGAATCGTCATAAAAAAACGCGTCACCCTTTCATCAGTTACAGTTATTGGTCCACCATTTTCTATTTGTTTTCTGAATAACGGAATCACGGAGCCGTTCGAGCCGAGAACATTGCCAAAACGGGTAGTGATGAACTTAGTCCCTCCTGAACCATTGGCAGATTGAGCGTAGATTTCTGCAATTCTTTTGGATGCACCCATCACATTGGTTGGATTAACCGCTTTGTCCGTGGATATCATTACGAACTTATGCACATCAAACTTTAATGCCAGATCCACAAGATTTTTCGTTCCGCTCACATTCGTAAGAACCGCTTCACTCGGATTCCCCTCCATCAGAGGAACATGCTTGTATGCCGCTGCGTGGAAAACAAATTCAGGTCTGGCATAGTCGAACAAACGTTCCATGCGATCCAAACTTCTTATGTCTCCAATAACAACTTCAAATTTCAAGAATGGAAAAGAAGACAACAATTCCTGCTGAAAATCATACAGCGGCGATTCAGCCTGATCGAGTAGAATCAACCTTGATGGAGCATACCCTGCGATCTGTCGAACCAATCCGCTTCCTATAGAACCGGCAGCCCCGGTGATCAGAATGGTTTTACCTTTAAGTTCACTTGAAATTTTTTCTTCATCAAGCACGATTGGTTTACGTCCAAGAAGATCTTCAATTCGAATCGAACCAATTTGTTTCAGAGAGAACTCGCCATTGATCCAACTTTTTGGATTTGGAACCTTCTGCACCTTAATCTGGTGTTTGAGACACATTTCCAGCACACGTGCCCGATTTACCGGATCGGGTTGCTGAATCGCAATGATCAACATCGTCGCACCTTCTTCGCTGATAAGTTTTTCAAGTTGATCCGAATGAAATACAGTTATCCCCTCCAAACGTGTTCCTGACATTTTTCGATTGTCATCCAGAAAGCCTACAATCTTGTAATGCAATCTGGCATCTTTTTCAATCGTCCGTTTCGTAATGAGACCGGAAATTCCAGCACCATAAATTATAACACGTTCCTCCTCCTTGCGTGAACGCATTGACTCTAAATACAACAGTTTAATAGAAAACCTCGAACCCAGCATGAGCACGAACGACGCCATTGATTCTACAATCAATACTGAAAGTGGAAACAGGTATACCTGATCGAACCATTTAAATCTGATAAATCCGAGAATTAGATAAAGTGCCGAACAGGTCATCACCGCAAGGAAGATTCTCCTAATATCTTCAGTGGAAGTATGTCGGACCAGTCCTTTATGGATATTAAAAGAATAAAAGACTATGAACTTAACTATAAAATATATGGCAATAGATCGCGACAGCACCTCCCATTCACGGAGTATCAGTTGTTGGTCTGCTTTGAGATCAAAGCGAATAAGGTAGGCGAAAGTAAGTGCAACAAACGACAGAAGAAGGTCAAGAAGTATGATCACCCATCTTGGTGTGTTTGCCTGCATTTTGAACATACTCAAAGTTAAAAAAGCTTTTTGAGCAAGAGGAATTTATTCAGAAGAATTCATGTATTGATTGAAGAACAAAAATTTCAGAAAGAGGCGTTACGTTTGAAAATATTTCTCAATTTCATCAAAAACTTATACCAAGAGGGGGTATTGTCCCAATTGATTACGTAATACTTCTGATCTTCACCTCCGAGGTAGTGATGCACGCGTTTGATAGATTCGGCGTTGGATCCCCCAAAATCAAACAGCATTTCTTTCTCGCGAGCAGTTTGAATTGCTTTTTCAAGAACTCCGTACATGGCACCCATTTCTTTTGCACTCCTTGTGAAGGCACTGCGCAATTGAAGCAGCTTTCCATTAAACTCTATCAAAAACACACCACCAAGAAAAGTAGTCCCAACGGTTACATTCAACGTTTTGAGAAAGCCTTTCTGTTTCAATTGCTCAACCAGTTCCTGAAGAACCTTCATTGTTTTACGGTCGAGCGCATTGGCTTTAACAGGAGAATCCGTACGCAGGAGTCGAATTATCTCATCTTCATTGGTATCCCACTCCAAATTAAGTTCTGAACGTTCGAATTTTTCCAACATTTTCGCGGTTTGGGGGCTAAATTCCTTTTCTTCAGAAGCGCTCAGCACCTGATAAATCCGTCGCTTCAATTTTCGGGTGCGTATCTTATGTTTGGTGTATAATCTACCCGATGGAAAATGATGTTTCATCTCTGACATAAACCGAAAATCATCCATTGAATCGCCGTACCACTCGAGGTATCGAACAAAAGTGGGAGTGTAACAAAGTTTTATACCTAATCTTGTGACATAAGGCAATGCTATGCCTCTCGTGTAATCATCGTCCACAAAAATGCACCAATTCTCAGCTACAATGTCGAGGTAAAATGACAATGAAAAGACATCACTGCTCCCCGATGCGGAAACCAGGGCATCCCATCGGTCTGTATCGATTAAATTACGTTCAACAATCTTCATAAAGAGCAGTTCACTTTTCCTTGAAGGTTAAGACAAGTATGCCTGTCAAACAGTGGATTCGGGAAGGTTTATCGAAAAATACGAAATTAAGGTGGAATAAAAAAATTAAGGGATCATTTTTCGAATTTGACGAAGGAAATTATACCATTTTGGTGCTGAATTAAACGAGTAGAAAGGACGCAACACATCTTCACCACCAAATTGCAGATTAAAACGCCGGACACCCTCTATGCGCGAACCTCCAAAATCAAATTCCAACTGTTTTTCAAAGGCATATTCAATCGCCTCAATCATGCCTAAATAAATCGCTCCTTTGGATTTATATTCCGAATTTACTGCACCTTTCACGTAGTACAGTAAGTTTTTAGTTTCAAGAAATAAAATTCCACCGCACAAGTCACCTGCCTTTCTGATGCCGACAACTTTAAGAAAGTTTCTTTTGTTAGCCTCGATCAATGACTTTTTTAACCGTGTAAAATTCTTCTTTGTCATGCCTGTTGCACGATTACAAAGTTCTGATTCTATGCATTTAAAAACGTCCTGAAAATTATCCCCCCAAACAAGTTCCAATCCAGCATCCGTTGCTTTTTTGATATTTCTTAAAGCCATTTTAGAAATTGATTTTCTATGTTTTAAGCGTTGAACCGGAAACAGCTCTTTTTCCATGTCAAGCTCAAAATTTTCCACACCGAAAATTCCCCGATGAAAATTCTCTGAAAGCACAGTCTTCAGTGAAGGAATAAATTCTTTATCTCCAAACCACTCCAAATATTCACTGAAAATAGGGGTATACAAGGTTCGTATCCCGGCGCGTTCTGTAAACGGAAGGGCGATGCCTGCATCGTATTCAGAATCTGTATATACAGCCCAGTTCTCTGATATTTCATCCAACCACCAGGAATACGCATGAACACCTCCGGATGATCTGTTTACCAGCGCATCCCATTTTTCCCGGTTTATTTCCTCTTTGGGAATCAATTTCATCAGAACGAAATTAGCGATTTCATGTCAGTCCTTTGAATTAGGATTATTAAACGGAAAAAATTACCTTTATTTTATGCAGGAAACAGAACGAAAATTTACAGTCGATCCCGAAAAATGGTCATGTGTAAACAAACCTGTGCCCCAACGAATCAACCAGGGATACCTCGTTCGTGAAGCTGAAAAGACCATCCGTATCCGGACAAAAGGCAACAAGGGTTACCTTACCATCAAAGGAGAGACCAGCGGCATTACACGTGATGAATTCGAATACGAGATCCCAATTTCTGAAGCGCACGAACTTCTCGAAAAATTTGTAGAAAAGGCTTTGATCAAAGACAGGTATGAATTAATGGTGGGAGATCATCTCTGGGAAGTGGATGAATTTCGTGGAACGCTGGAAGGCTTGATCATCGCTGAAATAGAATTAGGGGCAGAGGACGAAGCATTTATACCTCCTGACTGGATTCTTCAAGATGTTTCTGACAATCCTGACTACTACAACAGCAATCTGATAAACAAACTTTAACTCAAGAAAATTAGTTCTACTGATTGTATTCCGTAAGCTCCACGACTACTTCGTTTCGTCTGGCCACAATGGCATAAGGAGGATTGTAACCAAGATAAGTGAAGCGACCTGTATATTTTAACCCTTCTTTTTCAAGTGCCTGCACTAAATCATTTTTGTATTTTTCGATGCGTGCATCATCCGCCCAACCGCCGAATCGGATCGCTGCCATTATTGCTCCTTGTTTTCGTTCAAAAAAGATGCGGCCGTTTTTCGGTTTTGGCAAGTCATTTTCTGTGTAATTCGATGGAACCATAAATGACATTTTTGTGCTGTCACCCAATTCCATTACTACTGGAGATGTCATGGCAATTTTTTCACCTGTTTCGTTGCCTCCGAAAATGTATCCGGCAAGAACTCTGAAACCAGAATTTGCAGTTTGTTCGTAGGTAGTATCGTTGAGGACAACGCTCGAAAACAATGCAGACTCATATCTTCTTACTTCAAAATCATCGTATTCTTTGATAACGACATATTTATGTTCCTCAATTTTCGACATGGAGAAATAGACAAACGATTGAGAAATAACAAAGATTCCAACCAAGATACAGACGGTGACTACAAATGCTTTCATATTGTTTCATTTGTAGTTTAAACAAACAAACTGACTTAAAGTTTTTCTGTTCGAAGATCTGATTTCTCCAGATCAAATACCGTCGATCCTATTTGAACAGTAAACCACCTGTTGAAGGCCTCGAACGATAGATCCCCGGGCCAGTCCTGTTCGTTCTCAGTAATCATGGCCAATTCATTTTTGAAGATCTTTTTGAAATTCTGTTCTATAACAGGTTCAATCTCGAGAAAATCCTCCGTGATCAGGTATAAGTTCGGTTCCACCTCATCATTCGTCAAGAGTTCGAATTCTGATTCAAACGTATTGGCCCATTCAAAAAAATGACTTGTAGGATGCACAACAATAAATCCGCGGTTGACTAGTTTCATTTAGGTTGTCTTATGAAATGACTATGGTTAAAGGTAAGATTTAGTTCTCACTTGTGTTAAAGTATTTCAAATTCGAACAAAGAGCAAGGAACAAAGAATAAGGACTTGTAATTTGAATAAAACCAGTTCTATTCCTTGAATTTTACTTTTCTTGTCCTGGTATTAATGTCTTTCACACCCGTAAATCTCTGCTCTTTGATCCTTGTTCCTTTTTCACTTTAAGGGCAAAAACTGTTTTTTCTTTTTTCCCGGAATCGCATCATATTTCATCCAAACTGACTTTTTTCGGGGCTGCTGCAAAATGACCAGGTCCCATTGTTCGACGCCATATATCCTCTGGAGATAACATTGCCAATCTTCTGGGTTTAACTTGGATTTCGAACTGAGATAGGCCATTGAGGTGTCGTTTATAAAAAACAACAATCCATCCTTTTGCATGTTTGCCTCCTCAGCGTATTTGAATGAACTGCATTCCGGCCCGAAACAATCAAGCCAGTTGAAGAACGCATTCATTGTTTTCAACGAATCAGGATAGGTCCATTGCCCATAAAATACTGAGGTTTCCGAAGAGTTCAAAGTTACTTTCAACTTTCTTGTCGGCATAAATCTATCCGGAAACATCGGGTCTTTGACCTCACTATAATCCTGAATATGTATGCCACAACTGTCTGCCACAATTAGGTTAAAAATTGGAAAGGAAATGGAATCCTTTTTTTCGTCAGATGTTTTCGTTTCTTTCGTTGAATGCGGGGTAAGATCTTCCATATCCAGCACTTTCTCTTCCCTTTTGCCTGAGCATGAGAAAAAAAACAGAACGGAGAGTGCTATGAGGACGTTACTATACACGAAGATTTTTGAGTATCTGACACACTTTGTCAATCTCAGCACTGCTCACATTCAGGTGCGTAACCATGCGCAACATGCCTTCACCAAACGCCATGATCCGGACTCCCTCATCAGCCAATCCGGCAATAATTTCATCGCGTTTTGATGCATCATTCAATAGCGTAACAACAATATTTGTTTGAACCGGCATAACTTCCTTCACCCAAGGCAATTCATTCAGAACCTCCTCGAGTTGACGCGCATGTAGATGGTCATCTTTCAATCGTTCGACTTGATGTTTCAATGCATACAATCCACCTGCAGCGATGATACCCGCCTGGCGCATGCCTCCACCAAAAACCTTTCTGACGCGGCGAGCCCGTAGTATAAACTCTTTCGAACCGATAAGTAAAGATCCCACAGGAGCGCCCAGTCCTTTTGACAAACAAAGTGAGATCGAATCGAATTCAGCCGCATACGTTTTTGGATCAATTCTCGTTTCGACCAAGGCATTCATCAACCGGGCACCATCGAGATGCAACGGCAACTTGTTCTCTTCACAAAAACGCTTGATGTTTCGAATTTCTTCAAAATCATAGATTGCTCCACCTCCCCTGTTGGCTGTATCTTCCAGGGACACCAATTGGGTCAACGGAAAATGTACATCTTCCGGATTGTTGATCCACTTCGAAATAGCATGCGCATTCAATCGTCCACGATCACCCTGAAGAAGCCGAACTGAAGCTCCTGTATTTCGGGCAATTCCACCACCTTCATATTTGTAAATATGGCTTTCTTCATGACAGATCACCTCTCCTCCGGGACGAACATGAACCGCGATCGCAATTTGATTGGTCTGTGTGCCCGAAGAACAAAACAAGGCGGATTCTTTTCCAAAAAGAGCAGCAGCATATTCCTGCAATTCATTTACAGTCGGATCTTCAGAAAAGACATCGTCGCCCAGTGGAGCGCTAAACATAGCCTCTCGCATTCCAGCTGTAGGCAAGGTCACCGTATCACTTCTCAGATCTACCATATCCACATTTTGAGTATGAAATTAACGTTATCTTCACAATCACACAGAGATCTTTTGTTTTTTTTGCAGCATGGAATTCCTGAATCTGTTACTTATCGCAGTCACTGTTCTTTTTGGAGCCGGATTGACCTTCTTTTCCGGATTTGGTCTGGGCACACTCTTACTCCCCGTTTTCAGCTTGTTTTTCCCACTTGATGCGGCTGTAGCTGCCACAGCTATAGTTCACTTTGCCAATAACATCTTTAAATTCGGGATGGTATACAGGCACATTCATTATTCCACACTATTCCGGTTTGGTGTTCCTGCGATGCTGGCCGCAGTAGCGGGTGCACTTTTATTAGGATATTTAGGTAAAAACTCAGAAAACACGATTGTTCTTAAGTACACTCTATTCAACCGACCGGTAGGTCTAACTTCCATAAAACTTGGATTCGGTTGTCTGATGATCTTCTTCGCGCTTTTTGAATTGACACCCCGTTTATCCGACTGGAAAATGAGCGAGCGGTACATGCCGTTGGGCGGGTTGCTGAGTGGATTTTTTGGGGGAGTTTCAGGACATCAGGGCGCATTTCGCTCTGTTTTCCTTACAAAATCAGGACTGACCAAAGAGGAATTTATTGGCACTTCCAACGCAATTGCTCTTATCATTGATGTTACACGAATTGCGATCTATGCATTTACCATCCGCAGAACTTTTTTCTACATTGATGGATTTACTTCTCACTTGGCCGTTGGAATGATCTTCGCCTTTATCGGAACCTATTTTGGGAAGAAGCTCCTAACAAAAACAACGATCACAGGGGTTCAGCGCGTGGTCGGTGTGTTACTGATCATTTACGGGATATTGTTTTTGGCGGGTGTACTTTAATTTAAGAGGAATTGAATCATTTTACCCCCTTCTTATTAAGGTACATTATTGAATGTTGCTAAGGTGTATGTGTGTAATTGAAAGGCACAGAAACCGAACTGATATTGCCCGCAGCATCAGTTAAAGTGGCAGTGAAGGTTGTCGTGGAGCTCGATGCCAACGTAACGGCTACTGCTGCAGTTCCTCCTCCACCCATAGGTGTAGTTGCCACAGGTATGCCTGAACCCGAGCCATTGTCATACACACGAATTGTGGTTCCAACCGCACCTGTAATGTTTAAGGTGGGAGTCAGCGAAGTTCCTGGGCTGGCAGGAGTTGAACTCACTATTACGGGAGCAGCTGGGGCTACATTATCATGTGCGTAACTAATTGTGTTTGAACACGAACTAATATTTCCCGCAGCATCTATTGCTTGTGCAGTGAATTGTGTCGTTGAGTTAGCTGTAACACTGATCGCCATACTAATAGCCGTTCCGCTTCCATTAAATGTGCTGGTTGTTGCAATAGGACCTGAACAATTGGAAGACTTATAGATCCGGTAAATAGAACCGGGCTCACCACCAGTAAGCGTCAAAGTCGGTGTAGTAGAAGAAGGGCTTGGACTTGCTGGAGAAGAACTGACAATGGTTGGTGTTAGGGGCACAATATTATCATGCGTATAAGTGAATACATTTGAGCATGAACTCGTATTTCCGGCCCCATCTATTGCTTGTGCAGTGAATTGTGTCGTTGAGTTAGCTGTAACATTGATCGCTATACTAGCTGTTCCACTGCCATCGAATGTTGCGGTCGCTACAATCGTGCCCGAACAATTACTCGAATTATAGATCCTGCAAAGCGAACCGGGTTCACCACCTGTAACTGTTAGAGTCGGTGTAGTGGAAGAAGGGCTTGGGCTTACCGGGGAAGAACTGACAATAGTTGGTGTTGAGGGAGCAGTATCGTCATGCGTATAGGTAAAGATTGAAGAACACGCACTTACATTTCCTGCTTGATCTGTCACACTTGCAGTAAATTGGGTCGTTGAATTTGTATTCGCAACCACTTGAATAGATGCATTTCCAGAACCATCAAAGACACCGGAGCCAACAGGTGTGCCTGTACATGAGGCACTATTGTAGATTGAGATTGTTGCTCCAGGTTCACCAGTTAAATTAAGCAATGGAGTGGTAGTTGAATTTGACGGACTCACAGGGGTTGACCCCGTAAATGTTGCTAGCCCAGGTGCACTATTATCATGCGTATAAGTAAAGGATGCGGAACAAGAGCTGCTATTTCCAGCGGCATCAGTGGCCAATGCAGTGAGAGTTGTGGTACTGTTTTGTGGAACTGAAATTAAAACACTTGCGGTACCTGTTCCATCTACAAGAGCAGTGGCTAATGGTACTCCAGAGCAACTTCCATCAGCGAAAACCGATACTGTTGATCCCGGTTCACCGCTAATTGTCAATGTTGGATTCGAAGATTGTGAAGGACTGGCAGGATTCGAAGATACGATCACAGGTACGCTTGGCGGAATGTTTTCATGAATATAGGTGAAGGTACTCGAGCAAGGACTTATGTTTTCCTCTGTATCGGTTGCTGTAGCTGTAAAAACGGAGGTTGAATTGCTTGAAACACTTACGGGGATGGATACGTTTCCACCGATACCTGCTACTCCCGAGGCTATAGGGCTCCCAGAACAATCAACAGTTGTATAGATCTCCACGGTATTTCCTTCTTCGCTATTTAGCATAAGCGTTGGTGTGGTTGAGCTATTTGATGGACTTGATGGTGTGGATGATAGAAATACTGGTGCAGCCGGAGCAGTTGAGATAATGCCACAGAGTTTATACCAGTTGCCATTAAAGAAGTAATTCAGGCAACCTGAGGTGGTATTGAAAATCATGAGTCCATTTGCAGGATTTACTATGGCATTCCTTTGTACTGTAGTCATCCTCGGCGCCAACACTCCCTGGGTGGTTGAATTGATGTCAAGGATTGCTGAGGAGGCAGGTGTGATAGTTCCTATTCCTATGGAACCGCCGTTATTAAAGAGATTGGAGCCATCAATTACCCATTGGTTTCCATCCCAATATGGAGTATTCCCAGGTGATGAACCGTTCATCAATAACCCCGTCGGTCCTTGAGGCCCCGTTAACGAAGCAATGAAATCAGCTTCCGTTCCGGTATTGCCCAATGCCAGCCATGATTGATATGCACTTAAGCCATCCACTCCTGCCTCACCGGCCGGACCGTCATTTCCCTGAAGACCTTGCGCTCCCTCTAAGGAAACCAACCACTCTGATTCTGTTCCAACAAAACCGTTTGCTACAGCTATTTCGTAAGCACTCAAACCATCCATTCCGGACGGACCTACTGAACCCTGTGGACCCTGTGGACCAGGAGTTGAACTCCCCGAATTTTTTGCGTACAATGCATAAGGCACACTCAACAATTGACTTGTACCCATAACCGAATAGTTCGTTCCTCCGGTCACGTCTGCGGCTGTTTCAATGAAATAGGGACCATTTGCCCAATCTATGGAAGCAAAGGAACCGCTCATCGGTGTACCATTTCCAATTTCCAAATTCACTAAGCCATAGGCATTGGTTGTCACTGAAAATGTCTCTGAATAAACTGTTACACCACCAATCGAACCCTGTTGGATGGTCATTCTCAAACTAACCGGCTGATTATTCAAGATTGCATTGGATGCATTGCGAACTACCGCTTGGTATTTAAATCCCTCCGGTGCCTGAGCAAATAGATTAACCAAACAAAACAAAGCAAAAAGTAAAAATACACATCTCTTCATAAGGAGTGATTTAATAGGATTTAAGCAATTTGAAAGTCTTCAGAACCCGCCCTTCTTTACGAATCGTGAGAGCATAATTTCCCGGCGCAAGATCCATTCCTTTAATGTGAGTTTTTTCTGCAACAAGTTCACCCTGCAAAACCAATTTTCCTCCTGAATCAAACATTTCAAATAAATGTTCCTTGTATTCTGAAGATTCAATGGTTATTACATCTACTGAAGGGTTGGGATACAAGTTAATCTGAACTTCCTGGCTAAAATCCTCTATGCCCAAAAAGATCCATGTCGTCTGATGAAATCCTTGGGTCAGCTCATTTGATCCGTCAGATACGGTGTGAATAACTGTTTCACCAATGGTAAAGTCGATATTCGCCGATGCATTCGAATACGTCTCTCCTTGCGTAGAAATAACCTCCTGAGAGAATACCGAAAAACAGTTGAATATGCAAATGAGCACACCAATATACACAACTTTCATTTTTTGCTTGCTGTTCAAACGATTCATTTGAACCCGCAATCTACTGATTAATTGGGACATATAAAAACAATGCCTTTTTTAAGTTACGGAGCGATGATTTCATCAAATGTATCTTCTAGTTTATTTTGAGACGACAATTCATAAAGCATATTTTTTATTCGCTCAAATTCACTTTGTATATTGGCCTTGACGGCTATATTTTCTTCCGTTACCGGGTGTCTGAACTGAAGCTCGGATGCGTGCAGCAACATCGTGTTCATGTTCCAATTTTCCAGAAAGAGTTTATTCTGTTTGTTACAGCCATACGGCCGATCCCCTATGATTGGATGAAAAATGTGTGCAAAATGCTTGCGGATTTGATGCATTCTTCCTGTGTCCGGCAGCACCTCGACCAGAGAATAGCGAGACGTTTCAAACTTGCCAAATGGTATCGGAATCTCAAAATGACGGCAGGTCCGGAAATGTGTAATGGAATTCTGAATTTTTCCTTTGTCTGTAGCGAGAGGATAATCGATGGTTCCTTTTTCAGGAGTATACCCTCTGACGATGGCAAGGTATTTCTTCGATACTAACGAATTCATAAAGGACTGCTGAAGTTGACTGTTCGTATTCTCATCCTTTGCAAACAACAACACCCCACCTGTTTTTCGATCCAGGCGATGTACCGGGTACACTTTTTGGCCTATCTGATCTCTTAAAATTTGAACCGCGAACTCGTCTGCATCTGTGGCAATTACCGAACGATGCACCAGTAAACCATGTGGTTTATTGATGGCAACAAGCTGGTCGTCTTGATACAGTATCTGGAGATGCATTTTGTAATTTTTGAAGTGTTTTTTTCGCTCTTATGTTGAGCGCTCCAAATCTGTTGATTTAAATTTTTCTCGCTACCATCAGTCCATCTCGAATAGGCAACAGCACTTCCTGAACTCGTTTATCTTCGTGAACCATTCGGTTGTATTCCATTAACACCTTTGTTTCTCGGTCAAGGGCATCGTAATTCTCAAGAACTTTTCCGGACCAAAGAACATTGTCCGCAATGATGTACCCTCCTTTTCTCACTTTGTCGAAGACAAGGTTATAATAATTGCAGTAGTTTTTCTTATCAGCATCAATGAACACAATGTCAAACTGATCTTCAATTGCAGGAATGAGTTGGGCAGCATCCCCAATCCGATAATCGATCTTATGCTCCATTCCTGCTTTTGAAATGTATGCTCTCACCAACTCTTCCAGTTCTTCGTTTACATCAATCGTAATTACCTTTCCATCCTCTGTTAGCCCTTCCGCAAAACACAACGCCGAGTAACCGGTATAAGTTCCAATTTCAAGGACGCGATGCGGTCGGATCATGTGTGAGAGCATACTAAGAACCCTCCCCTGAAAATGACCGCTTAACATACGAGGCTGAAGAACAGACAAATGTGTCTTCCGATTGAGATCGCGCAATACTTCTGGTTCATTCTCCGAGTGTGCACACACATACCTGTCTAGTTCGGCGGATATAAATTCCATGGCTACGTTTATTTTTACAAAGATGGGAATTGATTCAAAACAAATTCGTTACTTTCACTTACAAACCGGAAAAACCTCCTGTGAATCATTTCATCCAATTGTCACCTCTAAAAACGATCTTTCTGACCCTACTGTTGACGGCATGTTTCACCGGAAGATCGCAAATGCTTACCGTCAAAGGATACATACTGAATGAAAATAACATTCCGGTAACAGATGCAGCCGTTTTCGTGAACCAGAAATTAGTTCTAAAAAGTTCAGGTCAAACTGGTTTTTTTACGATCGCTGTTCAAAAAAATGATACGATCACTTTGAGAAAAGGGAAAACGCGCGATCAGTTTATCGCCAACGACTCCTTTTCGGGAGACACGGCAATTGTCTTTTTTCAACTTGTTAATCCACCGGTTATTCTGGAAGAAATTACCCTGAACGGCAACCGAGTAAAAAAATTTGATGGAGAAGTCAACGAGCATCTTATCGATTACTATGTGTTTCCTGATAAAAGTCACATCACCTTAAAATCAGTGAATAAAGACTATTTTTTGGAGATTAATGAGATCACTGGAACTAAAAAGCGGTATCCGCTTGCTTTTACACCTTCCAGTGTCTCCGTAGATTGTAAAGGAAATTTCCTGATTCATTCAATGGATTCGATCTATGAAGCTTGGATGGACGATAAGTTACACTTTTCGAATGTCATTCCGAAGTGGCAATTTGAGGGAAATATTCAAAATCTGGTGTATTGCGGTGACTCGATATTCATGGATGAAAACTACGGTTACTTGAACAGAAAATATTCTTTGAACTATTATGATAAGGACACTTCCTACAACGTATTCAGCTCTTTCGATACATTAGGATATTATTCCATGTATGAACAAATCAGTTTATTTAAAGCAAAGACGAATGGCAATCCCAGAATAGTAGATTCAATTCCATTGAACTATCAGTACATGGTAAATTCTCAAAACCGAGCCACCACATGTACGGCTGCGCAAACCTTGAGGAATGGACAAGATTTCATTGCGATGCAGGTGGCCAGCAAATTAAATATTCAATCGGAGCGTGTCCATCTGTGTGTTGTAACCGTTGACTTTTCGAAAGGTCGCCTTTACGTTTTTTCAAACACGGGAAAACAAATACATACAGCCGCCGTGGAAGGCAATGATTTACCCGAGAGTCGCATGATGCGGGATCCTTACACCGATAAGTTTTACGTGACCAACCCGAACAAAGCCATGTTTTCTTTGAGCAAACTCAATATTGAAAATGGAACTATCCAGGAAACACTGAATTTACGGGAGGTCTCCTACCCTGAAAAAGTAAGAATTTTCGATAATACACTTTACTTCATTGCAGCAAATTCAAATGGATTCAAAAAGGTCTATTCAGTTGATTTGGAAAAATATGCCTCTATCGAACAATAAATTCATGAAAAAGACAACCGCTGCAACATGAAAACAAAAACGAATGAAGGCTATTTCGCAATTGGTGTATTTCGGGGGAAAACGGAACACAATATCGGCACTCTTTGGCGATCGGCTTACGTACTTGGTGCTTCGTACATTTTTACGATCGAGAAAAAGTATAAAAAACAAACTTCGGATGTCGTAAAGGCATGGTCACGCATTCCCTTGTTCCATTACCGCAGTTTTGAGGATCTTCTTGAGAATATACCTCACGATTGCAGACTAATTGGTGTGGAAATCACGGAGAACGCAGAATACCTGCATGCATTTGAACATCCCAAACGCGCCATTTATTTGCTGGGAGCTGAGGACGAAGGCCTGCCCAAAGAAATCCTGGAAAAATGCCACTATGTCATTAAACTTCCGGGGAATTCCTCGTTGAATGTCGGCGTAACGGGAAGTATTGTGTTACACGACCGTGTATCAAAGATTCCCTGCACCTTTCCTCCACATCACAAGGAAGGTTAAAACCTACTTCTTCGGAAGTTCTGTTACTTTCTCTACTGCTTTGGAATATTGAAACATCCAATCGTAAATCTCGTCCGTTCGAAAGGCTTTTTCAAGGTCGCCATGGTTCGCACCTTGAACCACGGTGTATTTCAAATTCTCTCCGCCCTCACATTCCGTAATGGCCTTCACAATCTTTTCGGATTCAGAGATCGGAACGGCACTGTCGCGATTGCCATGCTGTATCCAGAGTGGAACCTGCGACAAATTGTACGCATCGTTGACATTGCCTCCCCCGCACAGTGCAACGGCAGCAGCAACAAGCTCGGGATATGCTCCGGCAAAATGCAAGGTGCCATAGGCTCCCAAACTCATCCCGGTTACATACACCCGACTGGAATCCGTGTTGTACTGACTTTGAACATACTCTAAAACCTTCTTAATCTTCTTAGGCTCCCAAGATTTTCCATACGGTACCTGCGGCGCGATAACAATTGCAGGAAAACTTCTTCCCTTATCGATTTCGTGGATCACACCATACCTCCTGACCATGTTTAAATCCGATCCTGACAAACTTTTGCCGTGCAGAAAGATAAGAACAGGAGGCTTGCTTTTCAGAATGCTGTCCGCAGGCAATGAAATCCAAAAATTGTAATCGCTCTTTCCGTAAACAGCCTGAACCTGAGCACAGACTATTGCGGAAGAAAACACCAGAAACAATATGGTAATCCAGCCTTTTTTGAACATGAGGGCGCAAAATTAACCATTTTAACTTTGTAATTCGGAATTAGGGATTTCACTTTCCCGCGAAAGTGTTAAAGAATCACAAATTAAAAATCCCTAAACTCTAAGAGAACCAAATATCTGTAATTATCTCAAATCCGGCCTTATCATTTACTCGCTGAAGAATAATTTGCTTACCGTGTGCTAATTCATCCCGCATTACAGAAGAATCCAGATGGATATGCAACACTTTATTTTTAATGAATAGCTCTTTTGTTCGATTGGCCACCGCACTCCCCATCATCTCCGGCCAGGCGGCCAGCACATCCATTTCCTTCAGTTTACCATCCAACCGGTAGGCTTTCATCAACTTTTCGATGACCTGACCCAACGGTGTTTCATTGGATGTTCTGCGGATATCTTCCATGTACATTAATGTGTTTCGGTTAACAATTCACTTACCCTGCCCTGGTCAACAAGAAAGAGCTTGTGCTCTGTGTCCGTGTGGTCAAAGATAGTGCGTATACGCTCTTCATCTGTATCCGTGACCACAACTTGACCGAAGTAATGCTCAGATACAAGACTTAGCAATTTTGTCACACGCTCCTGATCAAGTTTGTCAAAAATATCGTCCAGCAGCAAAACAGGCGTTGTATTCAGGTGTTGTTTAAGCCATTCGTACTGAGCAAGTCGAAGAGCAATTATATAAGACTTCTGTTGTCCCTGTGAACCGAATTTCTTTACAGGGTGTCCTTTGATCGTAAAAACCAGGTCATCCTTGTGAATTCCGCAATTCGTATACTGCGTGTACAGATCCTTGCGTTCGTTCTCCTTGAGCAAGGAGAGGAGATCTGAATCATTCAATTGGGAACGGTATTCCAGACCTACCTCTTCTGAAGATTCCCCGATATACGCATAGCGTTCTTGAAAAACTTCCCGGAATTCTCCAATGAAGGCAGTTCTTTTTCGGTGGATCTCTGTCCCAAGTTCAGACAATTGTTCGTCCCACACCTCGATTGACTCCTTATCAAAAATTCGGTGGTCATGCATGTTCTTTAAAAGTGCATTTCGCTGTTCGAGTACTTTCCCGTATCGTTGAACCTTTTCAAGATAGACTCTGTCGAATTGGGAAATGATCCCGTCTATCCATTTGCGGCGAAGTTCACTGCCCTCAGAAATCAAATCACGATCGTAAGGCGAGATCATGACCACCGGAAACTGACCGATGTGATCTGCAAGTTTTTCGTATTCCTTTTTGTTTCGCTTGAACACCTTTTTTGCGCCGTTCTTTACCGCACAATGAATATGGACTTTCTGGCCGTCTTTCTCCCAGTTTCCCTGAATTGAAAAAAAAGCCTGATCAAAGCGTATGTTCTGCCGGTCCATCACATTCAGGTACGACTTACACAAGCTCAAATAGTAGATGGCATCCAGCACATTTGTTTTGCCCGAACCGTTGCGGCCCACAAAAGAATTGACATTGGGACACAGACGGATTTCGGCATCTTCATAGTTCTTAAAATTGATGAGCTGAAGATCACACAGGTGCATGAAACAAAGGTAGTGAATTGGATGCGGGAATGAAAGTCAGCCACAGATATTTTTACACGCGAAGTCGGTGGTTGTAGCTTGTTGAAAATTAAAGCAGAATGAATTAAAAAAAAAAACTAATTTTGCGCGTCTAAATGTTAAGTAATGTCGGATAATTCTCCTTTTGAAAACCTGAAAAACCAGTTCAAATCAGACAAGCAAACAAAACTGTTCGTATATATATTCGGAGGTTTGTTCGGGGCCGTGCTCCTATTCTTCCTTTACCGTCAGTTTATCTGGAATCCTTCCAACGAAAAATCTAAAGATTCTTTTTGGGTAGGGTTGAACTATGCTGCCAAAGATTCCACAGATCTTGCGATCGATGAGCTCGAATCCGTGGTGAAAAAGTATGACGGTAAAATCGGAGGTGAAAATGCACAATTCATCCTTGCCCGTCAGTACATGGCAAAAGGTGAATTCAGAAAAGCACTGGATCAATTAGAAGATGTAGACGCAAGCGATACGTATCTTTCTGCGATGGCAGTCGGATTGCAGGGCGATTGTCACAGCGAAATGAAAGAGTATGAAAAAGCTTTTGAACTCTACCTTGAAGCAGCCGGTATCAATGAGAATGAAATGACTACACCGATGTATCTTTTCAAAGCTGGTCTTTGCGCAGAAAAAAATAAAAATTTTGAAAAAGCTACAGAATGTTACACGAAGATCAGAGATGACTATTCCGGTTTTGGAAATCAAAAGGCCATCGATAAATACATCGCTCGTGCCTCCAACAAAACAACTAAATAAACATGGCCACTGAAGGTCGTAATTTATCTGAATTCAATAAGGACTTTGTTCCGAACGGTGCCGATTTTAAAGTCGGCATTGTTGTTTCAGAATGGAATGAGAACATCACCCTGAACCTATTGAAAGGAGCCAGAGAAACCTTAGTTCAGGCAGGCGTCAAAGAAGAAAACATCCTTGTTCGTTTTGTTCCCGGGGCATTTGAATTACCACTTGGTGCTCAATACCTCCTTGAATATACGGACGTCGATGGCGTGGTAGCAATAGGCACTGTCATTCAGGGTGAAACCAAACATTTTGATTTTGTATGCGAAGGAACCACTCAAGGGATAAAGGACGTAACGCTGAAATACAACAAGCCGGTTGCTTTTTGTGTGCTGACCGATAACAACATTCAGCAATCGATTGACCGCTCAGGAGGCAAGCATGGTAATAAAGGTGTAGAATGCGCCGTCGCTTGTCTCAAAATGATTGATTTGAAACAACAATTTAAACCTAAAAGCCAAATTGGGTTTACCAAATAGTTGAATGCTCATTTAAAAATTCAATACACTGAATATCTTCTGAACCTATCCCAGCGATCGGCCAATTCAAAAACTTCTAACTTCAACAAACATGACACTCATAAAATCTATATCCGGAATTCGTGGAACAATTGGAGGAAAAGTCAATGAAGGACTCACTCCTGTGGATGCTGTGAAATTTGCTGCGGCCTACGGAACGTGGTTGAAAAATCGCTCTGAGGGTTCGTCGGTCAAAGTAGTCATCGGTAGGGATGCCCGAATTTCAGGAAAAATGATCTCTGACCTGGTGATATCTACTCTTACGGGATTAGGGATTGATGTAATCGATCTTGGACTTTCAACAACTCCGACCGTAGAAGTTGCTGTCCCAATGGAAAAAGCCCACGGAGGAATTATTCTCACAGCGAGTCACAATCCGAAGCAATGGAATGCGCTTAAGCTGCTGAACGAAAAAGGAGAGTTCATTTCCGGTTCAGATGGCGAAGAAGTTTTGGCTATAGCAGAGGCTGAAAGTTACGATTTTGCAGATGTAGATTCACTTGGAAAAGTTACACATGACAATTCTTACCTCGAAAAACATATAGATGCGATCCTTCAACTCCCACTTGTCAATGCAGAAGCTATCAAAGCTGCAAATTTCAAGGTGGTGGTAGATGCCGTAAATTCCTCAGGCGGAATCTTTGTTCCGGCACTCTTGCGCGCTTTGGGGGTGCGTCAAATTACCGAATTGTATTGTGAACCGAACGGCCATTTTCCTCACAATCCGGAACCACTTCCGGAGCACCTTACCGATTTATCGGCAAAGATCAAGGAGACCGGTGCTGAACTTGGAATTACAGTTGATCCGGACGTAGATCGCCTCGCATTGGTGTGCGAAGATGGCAGTATGTTCGGCGAAGAATATACGCTCGTTGCTGTTGCAGATTATGTCCTGTCCAAAACTCCCGGTCCTACCGTATCCAACCTCTCCTCTACCCGCGCATTGCGCGATATTACAGAGGCTCGCGGATTGACATACGCCGCGGCTGCCGTTGGAGAAGTGAATGTGGTTTCCAAAATGAAGGAGATTGGAGCTGTGATCGGAGGTGAAGGAAACGGTGGTGTTATTTATCCGGAATTGCACTACGGACGTGACTCTTTGGTTGGCATTGCATTGTTCCTTAGTCTTTTGGCAGAGAAGAAAATGAAAGTTTCAGAATTGCGCGACAGTTATCCGAAATATACCATTTCAAAAAATAAGATCGAACTCACACCGGACATTGATGTGGACCAAATTCTGATGTATATGTCAGTCAACTATGCTCATGAGGAAGTTGACACCACAGATGGCGTGAAGATATACATTGGTAAAGAGTGGGTCCACCTGAGAAAAAGCAATACGGAACCAATCATACGTATCTACTCGGAAAGTCAGAATGAACAAATGGCAAATGACCTTGCTGAACGTATTATCCGTGAAATCAAAGCACTGATCTAAGGAATCGCTTCCTTTTTGCCCAAGAATTTCGGACGAACATTGAACAGCACATCCAGATAGGCTTTTACACGTGCGAAATACTCTCTGAAACGCATTTTGTACCCGGACGCTGCAGAGGCATCTCCTGCGTTATACCCGTACACCTCCATTCCTTTTCTGCGAGCAATGAATACCGCGCGAAGATTGTGAAAATGTTGCGAAACCACGATGAAGGAGCTCAAACCGAAAACTTCTTTAGCTCTGACCATTGAATCATACGTATCAAATCCGGCATAATCCAGAACGATATGGCTGGAAGGAATTCCGGATTCCATAAGCGCGTCACGAATCGTTTCAGGTTCATTGTAACTTTTAATTCCATTGTCTCCGCTGACCAGAACATATTTAATTTTCCCCTCTCTGTATAACCTCCAGCAGGCGTTGATCCGTTTACGGAAATAGATGTTGCTCCTGCCATTTCTGAGTTTACTGGAAGTTCCTAAAACAAGCGCATACTTTTTCTGAGGCAGATCTCGCATGTTACTCGAGATGAAATCCCTGCTTTCGTAATAAACACAGAAGTTTGACCAAAACACTAAGCATAAAATCAATCCAAGGGTCCCCCGGATCCACCATGACCTATGCAGGAAACGCAGTGTTTTCATAAAATTTTCAGATCATTTTCAACCAAAAATAGACAAACCTGTACAGCCTGAAAAATTAAACGTCATGAAAACATTCATTCTTGCAGCAATCATATCCATTCCTGCCCTTTATTCCAAAGCCGGAGACAAGGAAATCGTCAAATCAACCATTACAGATGTAACGGTTTATGCTCAGGGTGCCCAACTTTATCAAAAAGCATCTTACAATGCAAAACCCGGAATAACAGAGATCATCATTGAAGGGATCAGTCCATACATTGATCCTAAGAGCCTTCAGGTTAAAGCGACGGGCAACGTGGTTATCCTGGATTCGAAACACAGCATCTTTTACCCAAAACCGGAAGAGGTAAATCTTGAAGGCCTTCCTCTTAAAATCAGGAACGAAATACGCGTATTGGAGGATTCCATTAAACAAATCAGCTACGACATTCAGGACCTACAAGATGAGATCGATGTACTCACGGCGACAAAAAACATACTGTCAAACAACGGGGCTGTGAAAGGACAAGGCAAAGTAAACGACTCTATTAACCTACTCAAGCAAACCGTAGACTACTACGCCTCTAAAATGCTGGAAATCAACAAAAAATTATCTGTACTCTTCAGAAAAAGATCAGACAAACAAGAGAAAAAAAGAAAAATGGATGAGCGTCTGCTCAAATTGAAACAACATGAAAACAGTGAGACATACCCTCAGGAAACAGGACCGGTTCACCGTGTGATTGTCACCGTTTCAGCCAAAGAAGCCGTAACAGGCAAAATGAACATCTCTTACCTTATTCAAAACGCAGGATGGGTCCCATTGTATGACCTTAGAAGCGACGGTCTGACATCCAAAATAAACCTGACCTATAAAGCGCAAGTTTTCCAGAACAGTGGCCTGGACTGGGAAAATGTGAAACTGAATATTTCTACGAACAATCCTTACCAAAATAAAACTAAACCAACACTACACCCCTGGTATGTTGACTTTTATGCATACAAAAACGACATGTATTCGATCCCGCAAGCTGCAGCTACCAGAAAGGCTGAAGCAGAGAAAGGAATGGCCTACTCAAACACCCTGGAGGATCAAAATGAAGAGGTAATCAGTCAAACATCGGCACAGTTCGTTCAAACGATTCGTCAACTGACTTCTGCAGAATTTCGCATTGACCTGCCCTATTCAATTAAATCCAATAACGAACAGCACATGGTACTCATCAAAGTGGCGGACCTCGATGCGAATTACAAATACTATTCAGTACCTAAACTGGATGCATCCGTGTATCTGGTCGCCCAACTATCCAAACTGGATGAACTCGGATTGGTTCCTGCACAGGCAAATATATTCTTTGATGGCAGCTATGTCGGGGAAACATACATTGATCCGACGACCATGGAAGACACCTTAAATCTGAGCATGGGAAGAGATCCGAATATAATTGTAAAACGGACGCTCATGAAAAAGGATTGTAAAGAAAAGATCGTTGGCGACAAGATTGAGAAGACCATGTCCTTCAGTATTGAAGTGAAAAACCTCAAAGCCAGTGGCATCGAATTGGTCATTCAGGATCAGTTGCCGATTACACAAAATGCAGATATTCTCATCGAATCACTTGAACTGAGCAAGGGTGAAATCACTCCATCTACGGGACTCATAGAATGGAAGTTCGACCTTAAACCTAAAGAGTCCAAAACAATTCCTTTCGGTTACAAAGTGAAATATAACAAAGACAAACAGGGCATCTACCTGAATTGATCCAAAACGAAACCCCGGACAATGTTCGGGGTTTTAAACTTTCATTTCATTGAACTGTTATCTTTGCAGGAACTACATTCATGAAACAATTCGAAATCCCTGAATTCTATCGTTCGCCCATTATTGCAAAAGTCAAGGCGCAACGAAAATTACATGATCCCAGAAAGAAGGATTTTACTCCAAGCATAATCGATTTCGGACAGGTTAAATTCATTCTTGCACGCCATTTCGGGTTTTGTTACGGGGTTGAAAATGCAATTGAGATCTCTTACCGTGCGATACAGGAAAATCCGGACAAACGAATTTTTCTTCTTAGCCAGATGATTCACAATCCTGAGGTCAATGAAGACCTACTCTCTCATGCTCTTAAATTCATTCAGGATACGAAAGGAAATCAAATAATCGACTGGTCAGAATTGACTGCAGAAGATATTGTCATCATTCCAGCCTTTGGAACGACGCTTGAAATTGCCTCAAAACTTGAAGATATCGGAGTGAATGTAGAACGTTACAATACGACATGTCCGTTTGTTGAGAAAGTATGGAACCGTTCTGAAAAACTTGGCGCAGACGGCCATACGATCATCATTCATGGAAAATACAATCACGAGGAGACAAGAGCAACTTTTTCTCACAGCGATAAAAATGCTCCTTCCCTGATCATTAAGGACTTGAGCGAAGCCATATTCCTTGGAGAATACATTTATGGGAATGTGCCCAAAGAACAGTTCCTAAGTTTTTTTGAGGGAAAATTATCCGAAGGATTCGATCCGGAAAAAGACTTACAAAAAATTGGCGTGGTCAATCAAACCACTATGTTGGCATCAGACACCTTAGAAATAACGAACTATCTCCGGACAGTTATGATTGAACGTTATGGAGAAGCCGCAATTCGGAATCACATTGCGGACACGAGAGACACCCTTTGTTACGCCACCAATGACAACCAGTCTGCCACCTACGGGTTAATGGAAATAGAGGCCGATTTCGCAGTAGTAATTGGAGGTCACAACAGTTCAAACACCACGCACCTTGTAGAATTACTCGAACAGAAATTTCCAACCTATTTCATCCGCTCAGATAAAGACATATCAGACGACGGAAAACTGAACAGCTTCGATATTCATTCACATACAATCAGTACAGCTGATCCTTTTGAAGGAAAAAATTCTCCGATTCGGATAATAGTTACTTCAGGAGCCTCTTGTCCCGACGCTGTTGTAGACAGGGTACTCAGAAAAATCTTGGACCATTTTAAAATAGAACTGAATATCGAGGAAGCAATTTCAAGTCTTTAAATAGATATACACGAATTTATTCCTCGAACAGTTTATTCCAAAGGCTTTCCTTACATTAGTGGTAGAATCTATTAAGTGGAACGGTTTATAAATATCCTGATCATTGATGCAGATCCCAAAAATCAGAAAGGATTGAAGGCAATTCTTTCCGGTGGCGGGAACAATGTACTGTTTGCGGATCATATTGAACAAGCCCTTCCAATCATTCAGCAGAAAGAAATTGGGATTTTGCTCATCAACATTGACGACCCGGAGTTCGGAGGATTAGAACTTCTTCACTCTCTGAAAGAGATGAGTTCCCAACGGTCAATGTATAAGCTTGTCATAACCCAGAATTCCGCCTCCGCCGTTAAACTCGTAAAAGGACTTCATGAGGGAGCAGTTGATTACATCACAATCCCATTCAACCCCAATTTGATCAAAGCCAAGATCGATGTTTTCAAGACACTTTTTTACAAGGATCAGCGAATCAATCAATTGCTCAACAATATTCTTCCAAGAAATGTATTGGAGGATCTGAATCTGTACAATAAATTTTCTCCAAAAAGAGTTGAAAACGGAGTAGTGTTGTTTACCGATTTTATTGAGTTCTCTTCTAAAGCTCGGAATATGAAACCGATTGCTTTATTGAAAAAACTGGATTATTATTTCACCCAGTTTGACGAGATTATTCACCGCTACAAGCTCGAAAAAGTTAAAACAATCGGAGACGCCTACATGGCAATTGCTGGAGTCACAGAGGACCTTCCACATCCCGCAATGAGAGCGGCTCTGGCTGCAATCGAAATGAGAGATTTTATTCTCAATGAAAAGCAGCTATCAATAGCGCTGAACAAAGAGTTTTGGGAAATGAGGATTGGTATACACATGGGACCTCTAGTAGCGGGAATTATAGGTTCACAAAAAATGAGTTTTGACGTTTGGGGCGATACTGTCAACATTGCAGCGCGTGCCGAACAGTCATCAAAAGCCGGATCTATATTGATCACAGAACCTGTAGCTTCAGAATTGGAGGCATTTACCCTTCTTAATCCTACTGGATTAGTGAACATTCACAAACGTGGGGGCCAAATAAACATGTATTACCTGGAACTTCTCAAAAAGGAATTTTCTATGTACGGTGAAGGAAGATTCGCCAATGTGGAAATCCGAAAAATGTGCGGTCTGAGCCCAATCGATTTTGAGCACATGCGAAAAGATATAATCAATCACTTGAAAGCCTTGCTTCCTGAAGATGTAGTTTACCATGACGTCAACCACACGCTCAATGTAGAAAAGGCTGCGATTCGGTATGCGAGACTTGAAGGTGTAGATGAGGCTTCTATCGTTCTTTTGCGCACCGCAGTTCTGTATCATGATGCAGGTTTCATACTGCAACCCGATCATAATGAGCCATTCGCAATAAAAATGGCAGGAGACAAACTGCCAAAATTTGGGTATTCTCAGGATCAAATAAAAATAATTCAAAACATCATTCTGGCAACTTCCAGTGGCAATGCACCTCAAGATCTGCTGCAAAAAATCATGTGTGACGCAGACCATGATTACCTTGGCAGAGCGGATTATTATCAGATAGCATCAAAATTGAGGCAAGAACTGGAAAATTTTGGAACGGTCATGACAGACAACGAATGGATAGCATTTCAATACCATTACATGACTGAGCACCACAGGTATTTTACAGATACTGCCAAAAACATTCGCATTCAGGGCAAAAAAGCACGAATCGCCGAGCTTAAAGAAAAACTTAATACAGCATGAAAATATACACAAAAAAGGGAGATACCGGCACGACAGGATTGATCGGCGGAACAAGGGTATCAAAGAGTTCATTGCGCATAGAATCTTACGGAACCATCGATGAATTAAACTCCTACATCGGCGTTGTCCGTGACCAAAGTATTCATCAAAAATATAGCACTCAACTTATCGAAATCCAGGACAGACTCTTTACAATTGGTTCAAGTTTAGCTTCAGATCCGGAAAAATCAAACATGAAAATACCCGACCTTCATGAATCTGACATTCAACTGTTGGAAAGCTGGGTGGACGAAATGGACGCAGGATTGCCTGAAATGCGGTTCTTTGTGCTGCCGGGTGGACATCCAGCAGTTTCGTTTTGTCACGTAGCACGATGTGTGTGCCGTCGCGCAGAGAGAATTATTGTTGACCTGTCACAAAATGAATTCGTTGCTCCATTAGTCATTTCCTACATGAACAGACTGAGTGATTACCTCTTTGTTCTCAGCCGACAACTGGCCAAAGACACGAATGCACAAGAGCAACCTTGGAAGCCAAGAATGTAAGTGTTGAAAACTCTTTTTTGAGGTTCAGAAAAACAAATTTGGAAAATTTTAAATAAAGTATATTTTTGCGGAAAATAAACCCCACTAAATAAGAGGAAAATGTACTGGACATTAGAACTTGCATCCTACCTTGAAGATGCACCATGGCCCGCAGCAAAGGATGAGTTGATTGATTTTGCCATTAGGACAGGAGCGCCTCTTGAGGTTGTAGAAAACCTTCAGGATCTGGAAGACGAAGGAGATGTGTATGAAAGCATCGAGGAAATTTGGCCGGACTATCCATCGAGAGAGGATTTTCTATTCAACGAAGATGAATATTAAAAAGGAAAGGATCCCTCGGGGTCCTTTTTTATTATGAACCTTCTAGGCCATCTCTATTTTTCCGACAATGACGTAGAGTTGATGTATGCCAATTTATTTGGCGACAGCGTAAAAGGCAGAAACTTTGAACAATTTCCAAAAAAAATCGCTGAAGGAATTCTCTTGCACAGACGCATCGATCACTTTATCGACACGCATGAATCCACAGTCAATTTAAAAAGACAGCTGTATGAGCAACTTCCCAAGGTTGCACCTATCGCAATCGATTTATTCTACGACCACCTTCTTGCAAAAGAATGGGAAAACTATTCAAAACTCCGCTACACCGATTTTCTTGAAAAATTCTACACGTACGCTCCGGCACTCTGGGAACATTACCCGGAAGATTTCAAACGATTTATTCATCGGTTAAGAACGCATAAATGGATCGACCACTATCCGACGTCATTCGGTCTCGAACGACTTTGTGAGGGTGTTTCGGCCCGGCTATCATTTGAAAACAATCTCAAAAACGCTCCAACAGTTTTTCTTAAAAGAGAAGACATAATCACTGCGGCATTCCGGGAGTTCATGACCTCCGCAACCCAGGAATTCCTTCTTTCTGCCTGACTTGGTCATTTTTTTGTAAATTTCCGCACTGTTTGATCAGCCAATGCCGATAAAACCTACATACATTTTCAAAATCTTTTGCTTATCATTCGTTTTGCTTCTAACGTCATGCAACTCACGTGAAGAACTGGAAAAATTCGAAGGAGCAGCAGTAAACATAGATTTACCGGAAATCCTCCAGAAAGGGAAATTGACCGTACTCGCTGAAAACAGTTCCACGTCATTTTTCATTTACCGAGGAAAGCGAATGGGTTTTGAATACGAAATCCTCAAAGAATTCTGTCGTGAACTCGGTGTTGAACTCGAAATTAAAATTGTCACAAATCTCGATGACCTCACAAGAATGTTGAATGAAGGAGAGGGTGATCTGGTCGCATGCAACTATGCTATTACCAAAGACCGAACGCGTAAAATAGACTTCTCGTTGCCATTTTTGCGTGTTCCGCAAGTATTGATTCAACGAAAATCCAAAGGCAAAGTATTGGTAAGCAAATTGATACGTGACCCAAATGAATTAGCGCGACAATCTGTTCATGTCTGGAAGAATTCGAGTTATTGCATGCGTCTGGAGAACTTGCAGGAAGAAATTGGTGATACCATATACATTTCCGAGCAAGAAGGACAGGTAAGTTCAGAAGAACTCATTGAGATGGTATCGAAAGGAGTCATCGATTATACTGTAGCAGAGGAAAATGTTGCAAAACTCAACAAGCTTTTTTTCGATAACCTCGACATTTCAACCCCTGTTTCTGTTAAACAAAAAATAGCCTTCGGAATGAGAAAGAACAGTCCTCTCCTGAAGAGCAGAATTGACCGCTGGCTGAAGCAATTCACCTCGCGAAATGTTTTTGGATACCTGAATTCAAAGTATTTCGAACTGAAATACCTTCCTTCTAAATCGACCGATTACGTAGTAAATTTCCGAAATGGCAGACTCTCCAGTTATGACCTGGCTTTTAAAAGCGCAGCTGCCCGTCACAACTGGGATTGGCTTTTACTGGCTTCGGTGGCCTATAAAGAATCCCGTTTCAATCCGAATGTTCAAGGCTTTGGTGGAGCATTCGGAATGATGCAGTTTATGCCGAGTATCGGTCCCCTGTATGGTGTCTATCCAACGTCAAGTCCGGAACAACAAATCAATGGCGGAATGCTGAAACTATCAAAAGATTTCCGTTCATGGTCTTCTATTCCCGACCGTGTGCAACGGGAAAAGTTTACGCTCGCTACGTACAACGCGGGAAGGAGTCACGTGGAAGATGCGCAACGTCTGGCAAAAAAATATGGCCTGGACCCTCTAAAATGGGATGACAACGTAGAAGTAATGATGCTCAATCTTTCTCAGGCAAAATACTACCGCGACCCTGTCGTGAAAAACGGAGCACTTAGAGGAACTCGAACCTATAACTACGTCCGCAGCATCTACAAACGCTACCTCGAATGGAAAACTGTGTACAAGTAAGTTTACCTTTGCATAAATTCATCTTAAAATCAAATTACTCGTTGTCATAGAGGGTCCAACGGCTTCAGGAAAAACTACACTTTCCGTAGAGCTGGCACTTGCTTTGAATACTTGCGTGCTCTCCGCAGATTCTCGTCAGTTTTACAAAGAAATGTTCATCGGTACTGCCCGGCCTACAGCAGAAGAACTGAAAGGAGTGAAACATTATTTCATTGGATCACATTCCATACACGATGAACTAACCTCAGGAAGGTATTGTCAGGAGGCGGAAAAGATTCTTACAGATCAATTCAAAGAACGCGAAATTGTGCTGCTCACAGGCGGCTCAGGAATGTATATTGATGCGCTTTGTAAAGGACTTGACAATGTCCCGGTATCCGAGCAGCACAGACAACTTTTAACCGAAGAATGGCAGAAAGACGGACTTTCTTCACTGCTAAAGGAACTTGAGCTTAAAGATCCTGAACATTTCGCCAGAATTGACAAAAACAATCCCATGCGGGTGATACGTGCACTGGAAGTTGTCAGGCTTACAGGGAAAACATACTCCTCCTTTCTCGGTAAAACCTCAAAAACACCTGACTTTGAAATTATACGTTTCAGAATTGAGCACCTCCGGGAAAATTTGTACACCCGTATCAATGAGAGAGTGGACGCCATGATGGATGCAGGTTTGTTGGAGGAAACAAAAAATTTATACAGCTTGAGGCACCTCAATGCATTGAGAACCGTGGGATACTCTGAACTTTTTGATTTCCATGAGGGAAAAACTGACTTGACTCGTGCTGTTGCTCTGATCAAACAGCACACAAGAAACTATGCAAAGAGACAGGAAACCTGGTTTAGGAGAAATCCCGAAAGTATGGCAATCCCCTTTTTATCTTTTGATCAAATGAAAAAAGCCGTACTTGATGCAGTAAACAGCAGGTTTCCATGAATTGGAACGATTCTTGAAAAGTTCGAAAAAAAATTCGCCATGAAGATTTCTTTTAAACAGGTAATGCCTGAACCTCTGAGTTCCATCTCACACGGAGCACAAAGCATCTGGGGACACATGGCAGAGTTTGCCCGGGGTGAAAAAATTCTGCTGAACGCCTCGAGTGGAAAAGGAAAATCTACCTTTACCTTTTGTGCGGTTGGCCTGCGTTCGGATTACAGCGGTACCATTGACTACGATGGAAGGGATATTCGCTCTTTCAACGCAGATGAATGGACTGAAATCAGACAAAATAGAGTTTCTGTTGTGTTTCAGGACCTTCAGCTCTTTCCAGAATTAGCAGTATCAGAAAACCTCAAAATCAAAAATGACCTGACCGGAATCTACTCCGAAAAACAGTTGAAGGAAATGTTGGAAATTCTCGGAATCGGAGAAAAATGGGAGCAGCGGTGTAAATTCCTTTCCATGGGACAACAGCAGCGTGTAGCGATTATTCGTTCCCTCTGTCAGCCCTTCGAATTGCTAATTATGGATGAACCATTTTCTCACTTAGACTTGGAAAATTCTAAAAAATGTCTGGAACTCATCGATCAACGATGCGAAGAACTTGGGGCAGGGTTTGTTCTAACCACATTGGGCGATGACCATGGTTTTCATTATTCAAAAACGCTATACCTATAAGCCATGCTGAATAAACTGCTTTTTCGAAATCAGGACAGGAAACAACTTGCGATAGCTTTCACAGGAGCGTTTCTTGGAATGACATTTTTGGTCAGTGCGATACATTACCTTATCAAGGTCAATGAATTTGGCAAAGGCGCCGACATTTTAGGACCAAACACATTGATCGTCCAGAAGAAAGTATCAAATTCAAGTTCCCTGAACCTGAATAAAATGGATTTCTCAGAACGTGAAATTCAAAAGATCAGGAATGAACCTTACATTGCCGATGCGCAACCGGTTATCAGCAACAATTTCGATGTGTCCTTCGAAACAGCAGATCCTCTGGTTCCTAGATTCAGAACAGACGTCTTCATTCAGACAGTGGATCCGAAATTTCTCGACGTGAAATCAAAAAAATGGCACTGGCAGGAAGGGGATGAATTTGTTCCGATCATCATGCCCAGGGAATTTCTCGTGATGTTGAATACATTTATGTCCGCCAGCGGCATCCCCCCTGTCTCAGATGACCTTGCAATGGATGTCAAGTTCAAGTTCAAATTGAAAGACGACACTAAAAATGAATACGTCGATGCCCGAATTATTGGGTTTACGAACGAAGTTTCTTCCATTCTTGTCCCGGGTAAGTTCATGGAATACGGCAATGCCAAATTCACGGCAACAAGAGATAAAAAGATCACCCAGCTTATGGTATCCGGGAAGGAGAGTGAATTTGGAAAATTAGAATCCTTATTAAAGAAACGTGGTCTGGAATCAAAAAATGCTCAGATGCTCGTTGGCCGGCTGAAAAGTGTAGTTGGGACACTCTTTCTTGTAGTGCTTGGGATTTCCATAATTGCTGTGTTTGCCTCCGGCCTGGTGCTGATTCAATACATGCAGCTGCTGATGTCACGAAATATATATGAAGTGCGAACCCTGATGCGTATTGGCTATCATCCGTCGGCCATCGTTCAAAGTTTCCTGATATACTTCCTAAAAGTGTTCGGGCTTATCTGTTTATTTTCTTCAGGTTCCTTTCTTCTTCTAAAATATTTTCTGGACGATATTTTCGAATCCGGAGGGTTGTATATCAGTAAAGAAATTTCGCTTTTTGCACCCGCAGCAATGCTGGTTAGTTTCGTTCTATTCGCTATTTCCAGCTACCTCACCGCCAAAAAAGGCATTTACAATGAATTCTGAAAGGTTAATGAAGTGTTAAATCGTCCACTCTTTATACTTTTGCAACGTCATAGATGTAACTTTAAATCACAACAAAAAATACTATGAGATCAAGCCTGTTTATTCTTTGTTTTTTTGCGTCAGGATTCATATTCGGACAAAAACTTCGCTTTAAGATTGCGAATCAAAAGGACACCACGGTTCACCTTATCAAGTATTTCGGAAAAGGACTGTACTATGCTGATACGGCCGAATTAAAAGGAGGGGTTGTCGAATTTGACGGTTCGAAACAAGCAGCAGGAATCTTAGGGATCTTGCTTCCCGGACAAAAATATTTCGAATTTATCTACAACAAAGAGGAAGTATTTCTGGAAACAGCATCGCCTGATTTTGTAGATAACATGAAGGTCAAAAAATCCGAAGAGAACAAGGTATTCATTGACTATATCAAATTCATCGGACCAAAAAAATCAGAAGCAGGAAAGCTTGGAGAAGAGCGTTCAAAACTAAAATCTGAGGATCCGAAATATAAGGAATTGACAACCAGAATTGATGCATTGAACAAAGAAGTGACGGACTATCAGAATAATTTAATGAAAGCCAATCCGGGAAAACTGGTTTCGAAAATCGTTAAAATGTCTATGGATATTGACATTCCTGAAGCACCGAAAGATGAGAAAGGAAACATCATCGATTCAAACTTCCGTTTCACCTATTTCAGAAGTCACTTCTGGGACAATGTGGACCTCACAGATGACCGGTTAGTAAATACCCCGATCTTTCACTCTAAGCTGGAATATTATTTTGGAAAGAACATGATGATCCAACACTGGGATACCGTCTTGCACCATGCGTTTAAATTCTGTGATGCATTGAATCCTAAGTCAAAAACATTCGAATACTGTGTTTCCTGGATTACCTCCAGCTATGGGAAAAGCAACATCATGGGGATGGACAAAGTATATGTCCTGATGGCGGACAAATACTATTGCAGTAAAAACGCCGAAGGAAAATCTCCGGCATTCTGGATGAAACAAGATAAACTGGAAGAATTGTGTGAAAAGATTCCTGTTCAGAAGAACCTGGTTCTTGGTGTACGCCCACCAAACATTATTCTTCGTGACACGACTGACAGCAAATGGCAAGACTTCTACAGCCTGAAATCAGAATATACCATCCTCTACTTCTGGGATCCCGAATGCGGTCATTGCAAGAAAACAACTCCGAAGCTCGAAACATTATACAAGGAAAAACTGAAGGCGCGAAACGTTGAGATTTTTGCAGTCGGAAAAGCCGTTGGAGAAGAATTCGGAAAATGGAAGAAATTTATCAAAGACAACAACCTTACATTTACCAATGTAGCTGTTACCGAGCCCTTGTTCAAAGCAGCCATGGAAGATGCGCGCCAGTTTGTTCCGAAATATACCACACTTGAATCCTTAAATTATCAAACAACCTACGACATTTTTTCTACACCGAGAGTATTTGTTCTGGATAAAGACAAAAAGATCATTGCAAAAAGTTTATCCGTTTCTCAATTGGAAGAAATGCTGGACAGACTTCAAGGAAAAGCAGATCTTCCGAAGTTGTTCCCACCTGACCCTGAAGAGGATGAACAAATGAAATAATTGAAAGACGGCTTCGGTCGTCTTTTTTTATTTTGAATATGAATTTTGTCCCTTTCTTGTGTATTTTTGGATTATAAAATCATCCTATGAAAAAACTTTTACTTCTACTTTTAATTCCTGTTTCCGGCTTCTCACAAATCCCTATGGGAACAACGTCAGGATCTCACTATCAAGACTTTAACACCTTGCTCAATACAGGGAGCGTGAATGATTTCATTGACAATGTCACTATCCCCTCATGGTACTCCCAACGAACCACTGCGAGCATTACGTATGCTGCCGGCACCGGAAGTTCCAATGTCGGTGGATTGTACAGTTATGGTTCCACTGGTTCCACTGATCGGGCAATCGGCACAATTGGATCAAGCAACACTTCTTATGGAGGAAATTTTGCACACGGTGTTCAATTTGTGAACAATTCAGGTGCCGATGTTACCCAGATGTCCATAAGCTATAAAATGGAACAATGGCGTTGTGGTGGAAATACAACACCGCATACTGTAACATTCTGGTATAAAATCCTATCAACTCAGATGACCAACCTAATGCCTGGTGTTTTTACGGGATGGACTCAGGTTACCGCTCTTTCTGCCTCTAGCCCAGTCAATTCAGCCACAGCCGGAGCATTGGATGGCAACGCTGCAGCAAATAAAGTGGTGCTCAATAACATTTCTATCCCCGGACTTGTTATACCAGATGGTTCCTTTATCATGCTGAAATGGGACGACGTGGACCATACGGGAAGTGATCATGGCTTGTCCATTGATGATGTTACGATTACATGGGGATGTGCGTCTTCAGCCATTCTAACTGAAACGTCATGTGGCGATTACATCTCACCTTCAGGAACTACCTATTCGAATTCAGGAACGTATACTGAAAGCATCAGCAATAGTTTAACATGCGACAGTATCCTGACCATTGACCTTACAGTCACACCCGCAGTAATGTACTATCTTGACAACGACCAGGATGGATTTGGCGATGATTTATCAGGAATGAATTATTGTGCAGATCCGGGTGCCGGTTATACCACTGCAGGAGGAGATTGTGACGATGCCGACAATACAATTTATCCGGGTGCTGCTGACATTTGCGACAACGCGGACAATGATTGTGACGGACTCTTTGATGAAGATGCTGTGTTTACAGATTATTTTGTTGATGCGGACAACGATGGCTTTGGAACCGGTGTGGCAATTCAACTTTGTACCGTATCAGGTCCAGGATTCGTAACCAATGACCAGGATTGCGACGATGCAGACAACACTGTTTATCCAGGGGCTCCGGAAATTTGTGATGGAATCGATAACAACTGTCAAAACGGAGCGGATGAAGGACTTTCAACGACAAATTATTATGTAGACGGGGACAATGACGGACACGGAGCCGGAGCGGCTGTGGCATTTTGCAACAACCCCGGAACCGATTACTCACTCCTGAACGATGACTGTGATGACACTGATCCTACCACGTATCCCGGTGCAACTGAAATTATGAATAACGGCATCGACGAGAATTGTGATGGAACAGATAACTACCTGGGATTGAATGAATACTCCTTCGGAATTGTGAACGTTTATCCAAACCCCTCAAACGGGATTTTTGAACTTTCCATTGATAAATTGACCACTTCTGTTACAATTGAAGTCTTTGCTCTGAATGGCCAAAAAATATTCTCTAAAGAGATGAATGCTTCAAAGGATACAGTTAACATCTCTGAAATGTCAGCAGGAACATATATGCTTCACGTCAAGTCTGTTGACTTTATTTACACACAACTCATTGTAGTGGAATAAAATCTTTCGGCTTTAACGTAAAGGCTATTCAAACGGATAGCCTTTATTTTTTATTATTTTTAGTCGTTCAAACTTTGGAACCTCATGAAAAATCTGACAATCCTTTTCTTTTCTTTCCTCGTAATTCCGGCATATTCTCAATCGTATTGGCAACAAGAAGTAAACTATACGATCACTGTTAAATTGAACGACAAAGAGCATACATTGAGTGCATACGAATCGTTTGAATACATAAATCATTCTCCCGATCAACTGGACAAAATTTACATCCATCTATGGCCGAATGCATACAGAAATGGCAAAACAGCTTTAGCCAAACAATTGTACAAAGGAGGAGAAACGCTTTTGCAATTTGGTGCCGACAGCCTTAAAGGAGGCATTGACAGTCTTGATTTTAAGGTAAACGGAGCAGCAGTGAAGTGGGAATACGATGCTAAAAATCCGGATATTTCAATTTTGCATTTAAACGAACCACTTAAATCCGGCGGAAGAATCGTCGTTTCAACTCCCTTTAAAGTGAAAATTCCTTCAGGTGAAATCTCCAGGCTGGGGCATATCGGACAGTCATATCAGATCACGCAGTGGTATCCGAAACCTGCCGTTTACGATAAAAATGGCTGGAATGCGATTCCCTATTTGAATCAGGGTGAATTCTATTCCGAATTTGGTTCTTTTGATGTCACCATCACGCTTCCAAAGAATTATGTGGTAGGCGCTACAGGAGATCTTCAAACCCAGAGCGAAATCGATTTTCTAAATGCGAAAGCAGCTGAAACGCAAAAAAGAATTACAGACCTGGCCAATGAAGCAGTGAGCAAAGGAAGATCAAAAACAACCCCTTTTCCTGCTTCAGAGAGCGCATATAAAACGATACGCTATACTCAGTCTAAAGTGCATGACTTTGCATGGTTTGCAGACAAGCGATACGCAGTGCTGAAAGGAGAGGTTGAACTGCCTCAAAGCAAAAGAACAGTTACTTCCTGGGCCATGTTTGTTCCGAGCAGTGCGCAAACCTGGCAGTATGCCATTGAATACATCAATGACGGAACCTTATTCTATTCCAAATGGAACGGCGACTATCCCTACAATCAGGTCACTGCTGTTGATGGAACAATCTCAGCAGGAGGAGGCATGGAATACCCTAATGTCACAGTGATCGGAAGTACCTCAAGCAAAGAGGAGCTGGAAGTGGTAATCGTTCACGAAGTCGGACACAATTGGTTCTACGGTATTTTAGGATCCAATGAACGTGTTCACGGATGGATGGATGAAGGAATGAATACACTGAATGAAGTTCGATATGTTCAAACAAAATATCCGGACAACACACGCATGTCAGATATGGTACTGGGAGGAAGATTTCATTTAAACGATCTGGATCATCACGATATGGGTGACATCTCTTACCGTTTGATTTCCATTCTTGGTGAAGATCAACCCATTGAAACGCATTCGGCTGCATTTACCTCTGCCAATTATGGCATCATCATGTATCAGAAAACCGGATTGGTATTTTATTACCTGAAAGACTATCTCGGAGAGGAACTTTTTGACAAGTGCATGCATGCCTATTTTGAGGAATGGAAGTTTAAACACCCACAACCGGAAGACATGCGGCAAACACTCGAACGTGCCTCCGGAAAAAACCTCGGGTGGTTGTTTGAAGATTTGATCCAAACTACGAACCACATTGATTACAAACTGAAAAATGTCAGTGTTTCTTCAAACGGAACAGATGTACAGGTGAAAAATGTTGGTCAAGTTGACGGACCAATTGAGGTAAACTTCATTCAAAACGGAGAAATAAAAAGCACCCAATGGATCGAACCGTCTTCTCAGGATAAATCCGTGCATTTCGGCCAAGAACTTGGTGAACCTTCAGCAATTGTCATCGATGCGAATAAAGACATCCCAGAGATAAACCGAACCAACAACGACTGGCATTCAGAAGGGCCTTTAAAAAAAATCGGCTTAGTAAAACCTGAATACCTTTTCGGAGATCATGAATCAGGACGGACCAATGTATTTTGGACACCAATCGTCGGTGGCAATACTTACGATCATTTTATGTTCGGAGCGGCAGTCCACAACATGGGTATACCATTTCAAAAGTTCCAATACTTAGTTGCACCGATGTTCTCAACGGGTAGGAACATGCTATCCGGTATAGGAGAATTTTCTTACACATCCTTGCCAAAACGCGGATTAAAGCAAAGTCGAATTGGGGTTTCGTTCAAATCATTCAAATATCAGGACGAACCAAAAATGCGCAAAGCAGAAGGGACTTACTCTGCTATTTCTCCCTATTGGTCTGCAAAACTGGGGAATAGAAAAAATTCACTTATTTCTCAATCGGTATTGGTTCAAGGAATACTCCGATACAATTACAACAATGGTTTTACACAAGATTATTACGGAGGTTTTGCCAAATATGACGTATCGTATTCACTTCCAGACCATAAACTGAATTTTGGCATTCGTCTGGATGCCTTAAAAGCTGCCGATGCGGAAATGGCAAGAATTACAGTAGAAGGAAATTATCGGTTCCGCTACATGAAGAAAAATTACAACCGTTGGATCGAACTTCGCGGTTTCGCTGGAAATTACGTTCTTTTTAACTCAGACATCACAGCCTCCACGTACCGGTATGCCATGTCATTAAATGGTACCGATGGTGCTCAGGATTTGTTCTTTGAGGATTACTATTTCGGTAGGGGACAGATCAGTGGGATGTGGTCGCAACAGAGACAGGACAATATGGGTGGATTTAAATCATCCTCGTGGTACGGCACAACAACGAACTGGATGGCCACGACAAATCTTTACGCTCAATTGCCACTAAAAGCGCTGGGCTTTCTTGGCGTGTATGCAGATGCAGGTGCCTTTTCGAATGGAGTAAGTGTAAATACAGCTTTTGATTTTGGAGTCGGTATGCGAATTTCGAAAGTTTTCGGCATTTATTTCCCCGTATGGATGAGCAAACAACTGGCAGACTCTTTTGGAAATTCACCCTATGGAGAGAAGATCAAATTTGTACTTCGAATGAACATTGTGAACAAAGGACTTTCCCTAAGTTCACTGATTAATTAATAGTACGATTTGACGTATTTCTTCCAGAAGAAAAGATTCAATACTCATCGAAAATCAAATCAGTTCGGACAATTCCAACCATCGATCGGTTTTTTGTTCCAATAACTTCACGACATCAGCCAGACGCAATCCGGTAAAAACGATGTCGTCATTTGAAAGTGTCGCATTGGATAAGTTTTCTGTGAGGGTTTGTTTTTCCGTTTCAAGTTCTTCCAGCTCCTTTTCGAGTTGTTCAAATTCGATTTTTTCCTTGAAAGACAATTTTCTCTTTTCTATGGGTCTGACCTCAGAAGAAACCAAAACCGGCTTCTCTTCCTTCAATGTAACGGACAGTTCTCGCTTTTCGGAAATGCTCTTTTTGCGGTATTCTGTATAGTTTCCTACGATATCTTTGACAACTCCTTCCCCTTCAAAAACGAATAAATGATCTACCATTTTGTCCATGAAATATCTGTCATGGGACACAACGATCAAACATCCCTCAAAAGAACGCAAATATTCTTCAAGAACGGACATGACAAAAATGTCCAGATCATTGGTGGGCTCATCCAGAATGAGAAAATTCGGATTCGACATCAAGATTGTCATCAATTTCAGGCGTCGTTTTTCACCCCCGCTCAATTTGTGCACATAATTGTAATGCATCGAACGATCGAACAGGAATTTCTCCAAAAACTGCGCGGCTGACATCTGCCTGCCTTTCTCCAAAGGAATGAATTCGGCAATATCCCGAATAACATCGATCACCTTCTTGTCATCCACAACTTGAATCAATTCCTGACTGTAATACCCAAAAACAACGGTGTCCCCTGTCACAACCTTGCCGGTATCTACGGGTTCTTTGCTCTGAATCATATTCAAAAAGGTAGACTTTCCAGTTCCGTTATTTCCGACGATGCCCACCCTTTCTTTGCGTTGAAAATTGTAGGAGAACGAATTCAGAATGCGCTTCTCCCCAAACGATTTACTGATCTTATGCAGTTCCAGGATCTTGGAACCTAACCGCTCCATTTTGACCGGGATATCGAGTTCATCTTCTTCTAATTTAAGAGATGCCACTTTCTTTACTCCCTGGAAGGCGTCTACCCTTGCTTTTTGTTTTGTGCCCCGCGCTTTAGGTTGTCTTCTGATCCATTCCAATTCCTTCTTAAAGGTATTGCGCGCTTTTTCCACGGTGGATTGCAATTGCTCCTGTCGTTCTGCTTTTTTCTCAAGGTAATAAGAGAAATTTCCTTTGTATTGATAAATCGTCTGGTCGTCCAATTCAAAGATTCGATCACACACCACTTCCAAAAAATAGCGGTCGTGAGTAACCATCAAAATGGTCGAACGTGATTTTGAAAGGTACTCTTCCAACCATTCGATCATATCGAGATCCAAGTGGTTTGTCGGTTCGTCTAGGATGAGAAAATCTGCTTCGGCAACGAGAACCTTTGCCAATGCCACACGCTTTTTCTGTCCTCCGGAAAGTGTCCCTACAATACGCTCTGTATCGTCGAGTTTTAGCACGGAAAGGATCTGTTTTACCTTCACTTCCATGTCCCAGGCATGCAATTCTGTCAGTTCCTGAAAGCAACTTTCAATGGCTGCTTCATCTCCCTTTCTCAAGGCTTGGTTGTACTTTTTGACAGCATTAAGTTCTGGTAGATCATGCGAGAAAACCTCTTCGAGAATCGTATGTGTTTCTTTCAAATTTTCACTTTGCTCCATGAAAGCCACACGAATATCATTTCGGTAAACGACCCGACCGGAATCGATTTCTTCCATTCCCATAAGACAGCGAAGCAAAGTGGTCTTTCCATTCCCGTTCTTTGCAACGATCGCCACCTTTTGACCGAGATCAATTCCAAATGTAAGGTCAGAAAAAATCAGCCGGTCGCCAAAAGATTTGGTAAGGTTCTCAACGGAGAGGTAGTTCATACTTATCGAATTCGATCAACTGAATCGACGAGGGCTTTGTCCTTTTTGACCGACTTAACCGCGAGGTATGAAAGTGGTATACCGGCCAGGAATAAAAATAATCCTGCCTTCGGAGAGACAGCAGAACCCTGCAAAGCCAATTCACTGCCTGTCAACATAAAAATAAGAAGTCCTAAACCTGAAAGGACATAAATTAAAAAACTATACTGTGCCCATTTCAATTTTACCTTAATTTTTTTGTGAGGGAACAAAACAAATGCATGCATCACAACTAAAATAATATCCAAAATGTAAAAGGGAAATGCCATGTCGGGATGGGTAGGCTCGCTGCCAACAGTACCGCTGTAGAGCCCAAAAACAGAAAATTCACTGAAGGATTGTCCATTCGAAAACGTGATCATCTCTATTCCCGAGAGTAAAATCGACAATAAAGTAATTACAACAACTAAATAAATCGATTGGATTAACTGGGCCATACTTCTTTCAATTTAAGAACAAAGGTAGTCAATGTAACTTGAAGGTTTAGTGACCAACCTCGCATAATTAACCTGTAATTGGAATTTTTGGAAAACCTTATCGCAAATTATGCGTTAAAGGTAAAACTCAACCCCAGTAGTTATGAAATTGAATGTGTTTCTGTTTGCCGGAATTCTCTTACTGTCCGGGTGCGGTAAAATTGTCACAGACATAGATTTTGAGTGGGCCAAAATATGGACAAGTCCGACGTATCCTGAACATCAACTGACAATAGATTTTGATGGATCAGCAGTTTTCAAACACAAGAATGGAAAGACTTATACCGGCACTGCCCGCTATAAAGATCGAATTTTGAGAATTGGAACCAAAAAGTTTATTGTCAATCAAACACCTACCTATTATGGCCCCCCATTGAATAGATGGAGCATCCAGATTGATAATATTCAGATGTTAAGGTATTAAGTCTCTAAGAACAAATTGTTTTCTCTGTTTCCTGAAGTATTACGCGTACTTCATCAAGGGTAGGTGCCTCAGCATAGGTGCGCAGTACAGGTTCCGTTCCTGAGGGCCTGATCATCACCCAGCGCTGGTCATCAAAAAAGTACTTGAACCCGTCTATAGTTTTCAATTCAGAAACCGTGTAAGGCCCAAACGATTTGTAATTGTCGGCTTTGCAATTCGCGATAATGCGCTGCTTGAGTTCTTCAGTGATGTGTAAATCGTTACGTTCAAATTTAAATCCCCCTACAATTTCATACACTTCATCTATCAACTCGTCAAGCGTTTTTCCTGATTTAGCCATGAATTCCCAGATGATCATTCCCATCCAGATGCCATCGCGTTCAGGGATATGCCCTTTTACGGCAATCCCCCCTGATTCTTCCCCTCCCAACAAAACATCCTCTTCCACCATGATAGAAGCGATCTCTTTAAATCCAATCTTCGTTGTCTGAACTTCCAATCCATAGTGAGCACACATCTTCTCTACTCGTGGCGTAACCGAAAAAGCGATCACAACTTTACCGGTCATCTTTTTGTACTTGCACAAATAGTGAATCAGCAAAAGAATTATGTGATGGGAATCGATGAACTCTCCTTTTCCATTATACAACCCGATTCGGTCTGCATCTCCGTCTGTAGCCAACGCACAATCGATGTTTCCTCTTTCTTTAAGAAAATGTTCCAGCTCCTGTAAATTCTTCGCAATCGGTTCAGGCGCCTGACCTTTGAAGGAAGGGTTGTGTTCACAATGTAAAAATTGCGTCTCAGGAAGTATTCGTTTCAGAACATTCTGGCCGGCACCATACATCGCATCATAAGCGAGTTTCAAACCGGAATTTTTGATCGCGGAAATATCAAAATGCTTTTCCAAGTGCTCCACATAACGGGTTTCCAGATCGATCACTTCGCATTGACCCGCTGCAATAGCTCCGTCAATGGATACAGAAGCGTAGTTAACAGGACAAACATCCGGGATTATATCCTCTACCTCATGTACATGCCATGGAGCCAAGGGTCCGCCAAAATAAGCCTTGAGTTTAAACCCATTGTACGATGGAGGATTGTGACTAGCTGTAAGGATAACCCCTATTTCACAGTTAAATTGTTTTGCTGCAAGAGAGATCATTGGCGTAGAAACAAATCCTCGTGACATGCGCACGTGAATCCCCTGAGACAGGAAAACCTTCACAGCAGTTTCCATAAACAATTCCCCGGCAAAACGACAGTCATGGCCAACCACAACGGATGGCTTTTCATAGTTCTTTTTAAGCCATTCGCCTGTAGCGAAAGATACTCTTGCGACATTTTCTACCGTAAAATCCTCGGCGATGATTGCTCTCCAACCATCCGTGCCAAATTTGATTTTTGTTGCCAAGCTGATTTAAATTAGAATGTTTTCAAATATACGGAAAAGACATCTGAACAGGGCCCCTACCCCTTATTCAATCAAACACGCTCAATCAAGGCGTATACTCCAAAATGGTGCGTTCAATAATTGCAACACAATCCATCAGTTGTTCCTCAGTCATCACAAGTGGAGGTGCGAAACGAATGATGTTCCCGTGCGTCGGTTTTGCCAGCAGTCCGTTCTCTTTCAGTTGAACGCAAAGATTCCACGCTGTTTTGCTTTCCGGGGTATCATTTACTATAATTGCATTCAACAAGCCCTTCCCTCGCACCTTCACGATGAGATCCGTTTTTTCTATGATGCGCTGCATTTCAGTTCTAAACAATTTACCCAAACGCCTTGCATTTACCATCAGTTTCTCGTTTTCAACCACTTCCAATGCTGCCATCGCTACTTTTGCAGCAACTGGATTGCCTCCGAACGTAGATCCATGCTGACCGGGCCGGATGACCATCATCACAGCATCGTCCGCCAGAACTGCAGATACAGGATACACCCCACCTGACAAGGCTTTGCCCAAAATTAAAATGTCGGGTTTGGTGAACGTGGGTTGTCTTTCACATTTCGATTCGCAAGAACAATTCCCACAAACTGCAAGCAAACTTCCTGTTCTTGCAATACCCGTCTGGACCTCATCCGCAATGAAAAGCACATTGTGTTTCCTGCACAATTCGGCTGCTTTGGATAAGTAGCCTTCCTGAGGCACATATACACCAGCCTCGCCTTGAATAGGTTCAACCAGAAAACCCGCAATGTTCTCATTCTGCAGCGCTGCCTCCAGCGCATTGAGGTCGTCATAAGGGATTCGTATAAACCCGGGAGTATACGGACCAAAGTTTTTATTTGCGTCCGGATCACTGGAAAACGAAATGATGGTGGTTGTTCGACCATGAAAGTTTCCTTCGCACACGATAATTTTTGCATCATTTTCATGAATGCCCTTCCGCTCATAAGCCCATTTTCGGCACAACTTTACGGCAGTTTCAACCGCTTCAGCTCCGGTATTCATTGGAAGCACCTTGTCGTACCCAAAATAATTTGTAATGTATTTTTCATAAACGCCCAAACTGTCGTTGTAGAAAGCACGCGATGTGAGTGTCAAAGTCTGCGCTTGCTCGGTAAGGGCTTGAATAATTCTAGGGTGGCAATGCCCTTGATTTACTGCGGAATAAGCAGAAAGAAAATCATAATAACGTTTTCCTTCCACGTCCCATACATATACTCCCTCTCCTCTTGAGAGAACTACCGGAAGCGGATGATAGTTGTGAGCTCCGTGTTTGTCTTCCAGCTGCATCAACTCAGCGGACGTCCATTTTTCCATGGTTTCATTCATAGTGTTAATCTGAAAATTGAATGTCACTCGTCACGGAGAGCGACCATCCTTTCCTCATTCGAATCAGGAGAGAAATCATCCTTCAGGCTGCGCAAAGATAGTTTGATGCGGCCAAAAAAGAAAATCCATCAATTTATTTCGTAACGCAAACGAATAGTGATGTTTGCAGTTTTACGCTTCGAGGAAGTATTGAAACTTCCTCCCCAGGAATAATCTTCCGAGGAATTTTCTCCCGTAATCTGGAATACACCCATGTCAGCATTTTTCAAGCCTCCGAGCGAACCTCCGGCATTTTCTGCAATTTTCTCCGCCCTGTTGCGTGCATCTTTCGTGGCAGCCTCAATCATTTTAACTTTTAGCTGTGCAAGTTTGGTGTAATAGTATTCAGGCGCAAAAGATGTAAGCTCTACCCCTGCGTCAATGAGTTCGGTTACTTTTCTGGAAATATCTTCAACAATATCTACATTCTTGGATTGCACCTTCACTACCTGTGAAAGATTGTAGCCGTTAAAAACTGAACTCCGCAAGGTGCCATCCGGACCATACTCATAGGCATAGTCTTTTTGAATGTCAACCGCTTCAAAGATGATGTCATCCGCTTTTACGCCCTTACCCGTCAAGTAATTCTTTATGGCTCTTTGATCTCTATTTAAGGCAGCATACGCTGCTTTGAGTTCGTAATCCTTTCTTGAAAAACTTCCTCTCCACACAATCAGGTCACTGGTAAAGCTCTCCTCTCCCAGCCCTGTGACACTTATGGAGTCTGCAACTTTACCACGACTTCTGTATCCATCCGCCAAAAGGTAGCCTGCAACGATCACTCCAAAAGTGATTACCAGTGTATTCAAATGTTGCTTCATATTTTCAGATTAATTTTCAAAACAATGTCATTTGGTCATTTTCATCATCACTCTCGTCCTCCTTTTTGGTCAAATCCCATTCCATGGTTGGAGCACCTCCTTCTTCCTCCGTATTTCCCGGATTATCTGTTTCTTCATTTTCAAAGGACTGAACCTCTTCCTCCGGCCAGGGTTCATCTCCCTCTATGGCGTGTGTGAGAACAATCTCCTTCACTTTCAGTTTGGTCAATTGGTTGCCCTGCGCCTTCATGCCTTTCACATCAATGAAATCTGCAATGTTTACTTCATTGTCAGGTAAGTTTTTGGTCTCTTTAAGTAATTTATTATATACTATCCTCACAACTGGTCTGAAGGCCGTTGAAGCCACATCCAGGTATGAACCTTCTGATTCAGAAATGAAGGACACCTTCTTGTCGGATGTAACTTCACACAGAAAGCGTTTAACAAAATGCAAGTCTTTTTCCGCATCATAATACACGGCTGAGATCGGTCTGTCGGGATGCCATTTTTCAATGTGAATCATTTCCTCATCAAAGTGATTGGAAAGATCAAAATTGGTAAGGCGGTATTCTCCGGTTTTATAAAGCGTCAAGATTCTGTCTTCCCCCTTGAACGAACCGAGGAATTTACCTCTGCCTTCGTCATTCAATCGTCCAACGACGGTGTCGAACCAGATCTTTCTTGCAGCAAGCGTGGACCCACCCACCTCTTTCTGTGTGATCTTTTGAATTATTTCTTTGGTTACCCTGTTTCCAGCCGAGTTTCGACCTTTGATAAGCAAATCTCCAAGATCCACGTCAAATCGCAGCCTTTTAAGATGCGGGCGCGGTCTCAGAAGCACAGAGACGACTTCTCGTTCTCCATTCGGGTGAACAGAAAAATAGAGCATTTTAGACCCTTTGGTGCCGCGGGTTAAATCATACTCGGTATCGCGAGTGATCGAATTCACGTAAAAGCGCTTCATCATTGCTGGTCCCCCAACCCCGTCCTGATAAATTAGATGATAAATGGTGCGGTTATCTCCCTTCTTCCAAACATCGGCATGAACAATTCCCTTCCCTACAAACTTCTTGTCTGCCACCTTCGTAATCATCATTTTCCCGGTTGCGAAGAATAGTATGATATCATCGATTTCAGAACAATCATTCACCGGCTCAGATTTTTTCAATCCATAACCAATGAATCCTTCCTCATAATCAACGTAAAGTTTTCTGTTTGCGATGATCACTTTTGTCGCACTAATTGTGTCAAACACCTTGATCTCTGTTTTGCGCTCACGACCAGCACCAAAACGTTTTTTGATGTCCTTGAAATACTCAATTGCGTATTCAATTAAATTGGCAAGTTTCTCTTTCACTGAGGCCATTTCGTCCTCCAACTTTAAGATCGCTTCATCTGCCTTGTCAGCATCAAAACGTGTGATTCTAATCATTGGAATCTGAGTAAGTCTATGAAGATCCTCGTCCGTGATTTCTCTGATCAGCTGCTTTTTGAATTTTTCAAAACGCTTGTATAAATAGCCATAAAGAGCTTCTCTGTCGCTGTACAATTTGAAGTCAATGTACATTTCTTCGTTAATGAAGATCTTTTCGAGAGTTGAAAAGTGCCACTGACGTTCCAACTCATCCAGTTTGATCTCCAGTTCAAGTTTGAGCAGCCTTACTGTATTGTCAGTATTTATCTTTAGAATCTCACTCACACCCAGAAAGCGAGGTGTATCCTTATCGATTATGGTAGAATTCGGAGAAATCGAAACTTCGCAATCTGTAAATGCATACAATGCATCCAGAGTTTTATCCGGAGAAACTCCCGGAGCTAAATGGATCATTACTTCTGCCTCAGCAGCAGTATTGTCTTCAATTTTCTTTATTTTTATTTTCCCCTTGTCGTTTGCTTTGATAACTGATTCGATCAAAGAGCCGGTAGTGGTTCCAAAAGGAATCTCGTTGATAACCAACGTTTTGTTATCCAGCTTTTTAATTTTGGCCCTTACACGCACTTTACCTCCTCGAAGTCCATCGTTATAGCCAGTAAAATCAGCCATACCACCATTTGGAAAATCAGGAAGTATCTCAACCTTTTTCCCTCGAAGATGATTGATCGACTGATCAATCAGTTCATTAAAATTGTGCGGTAAAAACTTGCACGCCATTCCCACAGCAATCCCTTCTCCCCCCTGAGCAAGTAACAAAGGAAATTTCATTGGCAACTGCTCTGGTTCTTTATTTCTGCCATCGTAACTTGCAAGCCAGGAGGTTGTTTTGGGATTAAACACCACATGTAAGGCAAACTTCGAGAGTCGAGCCTCAATGTACCTTGCTGCGGCTGCACCGTCACCGGTCAGGGTATTCCCCCAGTTTCCCTGACAATCGATAAGAAGATCTTTCTGACCTAGCTGAACCAGCGCATCGCCAATTGAGGCATCCCCGTGCGGGTGATACTTCATCGTATTTCCAATGATATTCGCAACCTTGTTGTAACGTCCATCATCCATTTCTTTCATTGAATGAAGAATACGCCGCTGAACAGGTTTTAATCCATCATAGAGGGATGGTACAGCACGTTCAAGGATTACGTAACTTGCATAATCCAGAAACCAGTTCTCATACAACCCATTGATCGGAATGATCTTGTCATCGACCGTTTTATTTTCAAATGGATTGGAATCATCCAAAGGTTGCTGCTCTTCCAATTCGTCTTCCGCCATACCTACGATGCTTTTTCAAGGTTTTGATCATCCGCTGCTTCAGTCTCCTCCGTTGCCATTGCAGGATCCTTTTCAACACGAAGGTTATCTATGATAAAATCCTGTCTTTCAGGAGTGTTCTTGCCCATAAAATAGGAAAGAATCGAATCTATCGATGCATCTTTGGACAAAATCACCGGCTCAAGTCTCATGTCATCGCCAATAAAATGCTTGAATTCATCCGGGGAAATCTCACCCAACCCTTTGAATCGCGTAATCTCCGGATTTTTACCCAATTCCTCTATTGCACTTCTCCGTTCCTCCTCCGAGTAACAGTAGATTGTTTTCTTTTTATTTCTCACACGGAACAGCGGCGTCTGCAGAACATACACATGATTTCGCTTGATCAGATCAGGAAAGAATTGCAAAAAGAATGTCAACAGCAGCATGCGGATATGCATCCCATCAACGTCGGCATCTGTCGCTATCACTATCTGATTGTAACGAAGGTTATCCATTTCCTCCTCAATATCAAGTGCCGCCTGAATAAGGTTAAACTCCTCATTCTCGTAGACCACTTTCTTTGTTAAGCCATAACAATTCAATGGCTTCCCCCTCAAGGAGAACACCGCCTGCGTGTTTACATCGCGTGATTTCGTGATCGAACCACTTGCAGAATCACCCTCAGTTATAAAAAGAGTCGTTTCCTCTCTGCGTTCGTCTTTGAGATCAGTTAAATGAACTCTGCAATCGCGGAGTTTCTTGTTGTGTAAACTTGCTTTTTTTGCCCGGTCACGAGCCAGTTTTCGAATCCCTGAAAGTTCTTTACGCTCGCGCTCAGACTGCTTGATCTTCCTCTCGATCAGTTCAGCTACATCCTGATTCCTGTGAAGGTAATTATCCAGATTTTCTTTCAGAAAATCATTCACAAAAGCACGCATGGATTTTCCTCCAGGTTCAATTTCCTGAGAACCGAGTTTCGTCTTCGTTTGAGATTCAAACACGGGTTCGATAACCTTCACTGCAATTGCCGCAACAATGGACTGTCTGATATCCGAAGGCTCATAATTCTTATTGTAAAAATCTCGTATCACTTTAGCAACCGACTCACGAAAGGCACTTTGATGCGTTCCTCCCTGTGTGGTATGTTGCCCGTTGACGAAAGAATAATAATCCTCTCCGTATGTCTTGCCATGGGTAAAGGCCACCTCGATATCTTCTCCTTCAAGATGTATAATCGGATACAACGGATCGCCATCCATATTGTTCTCAAGCAAATCCTTCAATCCGTCCTTCGACTGAAATTTTTCTCCGTTGAAATAAATCGCCAGTCCCCGGTTCAGATAACAATAGTTCCAGACCATCTTCTCCAGATAGGCCGTTTTAAAAGCGAATTTCTTAAAAATAGTATCGTCCGGAACAAACTCCACATACGTGCCATTCTGTTCTTCACACTTCGTTACCGGAAGCTCTTCAACCAGCTCTCCACGGCAAAACGTTGCCTGTTTCCTTTCACCATCGCGCACAGAATACACCATAAAATGAGACGCAAGCGCATTCACGGCTTTCGTACCCACACCATTCAATCCGACAGATTTCTTAAAGGCTTTTGAATCGTACTTACCACCCGTGTTTATCTGAGAAACACAATCAATCACCTTACCCAGAGGGATTCCCCGGCCGTAATCACGCACAGTCACCTTCCCGTCTTTGACCTTAATATCTACCCGCTTTCCATTCCCCATGACAAACTCATCGATGCAGTTGTCAACCACCTCTTTTACAAGAATGTAAATTCCGTCATCCGCTGCGGCTCCATCACCCAATTTCCCAATGTACATTCCGGGCCTGAGGCGGATGTGTTCCTTCCAGTCCAGCGAGCGTATATTGTCTTCCGTATATTGATTTTCAGCCATTTTTAAACAGATCGCACTTAACAAACAAATGTAAGAAAGAAGCCCCCTGAAAAAACGCGCTCCGGAGGTGACTTTTGAACTAATTTACGTTGAAAAACTAGGTAATTTCGATGACCATTCCATCCTCCACTACATCGGTTCTCGAAAAAACCGCTCTAGACTCCTTCAAATGTTCATCCACACTTGTATAGCGTGCGCTTAAATGACCAAGATAAAGGCTTTTAACATTGGCATTTTTAGCAATTAATGCCGCCTGTTTTGCCGTGGAGTGAAAGGTCGATCTTGCCCTGTCCGCTTCTTTCTCACAAAATGTTGCTTCATGATAGAGGACATCCACATTTTTTAGTACTTCCGCCAATTCAGGCATAAATGCCGTATCTGAGCAATACGCATAGGACCTCGGTGGTTTGGGAGTCAACGTATACTCTGTTGCCTTCAAAATTTTTCCAGACTCCAACGCAACATCTTCTCCTCCTTTCAGTTTATGAATTGCTTCAATTCCGATTTCAACCCCTTCTATAGCCGACTTATTGATGTTGCGTTCTTTACTTTTCTCGCGAATCAAAAATCCCGTTGTCGGAATCCTGTGCTTCAAAGGGAAACTTAGTATCTCGATGAGTTTATCCGAAAAAATGACACCTGTTGTGTCCGGATCTGTCTCAATAAATTTGATGTCAAAATCAGGTTTCGCCCCGCCAATTTCCAATTGTTTACGAACGATCTCTTCCAAGCCTTTCGGACCATAAATCTGAATTCCCTTGTCTCTTCCCATAAGGTGCATGGTACTTAGCAAACCAACCAATCCAAAAAAATGATCCCCATGCAAATGCGAAATTAAAATATGACTGATTCGCTGAAACCGAATTCCAAAGCGACGAAATTGCATCTGAGTACCTTCCCCACAATCGATTAAGATGTGGCGTTCATTGCAATTGATGTACTGAGCAGATGGATTACGGTGCAGCGTTGGAATAGCTGCGCCACTTCCTAGAACCGTTACATGAAAAATCACTTCCTTATCTCTACAAGAGCAGCCTCTTGATCAGCAGAAATTGAGAGGACCTTGTCCAACTGAGCAATCTCGACTAATTTCAATACATTTTGTTGCAGTCCGCACAAAACGAATTTCCCACTCGTATCCTTGCATAAACGATTGGCCGTAAGTACGGCACTCAACCCGGAGGAATCACAATACTTTGTATCAGACATGTCAATGACAATATTGTTGACACCCTGTTTGTTCAAGAGGGTAAGTTCAGCCTTCAATTCAGGAGCATTTGAAGCATCCAGCTTGTCAACACGGGTCTTGACTACAGCTTCATTCCTATTGTGCGAAATTTCGAAGTTCATTGTGTCTGTTTGTTCAAAAGTAAAAAAAAATTAATGACGTTCAATTTTGGCTGCAAGCAAATAAATAACCGCCATTCGGACTGCAACGCCATTTTCAACTTGCTGCAGGATAATGGATTGTTTAGAGTCCGCCACATCACTGGTAATTTCCACACCTCTGTTAATAGGACCGGGATGCATCACCACAATTTCCTTGCTCAATGAATCCAATATATTCTTATTTAATCCGAACTGCATCGAATATTCTCTCAGAGAAGGGAAATACTTAATATCCTGCCTCTCCAACTGAATTCGAAGCATATTCGCAACGTCACACCATTCGAGTGCCGCAAATAAGTTATGTTCTACTTTTACCCCGAGCTCATGAATGTACTTTGGGATAAGAGTAGTCGGCCCGCAAACCATTACTTCAGCACCCAGTTTCTGCAAGCAGTAAATATTGGACAATGCTACCCTGCTGTGAAGAATGTCTCCAACAATCACAACCTTTTTGCCTTCTACACTCCCCAAACGCTCCCTGATCGAAAAAGCATCCAATAATGCCTGGGTCGGATGTTCATGAGTGCCATCTCCCGCATTTACCACTTTGGCAGAAATACGTTCAGAAAGAAATTTCGCAGCACCGGGATTGGGATGCCTCATGACCACCATATCCACCTTCATGGACAGAATGTTATTCACAGTATCAATTAGGGTTTCCCCTTTTTTGACTGAACTTCCTGAAGCAGAGAAATTGATTACATCCGCAGACAACCTTTTTTCTGCAAGTTCAA
>JBEGVI010000102.1:0-14180 GCA_041178485.1 Bacteroidota bacterium | reverse complement strand
GGTATCTGGGACAGGACTTCATAGTGAAGGATGGGTTCCGCATGTACCATGGAACAGAGGTGCCTGGATTTCCCGGGCATCCACACCGTGGATTTGAAACAATTACGGTAGTAAGAGAAGGGCTTGTAGATCATGCAGATTCCACCGGTGCCAGCGGCCGCTACGGAAATGGAGATGTACAGTGGATGACGGCAGGCAAAGGCGTGCAGCACTCTGAAATGTTTCCATGTTTAAACAGTGAAAGCGACAATCCACTTGAATTGTTTCAGATCTGGCTAAATCTTCCGGCCAAAAATAAAATGGTTGAACCTCACTTTAAAATGATCTGGAGTGAAGATGTTCCAAAGACCGTGGTTACAGATGATAAAGGAAAAACCACACACATCGAAGTCTTGGTTGGACGCTTTAAGGAATTTGCCTCGCCTGCTGCACCTCCAAATTCCTGGGCTGCAGACTCTGCAAATGAAGTTGCCGTCTGGAACCTCCATCTGGAACCAGGTGCAGCATTGACGCTTCCTGTGTGCAGCGAAGGAACACACCGAATGATCTATTACTACTCCGGAAATGGCCTCAGGATCTGTGAAAATGAAATACCACACTACCATGCCGCACAGGTGAACCCTACACAGGACATTGAACTTGTTAATGGTGCTGAGGAAAGTAAGGTACTCGTTCTTCAAGGCAGGCCCATCAAGGAACCTGTAGTCCAGCATGGTCCTTTTGTCATGAATAGCAAAGAGGAAATTTATCAGGCCTTTTCAGATTACCAGCGTACGCAATTCGGAGGCTGGCCCTGGCCGAAAAACGACCAGGTACATGCGCGGGAACTAGGTAGATTCGCAAGGCATTCTGATGGAACAGAGGAAATAAAGGGATAGCCTCATTTCGGTAAAATCATCACACAAGAAATTTCGGGATTTTGTGCTGAAAAACATTTGCTAGTTTTTCTAAAACTTTAGCTTTGCAGTACACCCGTCGCTCTGCACTAAGCACATAAAAATATGCTTTCAAAAAACACCGATAAAAAACTCTTCCTTCTGGATGCGTATGCACTCATTTACCGGGCTTACTTTGCCTTTGCCAAAAATCCACGAATCAATTCAAAAGGACAAAACACATCTGCCGCATTTGGTTTTACCAATGTCCTGATCGATGTGATTAAAACAGAAAAGCCCACCCATCTTGCCGTGGTCTTTGATCCTCCGGGCGGCTCGGTGCACCGAATTGCAGATTTTGAGGCCTACAAAGCACACCGTGAAGAAATGCCTGAAGATATTCGCAGCATGATCCAACCGATCAAAAAGATCATTGAGGCTTTCCGTGTACCGGTTTTGCAAGTGGATGGCTATGAAGCAGATGATGTCATCGGAACGCTGGCAAAAATTGCAGAGAAAAAAGGATACACCACCTACATGATGACGCCGGATAAGGATTACGGTCAATTGGTGTCAGACTCTACTTTTATCTACAAACCCGGACGTGGGGGTGCTCCTGCCGAAATCCTGGGCGTAAAAGAAGTCTGTGACAAATTTGAGGTAAGTCATCCTCTACAGGTTATTGATATCCTTGGCATGTGGGGCGATGCATCCGACAACATTCCGGGAATTCCGGGAATCGGTGAGAAAACCGCCAAAGCGCTCATTAAGCGATACGGCTCCATGGAAAATGTCCTAGCCAGCGCACATGAACTCAAAGGAAAGCAGCAAGAAAACGTTATAAATTTCGCCGAACAAGGCCGCATTTCTAAAATGCTCGCCACCATTATTACGGACCTTGATGTTGAATTCGATGAAGATGCCCTGGTAATGTGTGATGTCGATGTCGAAAAGGTGAAAGATGTTTTTACAGAACTGGAATTCAGAAACCTTGCCCGACGAGTTATCGGAGAAGAGATCGTAGTTACAGCGGCCCCTGTTTCAAATTCGCCAAACACTTCCGGGCAACTTGACCTTTTTGGGGTACAGAGCATGTTGGTGGAACAGAACCCTGAACCAACCTCAGACCTGAAAACGATCGCAACGGAAAAACCAAGCTATCACCTCATCACCAAACCCGATGAGCGGAAAGAATTGCTCGAGATCCTGCTCAAACAAAAAGAAGTTTGTTTTGACACCGAAACGACCGACCTGGACGCCATGCATGCAGATCTTGTAGGACTCGCCTTTTCCTGCAAAGCCCGAGAAGGTTTCTATGTGGCTGTCCCTGATAATTTTGAAGAAGCAAAAAAAATCGTTCACGAGTTTGCACCGTTCTTCGCGTCCAACGAGATCGAAAAGGTTGCACACAACATCAAATACGATTTAAAGGTGTTGCATCGATACGATATGGAGGTGAGTGGACCGACTTTCGACACCATGATCGCGCACTACCTCATCAATCCGGAATCCAAACAAAGCATGGACTTCCTTTCTGAGTTCTACCTGAAATACAAACCCATTCCCATCGAAGCACTGATCGGAAAAAAAGGAAAAGGTCAGGGAAATATGCGTGACCTCAAACCTGAGGAGATCTCGGATTATGCATGTGAGGATGCAGACATTACACTGCAATTGAAAAAACTGTTTGAGCCGGAGATTCAGAAAGAACATTTGAAAGAACTGTTCTACAGCATAGAAATGCCTTTGGTGGGAGTGCTGAAAGACATGGAGCAGGAAGGCATTGCCATCGACGTTAAGGGACTTAACGAATATTCTGCGGACCTCGAAAAACACCTGATCGAACTGGATTCAACTATCAAAGAAGCAGCCGGAGTTCCCTTCAATGTTGATTCTCCAAAACAATTGGGCGAGGTGTTGTTCGAGCATCTGAAAATAGATCCCAAGGCTAAAAAGACGAAGACCGGGCAATATGCCACCTCTGAAGACATCCTGGTTCGGCTGGAAAAAGCCCACCCAATCATCCCGATGATCCTTGAGTACCGACAGTTGCGCAAACTAAAAAGCACGTATGTAGATCCATTGCCGACGATGACAGACAAACTGGACGGGCGGGTGCACACGAACTTCATGCAGACGGTTACGGCGACAGGGCGTTTGAGTTCGAACAACCCAAATCTTCAGAACATTCCCATTCGTTCAGAAAAAGGCAAAGAGATCCGCAAAGCTTTTATTCCAAGGGACGAAAAACACGTGTTGCTTTCGGCTGACTACTCCCAGATCGAATTGCGCATCATTGCCGCACTGAGTCACGACAAGCAAATGATCGAGGCCTTCCGAAACAAATTAGACATTCACACTGCCACAGCATCCAAGGTGTTTCATGTGCCTATGAATGAAGTCACCAAAGACCAGCGCAGTGCTGCGAAGGCAGTGAATTTTGGAATTATCTATGGTCAATCGGCATTTGGATTGTCGCAAAGCCTGAACATTTCCCGTACCGAGGCAAAAGCCATCATTGACAGCTACTTTGAGCAATTCTCCGCACTCAAAACGTACATGGAACATGTCGTTCGCGAAGCTAGGGACAACGGGTATGTAGAAACACTCCTGAAGAGAAGAAGGTATCTCCCCGACATCAATTCTGCGAATGCAGTTGTACGTGGATTTGCTGAACGAAATGCCGTCAACGCGCCAATTCAGGGATCCGCAGCAGACATCATCAAAATGGCCATGATCCGCGTTCATGAGGAGATGAAAAAACACAAGCTGAAATCAAAGATGATTCTACAGGTGCACGATGAACTGGTCTTTGATGTCGTGAAAGAAGAGATCGATCAGATGAAAGAGCTCGTCCGTAATTGCATGGAGAGTGCAGTTGAAATTGCTGTACCGCTCGAAGTTTCAGTTGACACCGGCACCACCTGGCTGGATGCACATTAAAATTCTAACTTCAGGTTCCATCCTCTTTGCCTTAACACACGTACAACCGTTACCAGTTCGAGCGCATTTGGAAATGTTTTCTGAGGAGCACTGATAAGCAATTCACCCTCGTTTCTTGTTATGCCATGCTTTTCGAAAAAGGCTTCATTTACAGCTGAATATTCGTCATTTTCCGCTGCGAGAAGGTAACGCCGCAGAAGTTCTGCGCCCTCATTGGAGGACAGTTTGAACTCGGAACTTTTAACTGACGTAAACACATAGATCTTTTTTCGGGCGCGAGAAAACAGTACATTCAGGCGTTTGTCTCCTCCAGATTGACTCAAAGGTCCGAAGCGCAGGTGAAATTTACCCTCCAAATCTTTCCCGTATCCCAAACTTACAATCATGACATCACATTCATCTCCCTGCACATTTTCAAGGGATTTAAAGAATATGGAATCCTGTTCCATGCGCTCATCCAGAATCCTCCGCGAATTAGATGAGAGAAAAGAATGAATTGCTTCAAGTTGGGTCTGCGAAAAAGCCACAACACCAAAACTTAAGGAAGAACCTAAAAGAAACTCAAGCTTTTTTGCCACCTGTTCTGCTTCTTTTAAATTTACCCCACTGTCATAAACGCCATCGATCAGGCAAAGTTCGACCGGTCGCGGCTCTGAAGTTTGAGAGGGAAATGCTTTCAACCCAGACTGGTAAAAATGCTTGTTTGAAAACTCAATCAATCCCGGATGCTCACTGCGGTAATGGTGTTTGAGGGGAACAGATTTCCAGTGAAAGGAGGATTGATGCAACAGGTCAATCCTTTCTTTGCTTCCGGCTTTAAAAAAAGAAGAGGGCGGCATTTGCTGGCTATCCCCAGCAACCACAATTCGACTACTGCGATAGATGGTTCCCAGCGCATTTTCAAGTGGAATCTGACTGGCTTCATCAAAGATGCCAAATGCAAACAACTCTTTTTCCATAGGAAAGATCCGTGCTACTTGAGACGGATTGCACAGCCATACAGGTTTCAATATTCGTATCCATTCATTGGCCTCAGAATGATACAAAGAGCGCAGCGCAGGTACATTTCGTTTCTTGGCAAATGCCTTGACTAATATCGCTTTCCCACGTTTTAATCGTTCTTTAAATTCTTTTTTTTCTGCAGTTAATTTACCGGAAGGCGTACGAAGCAACTGCTGATACGACTCGAAGATTCCTCGCTGAAGCTCATGGATTTGCTGGGCCAGTGATTTCGCCTCGAGGGACTGTACCAGGGATATCTTGTCGATTTTATTCAAAAGATCGTTTGGCTGAAGATCCCGCATAAACGGAAAGCGTAGCAGAAATTGCTGGTAGTTGGTATAAAATACAGCCGCGTTAAGTTCTTTAAATGTCGGATACTTCAGCAAGGCACGGTGAACCTGTTCCGAATATTCCGGACAAAGCATAAAAAGTTCGAGTAGCTGGGGTAATTTTTGAACGGACCGATTTAGAACCTCCGCCAAAACCAGACCCTCATCAAATTGGATAAACAGCTTGAGCTGTGTGTGAAGATCGAGCAATGCCTTGTTTGACTGAGACAGTTGTTTCCGTTTTTCAGCAGGCCACCCCTCCAGTTTACCTTGTGCTTCGAACGGGAATTCATGGATCTGCCTGTAAATCAGTTCAACATTGATCTCGGGTTGATCGATGTCCAGCTCAAGCAACTCTTGTCTGCACAATTTAAGCGCTATCTCGTGTTCCAGCTGTTTTTTTCTTTTCTCTGTGGCAGACAACGCCTGTTCCACCGGAAGGACAGAATACGTGTTCCACAGACGCCTGAAACTATTTTTAGAAAAAAATCCGGTTTTTTGTGCACTCTCTACGAGCATCAAGAGTTCTTCCTCTGAAGGCTTTTTCTTCCAATTTGACGTAGAGGGCTCAAGAAGGTCAAGTGCTGCGGCTTGTTTCAGGTATCTTTTTCGCAGTGCTAAAAATTTTTTTTGTTGCGGACTGTCTTTCTTAAGAAGAGGAGCATATTTGCGATACACATCGGTCGAAAAGTAGTGACTTGCCGCGGCTAATTTCATGGCTTCCAAAAGGTCTCCCCACGTCTTTAATTCCAGGATTTCCGACAAGCGTTGAAGCTCCTTCAGGAGATTTTGAAGATCTACATCAATTCGTTGCAAATGAACTTTCTGCAGCACACCGAAATGGAAATGTCCCACTATTTCATGCGCATTTGACACATAGATTTTTTCAACCAGTGATGCTTGAGAAAGCCATGTTTTGACAGAGGGCAAAGAACTGTCGAAATTGCCCTTTTCAAGATCCAGTCCCTTTGAGGACAAAAGAAATTCAGAATACGAGAGTCCGCCTACGGCTTCAGACGAATTTAATGTGTCAAGATAAAGTTGCAGTCCTCCCATCAGTGCAGAGGACGAGTCATGTGGTATAAATTCAGACGGCGAATTTGCTTCCAGCGTGAGCCAATTTTCCTTTAATTCCATTAAAAATTCTCGAGATTGCCTCGAATCAGTGGCAGCAAAGAGATACCGGTCGAGACCATGGATTCGCATTTTTTTTATCAGCACCTCGAGAGCCACTCGCTTTTCTGACACTACAAGCGCCTGTTTGCCGGAGGAAAGAACGGTAGCCAAAATATTTGTCAACACTTGAGATTTACCTGTCCCCGGGGGTCCTTCTACCACACTGTTCTGTTCAGAAAGTGCTTGCAAGGCCAATAGCTGATCCGGGTCGCAAGGCTCAAGCAGTGAGGGAGCAAACTCGACCGTGCTTTGCTCTGATGATTTCTCCTGATCCCCCATAAGCACTTGAAGTCCCGCTGTTGGCTCCAGATGTTGAAGCGCTTCGAGATCCCTCAAAATATCAAACCTGTGGTGATGAAAATTGCCCAGCAGAAAAGATTTTTCTATTTCACCCACCCCGGATGACTCCAAAGCTGTGACAAATTCTGCCGGTTTATCAGAAAGGTTAAGGTTAAACTCATTCTTAAGGAGACGGAGCAAGACCGGATTGACGAACCCATACCCTTCCTTAAGTTCTATTGTGATCACGGAATGAACCTTATCTAAAGAATACACGCAAGGATGAAGGATGAGCGGGGTCTGCAGCTCGTTTTTACCATGTTGCCATTTCAAAAGATACTCGGAAAGACACAATGGAAAGACGCCGTGTTCTTTTTCTTCTTGTTTTGCTTGATGTATCAGATTCAGTACTGATTTTTGCCCGGTAGAAAAGCTCAAATCATCCATTGAATCCAATGGAATGGTCAATCCGGAACCTACCTCAAGCAACAGGTCTCCCCTGCTCACCTGTGATGCGTTTTCGGTCAAAGCCGCCAATGTCTCGCGATACAGACTCATAAGCGGACTAAAATTAAGAAGATTAAGGAGATGATGTGGCGGTCCTGCTGTTCGGACTTCATCAAAGATTTCTACCTTTGGTGAAAATTTCACTTCTGATGCGTTTCTCAGTTTTCATCGTTCTTGTTGTGCTAACTTCAAGCTTGGCTGCACAACAAAACCACACGGCCATTGCCTTTGACAATTATGTTGGCGCCTATTACGGCACATACAATCCTTCAAGCATTGTAGATTCTCGCTCGAGATTTGCTGTTTACACAAACTTTAACAATCTATACACCAGTAATTTCTATGCGCGAGATTATATCATTTACAATGCGGATAATTTCAAAGGACGCTTGGTAGACAACAAGGATGCAGGATACGAAAACAGGTCGTGGGATACAGAAATTATAGGTATAAAGGCAGACATCGACCATAAAAATTCTTTTTCCTATGCCTTCAAGTTCAGGATCTTCAACAACCAGCGCGGAATCCCAGAGATCTGGAACGAGAACGCGGCGCTTGAGTTTCAACAGAACCAAACCAACATCAAGCAAGACCTCCTCGGGTTTTCTCTTGCAAATGCGCGATTCACGGAACATGCATTCAGTTATGCGCGAGTCATTTTTGACCAGGGGCCTGCACTTTTGAAAGCGGGTGTCTCACTCAAAATACTGAACGGTTTGCAATCGAGGTATTTCTATGCCAACGGCGGTACAATTACGTTTGATACACCCACGGGAGGGTTTGCAAATTTCGATGACGTAGACTTTTCCTATGGCAAAGATTTTGGTTCAGCACAAACGAAATACAAAAACCGCGGATTGGGTTTTGATTTGGGTGTTACCTATGAAGTACGTCCTGACTACAGGGAGCAATACTACGACATGGACGGCGAAAAAAACCTGATTAAATACGACATCAACAAGTATAAATGGAAATTCAGCGCCTCCATCACGGACATCGGTTTTATAGGCTATAGAAAGGACTCAGCTACCTACAACTTTAATGCAGCCAATTATTATGTGGATGCGTCGCAGTTATATGATGTCTCATTCGATTTTATGGGTCCGGCAGGATTTATTGACGGTATCTTGATGCCTTCCGGAACAAAATCTGCTGATCAGGAGGAAAAATTTCGCATGACCCTGCCAACCGCGCTCCACCTTGGAGCGGACTACCATTATAAAAAGGATTGGTATGCTTCCTACGATATGTCTGTTCCGCTTGGGGGGATAAAAGATCCCACCCGAGTAAAATACAATTTCATACAAACCGTTACCCCGCGGCTTGAAAAAGAAATGTATTCAGTGATGTTGCCCCTGTCGATGGTGGGGAATGGCAAGTTCTACGTCGGGTTGGCCGGAAGATTCACATTCAGGGAATACTCTGTGTATGTCGGTTCCAACAATGTAATGTACCTCTTTGGGCAGAAAGCCTCGCTCACAAGAAGTGCGTTTTTTGGGGCTGCGTACAGCATTTTATACACTACCCCGAAGGATAGAGATAAAGACAAAGTATCCGACCAGGCTGACCTCTGTCCTGACGATCCGGGCTACTGGTCGCTGAGGGGTTGTCCGGATACTGACGGAGACGGCATTCCCGACAAAGAAGATTATTGTATTTATGACCAGGGGCCTCTCAACACACGTGGCTGTCCGGATACTGACGGAGACGGCATCATTGACATGAACGACCGCTGTCCGGAAGTAAAAGGTCTTGGCGTACACCTTGGATGTCCTGACCGGGATTATGACGGTGTGATAGATGTAGCCGATAAATGCCCGGATGATCCGGGAATCGAGTTGAACAACGGGTGTCCTTTCGAAAACCCGGGTTGCTGCATGGACAACGATGGCGACGGCGTATCCAACAACGTGGACAAATGTCCGGATCATGCCGGATCTGTATACAATGATGGATGCCCGATCGATAAAAACAACATTAATAACATTAACCTCAACGATAAAAAAGAAGAGCTCGATCCGAATCATGCTGAATCTCAGATGAAGGTCCTGAGCAACAACGATACCATCCGAAACTTCCTGACCACCAAGGAACAATTGAAAAAGGTCCTGGATGATAAAACGGTGATGAAAGACGTGATCCTGTATTTCGATGTTGATCAGGCCAATCTGATTTCAAGTCAACAAGAAAAATTCACTAATTTCATGAAAGACATAGAGGCAGAAAAAGGCAAGGTTTCGTTTATTGTAATCGGCTATACAGATCGGGATGGCAGTTTAGATTACAACCTCATCCTGTCTAAAAAACGCGCTGAAACAGCCATGCGTAAAATTGTCGATTCAGGCTTTGATGAAGAGAAAATCACAGTGTATTACTATGGAGAAAGTAAATCTTTATACAAAGGTTCATATACTGACGAACAGAAGCGTCTGGACAGAAAAGTAGAAATCAAAGTTATCAGAGAGAACTAATATGAGTGCGCAGAAAATGAAATTTGGAACAAAGGCAATCCATGCTGGCGTTCAGCCCGACCCAACTACAGGTGCCATTATGACGCCGATTTATCAAACCTCAACGTACGTCCAGGAAGCCCCGGGAGTGAATAAAGGTTTTGGCTATGCCAGAGGAAAAAATCCAACCCGCGAGGCACTACAAGAAGCGCTGGCTGCACTTGAAAACGGAAGCTTTTGTGTGGCATTCAGCAGTGGTGTCGCAGCAACAGACGCAGTTTTGAAGCTCCTCTCTCCCGGAGATGAAGTGATCACAGGGGATGACCTGTATGGGGGTACCTACCGACTGTTTACGAAGATTTACGAAAAATTCGGGATCAAATTTCATTTTATTGATCTCACAGATGCGAACAATGTCCGCAAGTATCTAAACAGCAACACGAAACTTATTTGGGCCGAAACCCCAACCAATCCTACCATGCAGATCATTGATGTTGCTGCCGTTGCAAAAATTGCCAAGGAGAACAATGTGCTTATGGTGGCGGACAACACTTTTGCCTCTCCGTATTTACAAAACCCGCTAGATCTTGGCGCAGACATCGTGATGCACTCAGTTACAAAATACCTGGGAGGGCACTCAGACGTGGTCATGGGGGCGCTCATTACAAATTCTAAAGCGCTTCACGAACAACTGTATTTCATTTTGAACAGCTCAGGTGCCAATCCGGGTCCTATGGATTCATTTCTGGTACTTCGAGGCATTAAAACGCTGCATCTTCGTATGGAACGGCACTGTCAGAATGGCCGGAAGGTCGCTGAATTTCTGAGAAACCACCCCAAGATCGAGAAAGTGTATTGGCCAGGATTTCCTGACCACCCGAACCATGAAATTGCAAAAAAACAGATGCGCGACTTTGGTGGAATGATCTCAATTGTACTGAAAGACCCTTCCATCGAAAACACCTTTCGGGTAGCCTCTTCCTTCAAAATCTTTTCTTTAGCGGAATCGCTGGGTGGAGTTGAATCGCTGGTGAATCATCCAGCCACAATGACGCATGCTTCCATTCCAAAAGAGGAGCGGGAAAAAGCAGGAGTAGTTGACCAGATGTTGCGTTTCTCGGTAGGAGTTGAAGACATTGAGGACTTGCTTGCTGACCTCGAACAAGCACTCGCCTAATAAGGATGAAAATATACATCACGGGAGTGTCCCGCGGACTTGGAAAGGCACTTGCAGAGGGGTTTTTATCAGAAGGACATACCGTGGTTGGTATGGGAAGAACACATGCTATAAATCATCCTCACTTCTCATTTGTTGAAATGGACCTGAACGAGGTCGCTACCCTCAAAAAGGCAACGTTCAATTCAGAAAATCAGGAATGCATACTGATCAACAATGCCGGTGTCATTGGCTCTATTCAAAGAGTGAGCGAACAAGAAACGTCAGACATAGAAAACGTTTTGACCATCAATACGATAGCTCCCATGCTTTTGTGTCAGAAGTTCCTGCAAGAAGTTCATTTTGACTGCAAGGCAACGATCCTTAACATTAGTTCAGGAGCTTCAACGCGTTCTTTACCTTCATGGGCAGCATATTGCGCCTCCAAAGCGGCACTTGACCGATTTTCTGAAACCATCTATCTGGAGGAAAAAGAACGGAATCGCAACGTGCGTGTTTTCTCTGTTTCTCCGGGCGTGATTGACACTGACATGCAGGAAACAATTCGCGGAGCGGCTGCAAAAGATTTTTCAAGCAAGCAAACTTTTCATGAACTTTTTGAGAAAGGTGAACTTCAATCGCCCGCATCGGTTGCGAATAAAATTTTCAGGTTACTGAATGAACCCTTTGATGGCAGGGTCGTTCGGTCTCTCAAAGACCTCACTTAGGCATAGCTTCTTTAGACCTTTCGAACCATTTTTTTACCGTTTACGGATTATCTTTGTTTTGTCAGTCAAACCTTTTTGTACTTTAGAACGTTTTTAAACAACTATAAAACCCAGGTCATGTTCAAAAATATTGTCACAATCAGCATTCTAAATGTTTTCATGGTTTTCGGAGCATTTGCTCAGAAACGTGTCATTGATCCCACAAATACCAGAGAAGGGGAGCAAGTTGAATATTGCATTACGCACAAGAAAATGAAGGAACTGGAACAAAATCCGGAATTCAAAAAATCGCGCGAACAAGCGAATCAGGAAATGATGCAAATTCTTTCAAACAAATCTGTTCCAAAAGCTACTTTGTATAAAATTCCAATCGTCTTTCACGTACTTCACAACAATGGGGCTGAAAATATCAGCGATGAACAAATCCTGAATGCCGTTGAAATTTTGAACCGAGACTTCAGATTGCAAAATCCAGACGCAAACAACGTTCAGTCTGTTTTTCAAGGGATGCCTACAGACGTAGAGGTTGAGTTTGTACTTGCCACAAAAGCTCCCAATGGAAATTGCTTCAAGGGGATTACGAGAACGACAAATTCCGCAACTTATTCAGGAGACAACGGGAACACTCAAGTGAATGCCATTGTTGCAGGAAATGACGTTTACAATGGACAGTGGGCCGGAAACAAGTATTTGAATGTGTTCGTGGTGGCCGATGCCGGCGGTGCTGCGGGATATACCACAAATCCTGCCTCTTGGTCCGCAACCTCTATGGGCAATGGAATCTGGATTCTGCATGATTACGTGGGGGCCATTGGAACCGGAGACACTCAGAAAAGTCGTGCATTAACGCATGAGGTTGGACACTGGCTTAATCTCGATCATACCTGGGGACCTAATAACAATCCAGGAAATGCTTCAAGTTGCGGATCTGATGATGATGTAACGGATACTCCGAACTGCATAGGTGTGACATCATGTAACCTGAATGCCAATACCTGTACAGGAATTGATCCCTTCTTTGGAACTGATATAAAAGACAACGTAGAAAATTACATGGACTACTCTTATTGCTCTAAGATGTTTACACAGGGGCAGGTAGACAGAATGCGCGCGGCACTTCTGGTCTCAAGTACAGGGCGATCCAATCTGTGGACAACCACAAATTTGAACAATACCGGCGCCACTGGTGTGACCTATCTGTGTAAAGCAGAATTTACGTCCAATAAAAAATCTGTTTGTCTTGGGGATTCGATTGCTTTTGCCGATGATTCCTACAATGCAGTGACGGGGTGGAACTGGACCTTCGAAGGAGGTACGCCTGCAACGTCCACCTCACAAAACCCTGTAGTGACATACAACACACCTGGTGTTTACAGCGTGACACTAACTGCAACAGATGGTACCAATTCTGACTCTGAGGTGAAAACCGGATACGTGAGGGTTTTGCCAACATCATCCTCCTTGCCTTTCTATGAAGGCTTTGAATCCTATACTACACTTTCCAACCTGACAAACTGGGAGGTATTCAATGGCAACAACAACAATACGTTTGTTCTGGAAAGTGCATTCGGTCATTCAGGTTCGAAATGTGTCAAACTGGTTAATTTTGGTCAGACCGGAAGCAATGTCGATGCCCTGACTGCTGCGCCTGTTGACTTATCAGGTGTAGCAGATAACGGAGGTGTGGTTACCCTGAGTTTCCGTTATGCTTACCGCAAAAAGACTTCAGCTGATCTTGAAGTTCTTAAAGTTTTCGTAACCAACAATTGCGGAGACGAATGGGTACAGCGCAAAACATTAAGTGGAAATGCGCTTTCGACACTCACGTCGTCTACATCCTGGGCTCCGTCCTCAACAGCTGACTGGACCACTGTCCATGTAGTGAATATTACTTCCGACTACTGGGTAGATAACTTCCGCTACAAATTCCAGTTCGAAGGTTCCGGCGGAAACAATTTCTATCTTGACGACATTAACATTTACCTTGGCGCCCAATCAAACGACATCGTTTTGGGAATCGAAGAGAGCGTTTCATTAAATGACTTGGTACTTTATCCGAATCCTACAGAAGGTGAGCTCAATTTGAAATTTAATCTGTCTGCAGCACAGTGGACAAAGGTTCAAATCACGGATGTTTCCGGAAAACTTATTGAGACGCACAGGATAAATGGTCAGGAAGGCGACAACCTGGTGGTAATGAACACTTCGCATTTGGCATCTGGATCTTACCTTATTTCTATGGATACTCCGAAGGGACCGAAGACACTTCCTTTTATTGTGAAGTAAGGAAACCTTCGAGGTAAGAAACCAGCTCTGTTTCGCTGGCACTCGTAAGTGTCTTATCTACGTATATATTTTTAGTGAGAAGAAGGCCCTCAGTGCTCTTTCCCCATGCGATGACGTGTGTATCCCGTGGGACATCATTCAATTCCAAAAAACTTTCTGCATTTGAGGGACTGGTGAATACATAGATATCCTGTACGGGGATTTTCTGTGGATGGTGCACTGTTTTATAGACGGCTATACGTATGACTTGCTTTGGGTGCAGCCCTTTGGATAAACTTCCAAGGCTTCTGTCAGACTCCGGAAAAAGAACCGTTCTATCTCCTGTCCAGGCAGCAAATTCTTTTGAAGTCCTTTGCGGGTCACCCGGAGAGCCTCCAACAAAAGCCACAGTGTGACCCAATTCTGATACTTTTTTTGCTGTGGACGGTCCAACACAGGCGTACACTATT
>JBEGVI010000101.1:0-16470 GCA_041178485.1 Bacteroidota bacterium | reverse complement strand
TCCGAATACGAGAATGCTTCCTTCTACACCCACAAACCCCGTGCTGACCGTAAACTGTTATTGAATAAAAAAGAGATTGCGAAAATCGAAAAGTTCCTGCAGGTGAAAGGAAACACGCTTATTCCCCTCAAATTATTTCTCTCCGACACAGGCTGGGTAAAAGTAGAGATCGCCCTGGCACAAGGAAAGAAACTGCACGACAAACGTCAAGACCTCAAAGAAAAAGACGATAAGCGCGACATGGATCGCGCGATGAAGCGGTGATGGCTCTGATTCGACAGATGGACCTTGTAAATGATTACTTTTATTCCACCAAAAAACTTTTATAATTTTCCTTGGTCACTCCCTGAATTCTGAAGGCGGCCAGAATCTTCTCTTGTTTCTTCAGCAATTCCTTGCAGTAGATAGCGTAATCTTTTTCATAGAGGTCGTATTTCCACTGGACAGAGGGGTTCTCTTTTACAAGTTTTTCCATGGTTTTAATGTCTTCCATGAATCCTTGTTCCAAGAGGGTAAAAGCAACCCTGAAATTTGTGTTGGCCATGAGTGCTTTGTGCAATTCGGCTTTATTCTTTACGCCATAGTCCAGATACCATGAAATAAAAACGCGAAATTCATAGCAAGCGAAATAGGTGGGGAGTGCCTCGTTGAGAAAATCAAGTGTTCTTTTTTCGTTGCCCTGAGCCTTGGCAGAAAGTGCAGCATCTAAGGAAGCCCTGGTTCCGTTTCGATAGGCAGAAAACTCATCCATGATTCCGCAAATTCCGGAAAGGTTTGCGCTTACCCCACTTCCCGGTGAAACATAGGTTTTATAGCGGAAAATTTTTGTCAAAGCTTCTTGAGGAACGAGTGGCAGGAATTCCTGAGAACGATAGGTTTGTACTGTGGGAAAATGTACCACAATCTGAGGGTCTACCATGATATAGTTGGTTGAATTGAAATGGTGTGTGGTCTCGTGAACCATCGTGTTGAAGCTGCTCAACAAGCGGTCATTGGTGGTGTCTTTGCTCGGGACTTTCCTTTCATTGTCAACAAGACTGTAATAGCAGCCCGGCCCGCAATAGTTGCTGTCGATATATCTTTCATAGCGAGGCGCAAACCGATGGAGCAGATTCATAAAGTAAGCCTTGTCTTGTGATAAGGATTTTTCCGCCGTTTTTTCTGCCTTCTTTTCAGTATCAAGGTATTTTCTTGTTAAAGGATTGTAATCGTAGGTGAGAAAATAAATGCTGTCTTGAGTAGGTTGTGCAAAGACATTTTTTTGCAGCAGGGCCTCCCATCGCTTTTCATAAAGGTTGTTTTTGTTCAAAAACAGTACAATGTCGCGCATGGACTGGGAGCCGGTCTTTTTGGTTCGGGACTCAAATGTCAGTTTTAAGCGTTGAAGCATAAAGCTGCCGGTATCTACTTTTACGGTGGTTTTGGAGCAGAACAGATGTTCGTAGCGCCCATCGTCATGCAGCCGGAGCACGTGTAAATTGTTTTTGCCTTTTGAATAGGTAAACACCCGAACTGAGTCGGAATGGAATCCAAAAGCGCATAGACATATCAAACAAAGGGCGGTGCTTAAAACAAAATTTTTCATAGTTTTCGGATCAGTGTTATTCCTAACGCACGCCCAAACAAAAAATAACTCCGGAATTGCTATATTGGTCCTGAAGATGAAGAAAAGAATACTCCTGTACCTGGGCATCGCTGTTTTGCCTTTTTTGATTGTCATACTCGTGAATGAGAGTACTAAGACTGAGCTGCATAAAATTGAAATGGTTCTTCCCGGTACATCCCATGCATACGCGTTAAATTCGGATAAAAGGATTCCGGAGTATTGCACATGGGATTGCCATAACATCCGTTGTAGTCATGCGCTTGACGGTAAGAACAAAATAAACAAAGGAACGATAAAGCTGCTGTATTTTGCCATCATTGATGCGAATGGGGTTCATGACAAACAAGAGGGAAAATACATTCGGATAACGCTGCTTACTCTCGTTGTTCTCTGGCCGCTCTTGATGTTTGGACTGATCATAGGGAATGTTGAACTTTACAGGAGACGAAAAAATGGAAATCCTCATTAAAATTTACGTGTACCTTACCGACTTTACAATTACCATGGCGAATTTGCTGGGTATTACTTATGAGGATTTTAATGCACTCTTGTTCTGCATTGTCTGGCCTGTATTCACTTTTCTGTTGCTTGTGCTTTTTGTCTGGCAATGGTGGAAATTAAGACGATCCGGAACTTAAATGTTATTATTGTGTGGGGGAGACGTTTTCTGAGGAAATTGACATCCATGAAAAAGTTCCTTTTAATTTTCTCTGTAGTATCCCTCTCATATATCCATGCTCAAACCGACCAGCTCGAGGGACAGTATATTCTGTACAAGAAAAATTCTTCGGTAGCCACAAACGTCATGTTTATCGATAAAATCGATGAAACGACCTTTGAAATTCGCGGGATAGACTGGAAAGGGATTGGTAAAATCTCCAACAACAAGGGATACTATGAGTTTGAGTTCAACAATGGGGATGTTGGCCGAACCGAATTCCGTATTAATAAGAACGGTGAACTTGAAGGAAGTGTAAAGTTCGATGAGAACAACCTTATTTGGGTCAATATGGATTGGGCATACGTGGCGAAAAAGAAATCCTAGAGGAATCCAAAAGTCAAAAGATGCAGCCAGTGATTGTTTCCTAACAAGTAGAGTAGCGTCAGACTGGTCGAAACGTATAGCGCAAACTGGTACGCAAACGTAAAATAAATGTTTTTTCTGCGAATTAATCGTACCCCTAATGGAACAAGCGCAATAAGGATGAACAACCAGTTGAAAGCGTAAAATGTAAACGGAAGCGGATACGCTTTTAAATCAGCTTTTCGAACTGAGACAAGTGCTGTTGCTTCGTGAAAAATTCTCGAACGAAAGATAATTAGTTCCGGGTAAGAGAGGTAAACGGATGCGTCGAGCCCACCAACCCAGTACTCATTCCCCTTGTCTGTTACGATGAGAGATACCGTTTCATCGAATGTTCCACCATAGACATCTTTGGAATAGAAAGCAGCAATGTCTTTTTCCTGGTATTTTGGAATCAACATGTCTGTCAAAATGAACAACGAGAGCACGGTTCCAAGCACAGAGGCAAGTTTTATAATTTGCCATTTTCTGCCTGTAAATAAGCTTTGAAAGTAGCGATCGTTGGCTTGTTCCTCGCGCCTTTGAAACTCCTGAAACCGTTCGTATGCTTCTTTTCGTCTCTCCTCAGGTGTTTTGGGTTGAGCATTTTTTGTTTTTCGGACGGTTTTTTTCTTGCCCAACAATACTTCATACGCCTCTGTGATCTGAATGAATTTTTCATGTGCAGAATCAGATGGATTTCTGTCCGGATGATACTGAAAGGCAAGTTTTTTATAGTTCCGCTTGATCTCTGTCTCTGAGGCGCCGGGTGTCAACCCCAATATGTGATAATATGGTTCGAGTGAGGTCATGGCAGGTTCATGGTCGCTTTTCGGAGAATTTTCATGCTTTCACTTCGAACAAACTGTTCCTTATAGATGATCTCTTTTGGCGCAGCATGGGCGGGCAATACGTTGCTTATTTTTGTTGTTTGTTCGCTCGTCAGGCGAAATGAAGAACCTTCACATACCAGGACGATTTTCTCGCCAAGTTTATCGTCAGGCAAACCATAGAAAAAATAGGGAACGGTCATTTCGGAGGAAATCAATCGTTCCAGTTCTTCAGGATTGAATTTGAGTCCTCCACTGTTGATAATGAGGTTGCTGCGACCAACAACTTTGAAATGTCCGTCTGTATTGAATTGCACTATGTCATTGGTTTCCAATTGGTGAATTCCGATTTCCGGATACGTGATGGTCAAACGGTCTTCTGCGAGACCAAGCTGCACTCCTGGCATAGGAGTAAATAGTTCTTCGTGTAGTGCTCCAATTCTTCGGTAAGCCACATGCGTCAATGTCTCCGTCATTCCATAGGTGTGAATGGCGCTTATTCCTTTGTCAGATAGTTGTGCACACAGATCTTCGCTCACCGGGCCTCCGCCTACGAGGAGCGTCTTGATGGAAGGGAAAGAGGTGTTTTTTTTCAGTACATGATGCAATTGCAGCGGAACAACGGCCGCAAGTTCGATTTCGGGCAAAGGAATCTCCAGGGCATTGCTCGATACATCGCCAACAATCAGTTCCATGCGGTTTAACATAGCTCGCACGACCATTAATTTTCCTGCGATTGTATGTATGGAAAGACACAGAAAAGCTGTAGTTCCTTTTTCAATTGAAAAGGTATCAAGGGTGTTTTGAGCGGAGGCTTTCAGTTGACTTTTCAAAAAGGACATTTTCTTCGGTTCGCCCGAGGAACCTGATGTTTGAACAGTTATCGACGGTTCAGGACTATTCCATTCTGCAATAAATCTAATGACCTCCTCGATGGTATTTTTATTATATGTCAGGAAACGGAGATTCTTCAGCACGGATTAATTGGAATGGTTTTTGTCAAAAACGGCTTAAATTTACAGTAAAGTGTAATTTTCACACATGTATAAAGTTAAACTCAAAATTCAAATTATGAAAAAAATGATCGGTTTACTTGCTTTGGGAGTGATCACAATGGCCTTTACCTTGTCGTCGAAGGTTTCGAAGCAAGAAGAGGAGGGGATACGCTTCAAGCATATTTCGCTGGAAGAAGCAAAAAAGCAAGCAAAGAAGAACGAACAGTATATTTTCATTGATGCCTACACAAGCTGGTGTGGACCATGTAAAAAAATGGCTGCTACCTCGTTCAAAAATGCAGAAGTTGGCGCTTTGTACAATGAAAAATTCATCAATCTGAAAATTGATGTGGAACAAGATGCCGATGGACCTGAACTGGCGAAATTGTATAAGGTAAGAGCGTATCCGACACTGCTTATTATTGACAGTGACGGTAAATTGATTAAATCAGTTTTGGGCTATCAAACAGAAGATCGTTTAATCGCTTTTGCAAATTCGGTCGAGTAAAATTTAAGTTTAGTGGAAATGTAAAAAGCCGCTTCATTTCTGAAGCGGCTTTTTGTTTTCTTGATATTGGGAAATTATTCTCCCTTATCCATTTTATCTTTCAATGCAGCAAGGGCATCAAGATCACCAAGTGTAGATTTCTCTGAACTTTGGTTGATTGCCTTCACTGCTTGTGAAGTTGATGAACCTCCGGCTGCTTTTTTGCCTCCCGCTTTCGCTGAAGATGCAGCTGGTTTGTCTTCCCCTTCCTCGAACGTACGTGTATGTGATACAACGATCTTTTTGGCCTCTTTGTTGAATTCGATCACTTTGAAATCAAGTGTTTCTTCAACTTGAGCATTTGAACCGTCTTCTTTCTTCAAATGTTTTGAAGGACAGATACCTTCCACACCATACGGAAGTGAAACGATACCGGACTTATCCTTGTTCTCGGTAATCGTACCTTGGTGAACAGATCCTTCAGTAAATACATTTTCGAACACATCCCATGGGTTTTCCTCTAGTTGTTTGTGCCCTAAAGAAATTCTGCGGTTGTCACGATCGATTTCGAGTACAACAACTTCCATTTCTTCGCCAACTTTACAGAACTCAGAAGGATGCTTAATCTTTTTCTGCCAAGAAAGGTCAGAAATGTGGATTAAACCGTCTACTCCTTCTTCCAATTCTACGAATACTCCGAAGTTTGTGAAATTGCGAACTTTTGCTTTGTGACGAGTGTCAACTGCATATTTTTGCTCGATATCAGCCCATGGATCTGGCATCAGTTGTTTGATACCTAAGGACATTTTACGCTCTTCGCGGTCGAGTGTAAGGATCACTGCTTCTACCGTATCACCAACGTTCATGAAGTCTTGTGCAGAACGCAAATGCTGAGACCAGCTCATTTCAGAAACGTGGATTAGTCCTTCAACTCCGGTAGCGATTTCAATGAATGCGCCGTAGTCGGCCATAACCACTACTTTTCCTTTTACTTTATCGCCCACTTGAAGGTTGACATCCAAAGCATCCCATGGATGTGGCTGAAGTTGTTTCAATCCAAGAGCAATACGTTTTTTATCATCATCGAAGTCAAGGATTACAACATTGAGTTTCTGATCCAGTTCAACGATCTCTTCCGGATGATTCACACGGCCCCAAGAAAGGTCAGTGATGTGGATCAACCCATCAACGCCGCCGAGGTCGATAAATACTCCATAAGAAGTAATGTTCTTAACTGTACCTTCGAGAACCTGACCTTTTTCAAGTCCGGAAATGATAAGTTTTTTCTGTTCTTCAAGTTCTGCTTCGATAAGTGCTTTGTGAGAAACAACAACGTTTCTGAATTCCTGGTTGATTTTCACCACTTTGAATTCCATGTTCTTTCCTACATACACGTCATAGTCGCGGATAGGTTTAACATCAATCTGAGATCCGGGAAGGAAGGCCTCAATTCCGAAAACGTCGACGATCAAACCTCCTTTTGTGCGACATTTTACATATCCTGTGATCACCTCACCTGTGCGCAAAACGTCATTTACACGGATCCATGCTTTGTGCATACGAGCTGTGCGGTGTGACACGATCAACTGACCTGTTTTGTCTTCCTGACATTCTACATACACATCGACTGTGTCTCCAACTTTAAGGTCTGGATTGTAACGGAATTCTGATGCCGCAACAACTCCCTCTGATTTGTAACCAATGTTAATGATTACCTCTTTTTTTGTGACAAGAACAACCGTTCCTTCAATCACTTCTTTTTCATTGATCGAGGTTAGTGTTTGTTCGTATTTGTCTGATAATTCTGAACGCTGAATCTTGGAATATCCATCCAATGCTAACGCGTCCCAATCGAAATCCGCAGAACCCTGCGTGGTTGTGTTTTTTGCCATGTGGCTTTATTTCTTGTATTCCGGAGCCCTGTACATCCGAAAGGATTTATAAAATCGCCTTAACAGGGGGCGATATTTGAAGGGTGCAAAGGTAGGAAATTATTTATGAATACCAAGTGGGTAATGAAAAAATAGGCTAATCGCATCGAAGTTATGGAGCGAATGAAGAAATAATTGATTGAAAAAAAAAGACCGCTCGATGGCGGTCTTCAATTGAAATAAATTTTTGACAATTACTTGATGGCATCTGCCCGTTTTTTGTATTCGGCAGATTTGTTCATGTCGCCTAAACTGCGGTGAAGCTGAGACAAAATTGTCAATACTGTTTTGTCATTCGGACTGATTGAAATGTATTTTTCAAGCGGCTCAAGCGCTCTTCTGTATAGATTATCAGATTCGATAATCATTTTGTCATAATTCTTGTCTCCGAATTTCAATTGATTCGCCGCAGAACGCAGATCACCTGCCCAGGTAACCAAGTGTGCTCCGAGCTGATAAAGGGCATCTTGATAATTCGGGTCTATTTCAAGTGCTTTTTTTAAGGCTGTTTCAGCTTTTTCATTTTGCTTGAGGTCGATGTAGATCGTTCCAATGGTGTAATGCAGTTGTTTGTTATTGGGGTCGGAAGCTATCGCTTCGGCCAATGCGGTTTCTGCACCAGCGGCATCACCTGCATCAATGCTAATGTTGACAAGCTCCAAAAGTAAATCTTTGTCAAGTGGATTGCTTTTTCTCGCGTCCTCAATGAGTGCTTTAGCTTCCGCATGTTTCTTCTGTTTCCTGTAAAGACCAGATGCACGGATGTAATTTTGTGTTGACTTGTAATTTATTTTCGCAAGCTTCAGGTAATTTACAGCCGCTTTGTCGTATTCATTTGCACGGTCATAGCAAATTGCAGCATTGTATATGGACGAAGTGTCTGTTTGTCCGAGTACATCTGAAAAAAGTACCTGTAATTCGTATGCTTCAGCGGTTTCTTTGTACATGCCCTTATCATACATTTGGTTGATTCCCATCCCAAACAATCCCTTTTTTTGGTTGATGGATTCTTCTATGTCTGACTTGTATTTAGAACTGACAGCCAAAGATTGTTTGTAGCTGTCCAGACCGATGTTTAAATATTCTTCTCCATGTTCTTTCATTAAAACAGAATCAGTACCAAAAGCCATCAAATAACCGGTGTAAATTTCACCTTTGTAGAAGAGTGTTTTCGGGCTTTTTTTGGTGCTTTCGTTTTCTGCTGCCAGATCAATAAATTCTTTAGCCTTTTTAATTGCTGTCTGACCTGTTTCCATGTTGCCACCGCCGAGCATCATCATTTGCATGTTGTCCTTGAACTTTATGTATTCAAGAGCGGCAGACGTTTCGTTTGCTTTTTGACCGAAAGAAACAGTAGCGAAAAGCGTTGCGATCGCTGCGAAGGTTCCGGCTTTTAAATGTTGTTTCATGGTGTGTTTTTTAATTAGGGATGCACAAATTTAACTTATTCCACATCGCCGTTGTCAACTTCTGTGCCACTATCCGAATCCGTTTCGTTTAATGGCTCAATCGGGTTTCCGTTCTCGTCAAACTCTTCTTCTTCCTCGTCGGAACGCGGAACTCTCGCAATCGCAGCGATTTCAGCATTGTTCTTCAAGTTGATCAGGCGAACTCCCTGAGCTGCACGTCCCATTGTTCGAATCGTATCGATGTGCATACGAATCGTAATTCCGTTGCGGGTGATGATCATAAGATCTTCTTCGTCCGTTACATTTAAGATTGAGAGAAGTGGACCGGTCTTATCTGTTATGTTAAGGGTTTTCACACCTTTTCCTCCACGGTTGGTAATTCGGTAAACTGGCTCTTTGTCTTCAGGATCGTTCAGATAGGTACGTTTTCCGTATCCTTTTTCTGATACAACGAGAATTGTCGAATAGACATCCTCCACGCAGATCATTCCGACCACCTGGTCTGAAGCTCCTGCAAGAGATACCCCTCGAACACCGGATGCATTTCGTCCCATAGGTCTGACAGTCGATTCATTGAAGCGGATTGCACGACCGGAAGCAGTAGCAAGAACAATTTCATTTGTCCCGTTTGTCAATTTAGCCTCCAGGAGTTCATCGTTTTCACGAATTGTAATTGCGTTGATACCGTTCGATCTAGGACGTGAATAAGCTTCCAGAGAAGTCTTCTTAATCACTCCTTGTTTCGAACACATTACGATAAAGTTGTTGTCCAGGTATTCTTTATCTGTGAGGTCCAGAACTTTAACGTAGGTCTTCACCTTGTCGTCTTGTGGAATGTTGATCAGGTTCTGTATAGCTCTTCCTTTCGACGTTTTGTTTCCTTCCGGAATTTCGAAAACACGCATCCAGAAACACCTTCCTTTTTCTGTAAATATCAGAAGGTAGTTGTGGTTTGTTGCGACAAACAAATGCTCCAGGAAATCTTTGTCTCGAGTGGCAGACCCCTTAGATCCCATTCCACCACGATTCTGAACTTTATATTCTGTCAGGCTGGTACGCTTGATGTAGCCTGCGTGGGAAATCGTCACAACGACTTCCTCATCAGCAATAAGGTCTTCCATGCGCATCTCGGAAGCAGAATACTCAATGGTCGAACGTCTTGCGTCGCCGAACCGTTCTTTCACCTCCAGCAATTCATTTTTGATGATTTCCATTCGTCGCTCCTCGCGATTCAGGATGTCCTTGAGGTCGGCAATCAGCTTCATCAAGTCGTCGTACTCTGCACGAAGTTTGTCTTGCTCCAGTCCTGTAAGCTGACGTAGACGCATGTCAACTATAGCTCTTGTCTGTATTTCAGAAAGTCCGAAACGAGTGGCAAGTTTTTCACGCGCGTCATCCGGGCTGGCGGAAGATTTTATAATTTCAATTACTTCGTCGATGTTGTCAGAAGCAATGATAAGACCTTCTAGTATGTGTGCACGCTCTTCGGCTTTGCGCAATTCATATTTGGTTCTTCGAACTACAACTTCATGGCGAAAATCTACGAAATTAGAGATGAGCGATTTTAAATTCAACAATTGCGGGCGACCATCCACCAGGCAGATGTTGTTTACAGAGAACGAAGTCTGGAGCGAAGTGTACTTGTAAAGCTTGTTCAGCACGACATTCGCGATGGCTTCTCGTTTGATTTCGTACACTATGCGCATTCCGTTTCTGTCAGACTCATCCCTGATATCGGAAATGCCTTCGATCTTTTTATCGTTGACCAGCTCAGCGGTCTTCTTGATCATGTCCGCCTTGTTGACCTGGTATGGGATTTCAGTTACAATGATCTGCTCTCGACCGTTATATTCTTCGATTTCTGCCTTCGCACGCATTACAATTCTTCCACGTCCCGTAAGGAGAGCCTCCCGAACACCTTCGTATCCGTAAATGATTCCTCCTGTAGGGAAGTCAGGTGCTTTAACATGTTTGAGCAGTTCCTCAACTTCAATGTCTTTGTTATCTACATACGCAATAATTCCATCTACCACCTCAGAAAGGTTGTGCGGAGCCATGTTTGTGGCCATACCAACGGCAATTCCCGCAGCACCATTCACTAATAAATTTGGAACTTTTGTCGGAAGAACGGTGGGCTCTTCCAAGCTGTCGTCAAAGTTAGGTGCAAAGTCAACTGTTTCTTTGTCCAGATCATCGAGCATTTCCTCTGCGATCTTTCTAAGACGTGCTTCGGTATATCGCATTGCAGCGGGACTGTCGCCGTCGACTGATCCGAAGTTACCCTGGCCGTCCACCAAAGGGTAACGGAGGGACCATGGCTGTGCCATACGCACCATCGTGTCATATACCGAGCTGTCGCCATGCGGGTGGTACTTACCTAATACCTCTCCAACAATTCTCGCGGATTTTTTATACGGTCTGTTGGAAAAGACACCGAGGTCCTGCATCCCGTACAACACACGTCTGTGGACGGGCTTGAAGCCGTCACGCACATCAGGTAAGGCTCGTGATACAATCACCGACATCGAATAATCGATGTAGGCTGATTTCATTTCATCTTCAATGTTAATCTGGATTATTTTCTCTCCGTCTGCCATCTTGTCACTTAATAAATTTTAGCACGCGATTTGCGTGTCTGAAGCAAGTTCCGAAATTAGATATATTGGACCGATCGACGGCGTGAAAAGCATGGCTTTTTACTAACAAAAATCTGTGAAAAATTGACTTTTTTGGGTACTTTTCAACAATTTATTCGTTTTAGATTTGTAAACAAGGAATACTGCTTAAAATAGCAGTCGCAAAAGGTGTAAATATGGAGGCAAAATTTTCTCCCAAAGTTAAAGATGTCATTACATTCAGCAGGGAGGAAGCTCTGAGGCTTGGGAATGATTTTATAGGTGCTGAACACTTGCTTCTCGGGCTTGTTCGCCTGGGGGACGGCACAGCTGTTAAGATTCTGAAGGAACTGCAACTGGACCTTCAGCATGTGAAGTCGGAGGTCGAACTTTCACTCAAGGGGAATACTACAAAAGCGGTAAATCAGAATGCGAATATTCCGCTGGTGAAACAAGCTGAAAGGATTTTGAAAATGACATATCTGGAGGCGAAAGCTTTCAAGAGCCCGGTCATAGGAACTGAGCATTTATTGTTGTCCATGTTAAAAAACGAAGACAGTTTTGTTTGCAGTTTACTCAATAAGTATGGAGTATTTTATGAAAATGTAAAAGATGAATTAGACACTATGATAGAAGAAAACATAACCCCAAGAGCAGAATTCCCTGGAAATTCTGATGACGAAGGAACAGAGCAATTTGCGTCTCAGCGAAAACCATCAGATCCAAAGTCAAAAACTCCTGTTCTGGATAATTTCGGTAGGGATCTTACCAAAATGGCCGAAGCCGGAAAACTTGATCCAATTGTTGGACGGGAGAAAGAAATTGAAAGGGTGAGTCAAATACTCTCGCGAAGGAAAAAGAACAATCCAATCCTTATCGGAGAGCCAGGCGTGGGTAAAAGCGCCATTGCCGAGGGTCTGGCTTTGAGAATTGTTCAAAGAAAGGTGTCAAGAGTCTTGTTTAACAAGCGCATCATTTCTCTGGATCTTGCATCGCTCGTTGCAGGCACGAAGTACCGAGGGCAATTTGAAGAGCGTATGAAAGCTGTGATGCAGGAAATTGAGAAAAATCCGGATGTAATTCTATTTATCGATGAGATCCATACGATAATCGGTGCCGGAGGAGCAAGTGGCTCACTGGATGCTTCAAATATGTTCAAACCGGCTTTAGCGCGCGGTGAAATGCAGGCGATTGGTGCAACAACGCTGGATGAATACAGACAATACATTGAGAAGGATGGTGCGTTGGAGCGACGTTTTCAAAAAGTTTTGGTCGAACCGACTACAATCGATGAAACGATCCAGATCCTCAACAACATCAAAGAACGTTACGAAGACCACCATTCTGTAGAATACACTGCAGAGGCTGTTTCGGCATGTGTTAAATTAACTGAGCGATACATCACGGATCGTCATTTGCCGGATAAAGCGATAGATGCTTTGGATGAAGTCGGTTCCAGAGTTCACTTGACAAACATCAATGTTCCGCAAGAAATCCTTGACATAGAAGCTCAGATCGAGGGATTGAAAGAACAGAAGAATGAAGTTATAAAATCTCAACAATATGAAAAGGCCGCTGAGTTAAGAGATTCTGAACGCAAATTCCAGGAGCAACTCGAACAGGCGAAACAAAAGTGGGAGCAGGAATCGAAAAACAATCGTGTCACTGTCACCGAAGAACATGTTGCAGAGGTTGTATCGATGATGTGTGGAATACCTGTAACAAAGGTTTCTCAGTCAGAGACAGGGAAATTGGTCAACATGGCAGAGTTGCTTCAAGGAAAGGTTATCGGTCAGGATGAGGCTGTCTCGAAAGTGGTAAAGGCTATTCAACGGAATCGTGCGGGCTTGAAAGATCCGAATAAACCAATTGGTTCGTTCTTTTTCCTTGGACCTACAGGTGTTGGAAAAACTCAGCTTGCCAAAGTGCTTGCCAAGTATTTATTTGATTCGGAGGATGCATTGATTCGAATTGACATGTCGGAATACATGGAGAAATTTTCAATTTCAAGACTTGTTGGAGCGCCTCCGGGATATGTTGGATACGAAGAAGGTGGCCAGTTGACGGAGAAGGTACGCAGAAAACCATATTCAATCGTTTTATTAGATGAGATCGAAAAAGCCCATCCGGATGTGTTCAATCTCTTGCTTCAGGTGCTGGATGATGGTCACATGACAGACGGACTGGGACGTAAAATTGATTTTAAGAACACAATTCTGATAATGACCTCCAACATTGGTGCACGTCAGTTGGCTGATTTTGGTTCCGGTGTAGGATTTGGCACCAAAGCAAAGGAGGAATCGCGCGATGAAAATGCAAAATCAGTGATCCAAAATGCCCTGAGAAAGGCGTTCTCTCCAGAATTCCTCAACCGTATCGATGATATGATCTTATTCAAATCACTGGATCGTGACAGTATCCACAAGATTATCGACCTGGAGCTTGAGAAATTGTATGGCAGAATCAATGATCTTGGATATAAAATTGAGATGACTGAAAAAGCAAAAGATTTTATTGTGGAGCACGGATACGATGAAAAATTCGGTGCGCGACCGTTAAAGAGAGCGATCCAGAAATATATAGAAGATCCGCTTGCTGAGGAAATCATTAAAGCCAATCTTCAGGAAGGGGACACCATTAAAATGGACCTTGTTGATGGTGAAGAACAGTTGAATATTGTAATCGATAAGGGTAAATCTAAGGCGAAAACCAAAGAATAAAATCTTATCGATCTATGAACTGAAGGGGTGGGACTTAAGAGTCTCGCCCTTTTTATTTTAAAGACAGTTTATCTTCTATCTTACTCTAAATAAGTTAAAAATATCAGCCCTGATTTTAATAGTATTTCGTGCGCCACAGGGAGAGTACACGTACCAGCAATATTAGTGCTGGAACCTCTACAAGTGGTCCGATTACACCTGCAAATGCCTGGCCTGAGTTTATTCCAAAAACTCCGATCGAGACAGCAATTGCCAATTCGAAGTTATTCCCTGCTGCAGTGAATGAAAGTGCCGCATTGTCCCGATAGTCTGCTCCGAAGAATTTTGCTACAAAGAACATAAGCGTGAACATTATACCAAAATAGCATATCAGAGGAATACTCACTTTTAAAACATCCCATGGAAGTTCTACGATCATTTTTCCTTTCAGACAGAACATGATAATGATGGTTCCTAAAAGCGCGATCAGGGTGATGGGTGAGATGGCCGGAATAAATCGGTAACGAAGCCAGTTTTCACCTTTAAGCCGAAGAATTGCCCATCTGCTGAATACCGCAAGTGCAAAAGGGATCCCCAAATAGATGCCAACAGTCTGGGCGATTTGTGTCACACTGACATCGATTTCCAGTCCTTTTATCCCAAAGATCGGGAGCACGATTTCCAGATAGAAATACGCATAGATACTGAAAAAAGCGATCTGCAAAATGCTGTTTATGGCTACTAATCCTGCGGTTAATTCCCTGTTTCCTTCCGCGAGTTCATTCCATACGATGACCATTGCTATACAAGGTGCTATGCCAATAATGATTAGTCCGGTAAGGTATTCAGGGTCATTTGGGAGGAAGAGAACTGCTAGCAGACACATCAACAATGGACCGATGACCCACGTAATAAATAAGGACAGACTCAAGAGTTTTGGTTTAGCCAGAACAGCCGGCAACAATTTAAAATCGATTTTTACCAGGGGAGGATACATCATCAGAATAAGTCCAAGAGCAAGAGGAATATTCGTAGTGCCTTTTGAATAGCTATTTAAACTTTTGGTCAACTCAGGCAAAAGATAACCCAGGGCAATCCCGAGAAACATAGCAGCGAAAATCCAAAGTGTTAAGTATCGATCTAGAAAATTGAGTCGTTTTTTCATGTCATTCCTTTAGGAGTGAAAACAGATATAAATTGTCCCGAGCGATTTGCAGGGAGCGTTCAATGTATTTTTCGTCTTGTTCCGGTGTGCCATCAAAGGCCTTTGGGTCTTCATAGGTTGTGCTGATGCGCAATTCTGCTCCGGGAACAAACGGACAATTCTCTTCAGCTTCGGAACAGGTCATGATCGCAGCGAAAGCTTCAGTTGGGTTAGATTCGTTGTCTATAGTTTTTGAGTAGCACAGCAGGGGGGGCTTTTGGTCGTCGAAGCGAACAGAATAACACGGATTGGGTGCTTTTTCGTCAGATTGAACCTCAAAACCGATTGCACGAAGAGCGTTCACAGTGTTGGGATGCATCGCTGTGGCTTCTGTGCCGGCGCTGAACGTTTGAACGTTTGGAATGTCATAATATTCGGAAGCAACTTTTCCCCATACCTGTCCAAAGTGACTCCTTCGCGAGTTGTGTGTGCAGACGTATATGAGTTTAATTGTTTGGCCATTGAGGATCTTGTTTCGTGCGTAATCGGCAATTTTCTCAAGGATTTCTTTTCTTGAGGGAGAGATCTGGTCAAATTCGTTGACAAGCTGATCGCAAATAGATTGAATTTTTTCTTTCATAGTAGGTGATTAGCAGCATTTGGTCCCGGGTGCACAGCAGGAAGCGGACTTAGGCAATTCTTTAAGTGAAACCCTTGTTTTTGAGGGTGGTATCCCACATTGGTCTTCTGCAAGACAAGCTGTTTGAGTAGGGGTGAGGACGAATTTATGCTCGTCATATGCCAGACCGAATTTGGAGATCGTTTCTTGTTGGTATTCTATTTCAACTTCGTGATCACCAAGATCAATCAGGTTTTCACTTTGTTGAATTATCTTTAAAAGCTTGTCGGACTTCAATCGGTGCTCCGTATCCGTAGAATACCAGAGTTGTATGTTGATCGTTTTTACTTCCCTTAATTTTCCTCCGCAATCGATAAAGTTTCGGGTAAGAAGACCAACTTCAGTGATGTGAAAATGTTCGGGGACACTTGTTCCGTCCGGAAGTCTGAAATCGACAGACTCTTTTTGTTCTAAAATGGTTTTGAATTCAGATAAACGCATAATTTTCTGTTTTAGCAGCAAGGTGTTTGATTTGAACGATTCAATAGAATATACGTGTCAATTATTTGTTTGATCTCTAGCATAAGTTCAGTGTTCAAACAATAGCAGATCGAATTGCCTTCGATTGTGCCCTGAATGATACCCGCTTCCTTTAATTCGCGCAGATGTTGAGAGATGGTTGCTTGAGAAAGGGGAAGAATATCGACCAGATCACTGCAAATACACGTTTTTACAGAAAGGATATGATCAATGATTGCAATTCTTGCAGGGTGACCTAATGCTTTGAACAGCAATGCGTTTTTGTTTTGAACCTGTGTAAAGCCAGTCGTTTTGGTGATTCCCATTGAAAAAAGTTATATCGCAATATTACGATAATTTTTAAAATACCAAGATTACATCAAAATATTTTATATTTTCTTTCAAGAAAGTATAAAGTTGTATAATTGTATATTAAAAATTAAACCGGCACTCTAACCTAATTTAAAAATCGATTAATGAAAGAATTTGTGGCATCTCGATTTTCAAATGGAAACAAATTGTTTCCATCACGATTGATAATTAATAATGCTGG
>JBEGVI010000100.1:0-3005 GCA_041178485.1 Bacteroidota bacterium | reverse complement strand
ACTTCTGACCGCTATTTACATGTTCAGACTCTATTTTGTGGTCTTTCACGGTGAATTCAGAGGCGATGAACACACAAAACATCACCTGCACGAATCGCCATTGAACATGACCATTCCATTGATCGTTCTTGCCGTTCTTTCGGTAATTGGTGGACTTCTGAATGTGCCAGCACTTTTCGGTGGAAACCATTGGTTGACTCATTACCTGGGGCATTCAACTCTTGGTCTGAATATGGTTGCAGAAGTTCATTTGTCTGACGGTCAAACGATGATGCTGATGGGTGTGGCTTCTGTTCTGGCATTGGGGGCACTTTTCTTTGCTTTTGTCAAATTCGTGAAGAACAGCAGTGTTCCGGAATCCGATGAACAACTTACAGGTTGGGCGAAGTGGTCTGCAAATAAATTGTATGTGGATGAACTGTATGATCTGCTTTTCGTGAAACCGATCGAGTGGGTGTCAATTGCTCTGCACAGATTTGTCGAAATTTTAGCGCTTAACAAACTGGTCGATGGGATTGTCCATGTGATAGATCTCTCCGGCGTGGTTGCAAGAAAATGGCAAACCGGTGTGGTGTCTTCCTATTTGTTCTGGATGGTATCAGGTCTTATTGGTTTGATGGTGTATTACATAGTAAAGTTTTAAGTTTTGGATCTGTATCTTATACCTCTCGTATTTGTTCTATTGTCTGTCTTTGCACCTTCAAATATGGTGCGTTATGTCGGACTGATTGGTGCCCTCGCTTCAGTGGTATCCGTATTGTTTCACGTTGTGAATTATTTCCCCGGTTCCACTGTGGTGTTGGTTGAACCAGGAGCACAGACATCTTACGGACTCACTTTGAGAATGGGGTATGACGGAATTGGACTTCTCATGGTGCTTCTGGTGAATGTGGTCACCTCGCTCATAATGCTCTCGAATCTTAACAGAGAAACTGCATCGAGCAAGGCATTTAATGCAATGGTTTTACTCATGCAATTTGGATTGGTAGGGGTGTTTACCGCGCTTGACGGAATCATGTTTTATGTATTCTGGGAACTCACACTCATCCCTGTTTTTCTGATTGCTTTTTGGTTCGGGGGAGCAGAGAGGAAGCCTGCCCTTTTGAAGTTTTTTATCTACACATTTGTAGGCTCTCTTGCAATGCTTGTCAGTTTGATCGCGCTGGGAATGAACGCTGAAAATTATTCGTATGAAAGCTTGGTAGCCGTTCAATTGTCAGCCAAAGCAGCTTTCTGGATCATGTCAGGATTTTTTCTGGCTTTTGCGATCAAGATCCCGCTTGTTCCTTTCCACATGTGGCAGCCGAATACCTACACCCAGGCTCCAATGGCAGGTACCATGCTGCTTTCTGCGCTTATGCTAAAAATGGCTCTTTATGGGATGATCCGATGGATGGTGCCGCTTGCTCCTGAAGCATTGAATGATTTCAAATGTATCATCATTACGCTTGGAGTAATAGGAGTTGTATATGCGGCGCTTATTGCCATTAAGCAATCGGACATCAAAAGACTGTTTGCATTCGCTTCTATCAGCCACGTCGGTTTGATTGCTGCAGGGATAATTTTATTTGACAAAGAGGTATTGGGGGCTTCACTCATCCAGATTGTTAATCACAGTTTGGTAGCGCTGGGTCTTTTTCTTGCGGCAGGAATACTTGAGGAGAGATTGGGAACCCGTGAATTGAATGAGATGGGGGGGATAGCCAAATTGGCTCCTCGCTTTGGGTTTTGGTTCGCAGTCATTGCCTTTGCGTCTGTTTCAGTGCCGTTTACCTCTGGATTCATTGGCGAATTTCTTTTATTGAAGGGATTGTACGGCTATCACTGGCTGGTTGGGTTGATTGCCGGAACGACACTTGTCTTCGGAGCTGTGTATACCTTCAGAGCGTATCAGCTGAGCATGTATGGCTCTCCGAAACTAGAGTCTTTCAGGGATTTACAATGGAATGAAATCGCTGTGTTTCTGATCGTTTCTGTGCTGATCGTATTGATCGGTGTTTATCCGCAATGTCTGCTGGATTTTGTAGGTCCGAGTTTAGACAATATCATTCAGTCTGTTCAACCTGTTAAATCTTTATAACCACACCTTATGGATGCATTAATAGTCGTTTTTGTAACAGGTTTGATTGCTATGTTCATTGCCATGGGCAAAAGGCCCGTGCTTGTTTTGTCTACTGCTGTGGTTGGAATCCTTGGAGCTATCACACTGTTGGTAATGCAATTGCAAAATCCATACAACCTAATTAAGTATGAAGGACTCAGTTTTGATGGAATCACTATACTTTATGCCATTTTAGCGCTGGTCTTTGGGTTGCTGATCATCCTGGGAGGGTACTCCTATTTTAGCCGAGAACCGGAACACACCGGTGAATACATCTCATTGATTCTCTTTTCGTTGGTTGGTTCGATGTGTATGATCGGATTCACGGATATGTTCCTATTTTTCCTCGGTTTGGAAATATTGTCGATTCCCGTGTATGTCCTGGCGGGATCAAGAAAGAAGGACCTTTTCTCAACCGAGGCATCGCTGAAATATTTCTTCACCGGTTCTTTTGCTACGGGTATTCTTTTGTTTGGCATTGCCTGGATCTATGGTGCAACCGGAAGTTTCAGCATTTCAGAAATTTCAAATGCCATTGGGGAAGGCCGTGCATCAGGTACCATGCTGGGTGTTGGAATACTTTTACTCATGGCCAGTTTTCTGTTTAAGATTGGTGGAGCGCCGTTTCATTTCTGGAGTCCGGATGTGTATTCAGGAAGTCCGAGTATTGTGACAGGCTATATGGCTGCTGTGGTAAAGTTGTCCGGGCTGATCGCATTCATGAAATTGTTTACGTTTGTCTTCAGGGATGCATCCGATGTTTGGGTAAGCGCCTTGTATGCACTGGCTATTCTAACCATGTTTGTCGGAAACCTATCGGCCATCAGGCAGGTTAAGTTCAAAAGAATTCTTGCGTATTCGAGTATTGCAAATGCGGGATACGCCTTATTGGTTATTCTGCCAG
>JBEGVI010000099.1:0-10154 GCA_041178485.1 Bacteroidota bacterium | reverse complement strand
GATTTCCAGTGTTCTCTTCGTGACATTGTCCAAAAACAAGCGATCGTGGGAGATAAGTATAACAGCACCGTCAAATTTCTGTAAATACCGCTCCAACCAACCTATGGAAATTATATCCAGGTGATTCGTCGGTTCGTCCAGTAACAAAATATCAGGATCATTCACAAGAATCCTGGCAAGTTCGGCTCTCATTTTCCAGCCTCCTGAGAAATTCTTCAATGGCTTGTCAAATTCACTTTTTTCGAAGCCCAGACCTACAAGAACGGTTGTGATTTTTTCTTCCCATTGATAGCCATCCATCAATTGAAATTGATGATTAAGATCATTTAACTCGTCAAGCAACTCCAGATACGCCGAACTTTCGTAATCCTCACGGGTCGTAAGTGCAACATTAATTTCTTCAATGCGATTGGAAAGGGAAGTCAACAGTTCGTTGGAAAGAAAAAGAAAAGAAAATACTGACAGCTCACTTTCAATTAAAATATCCTGTGACAGATACCCAATAGTACAATCCTTCGGTTTGGTAACTCTTCCTTCTGTAGGCTTATCCTTTCCGGAAATCAATTTGAGCAATGTAGATTTACCGGCACCGTTCTTTCCAACAAGACCTACTTTTTCACCCTTGTTGATTTGAAGGCTGACATCCTTAAATAAAAAACCCTGCGGGAGATGTACTCCAACTTGATCGAGATTTAACATGATACAAAGGTATCAGGAATTTTTTAGGCAAAAAAAAAAGCCCTGCCGAAGCAGGGACATTTTTTAGAAACTCCAGACATCGTGTTCGATCGTCCTGATCTCCTCTTTTATCTTTTCAGACTCCATCAGAGCATCAACACCCGTCTTATAACTTTCAATTTTTCTGTCGTACACATTTGACTCCTTGTACATGACACTTGCGAACCTACGTTTCCAGAATAAGTCATCAAAACTCATCCACTGCGCATCGTTCGCATCATTGTATACAAAATAGTTATTGAATACAAATCGACAATGCGGGAAATACAGCCAGAACAAAATTTGATATCCTGCCGAACTCTCAATCGGTCCTGGATTGTTTTTCACATCCTCAACTACACCGCCTTTATAGATTACCGGTGCAATTCCAAGAATTCGTACGTCTAAAAGAGAACGCTCTTTGTCAAAAAACCAATCTTCTTTCAAACGGTACTGCACGATGTGCTCTGACAGAATTCTTGCTTTCTTTTGAACTTCCTGGGTTACCGTCGTTTCAACTCCGGTAAAAGGATCCACAATAACAGAATCCTCACCTGTCAGAATAGATGCGACTGGTTCGAAGGTCTTTTCACCTAAGACATTCAAGTAGCTTTCCACAGCATCGTGATAGGTCTTGTCTGTATAGTAATTGAGTCCCGGCTGTGGGCGTAAAGGGTATTTGAACTGGTCACCATCCGGTGGCATCACTTCGAAGAAATCTGCAGGATTTCGTGGTTCGAACAATGTAAGATCACCGCTTAAAACGTGGTGTTTAATTACCGTCCAAAGACTCCAGCGTGTAGCGTTTTTAACCCAAACTGAATCCTGATATTTATCCAAAGGATAATAAAGAGGATGGTTTACTTTTTCTCTGAGGTCAATGTAACTCCAAACGCGTTTACTCCAAATGACATCTGCTTCGCGCACATACTCATAGGGTATAAGTCGCTTAGTTGGTATATGTTCTTGAATATACACCCCGTCAACAACCCCTTCAGAAGGGACGTTTACAGGTCCACCATTGATTTCCTCAAATTGTGCATAAGAGATGCCAATAGTGAAAAAGACGGATGCTACAACAACAAAATTTCTCATGTTTTTAAAATTTAGTTTACCCACTTCACGAACCAATTGAGTATACATTTACAGTTTAATAGCCGCAGTTGAAGGTTTACCTCCTGTTCCTGTACCGGAATAGATACAAGAGAATGTGGCAATAGAACCTTTTGGAGCTGCTCCCAAAATCTTTAACGCATCAGCACTTAAAGTGTTACCAGTTCCGCTGAATGTTTTTCCGGAACCAGATACAGAAAGGATCCATTTGTTCACCTGGAATTTCGCTTTAGTCAATGGGATACCGGGACCATACTTCGCATAGAGCATTTTAGCCGTTCTGGAAGTAGCCTGATCTCCATCCGCGTATGTTCCCCAGAAAATCTCAGCTTTTGGCATTGGTTGGATTTGGAACTCAAACGTTCCAAGGTTCACAGTTTTGTTCGTAGCAGAACTCTTACCGGAGACAGAAATTTTACATGTTTTTCCTGCTCCAGGCGTTCCGATCCAAACATTGCCTTGTTTTCTCAAAGTTACACCATTACCACTTACACTGGTTTGATCATAACCTGAAGCAACGGCCTCAACTACGTTGTCATACCCACGATAAAGCACACGCATGTCAGGTAAAGCTACCGTTCCTTGAGGCTTCATAATGATGATTTTCTTCTCCCAAGGCAACGTTTTGCCGATTCCTGATTTGTTCTTGATGGTAATATCTCCTTTAAGTGTCATCTCAGGGCCTGCTGACGCCTTCGTCGTAATAACTCCTTTACCATCAGCAACTTCCGTAACCTTTGCACCGTTGTAGGTAACTTCAGGTTGTTTGTCAGAATCAAAGGCTGCCATCAATACTTCAACTTTCAACTCATCTCCCGAGTTAGCCACTTCAGGACCGTAAGCCAAAGCCATGATCTTGTTGAAAGAATATTCACCACCACCAACTCTAGCTCTAATTAAAGCAACAGCATCTGCTCGTGCAGTCAGGATCTCTTTCTGAAGAGCTGATAACGAGGCCAAAGCCGCAACAACAGGTGTATGGTCGAACGTTTTACCAATCCAGTGCACGTTGTCAACATCGTGTACTTTGTGACGTTCATTCTTCGTCAAAGAAATGTAGATTTTCTTGATTGCCTCCTGATCATCCATATTCACTTTGGAAGACTTGATCGCCTTATCAACTTGTGCAGATAAATCCAACATGTCTTTGTAGTTGTTGATTTCAGGAGCCTTGAAGAAGAACTTTGGTGCTCCGGGTTCAACGATGAATGAACTTGCAATTTTTTCAGTCAATTCCTTACGGTATCCATTGTATGTCTTCCACAATTCAACACCCTTACCCGATGGATTTTTAATGTCCTCACCGATAATTATGTGCATTGCTTCATCATACTTGTCCATACCCTGTACATGCTCAAGATGCATCCGAGTCGGGCGAAGCGGATCCTTCGCATCGTAAGACTTAACAATGATGCTCTCAGGCTTGCCGATGTTGGTAATGTCCTCGCCACATTCTTTCAGAATTTCCAACTTCAATTCATCAATGAATTTGACTCTTTCAGCCGTCATTTTATCGATTTCTTCGACAGTCTTCAACAACTTTGCAGCTTTAATGGCCACGTCTTTAGCTGTTTTATCCTGAGCTACCTCAGCAAGCTGACTTTTCTTTTCTTCTCCACGCGTGTACTCGTTCTCATTGGAAACCTGAATGTTTTCCTCAATTGCAACGAAAGCGTCGAGAATAGATTTTGATACGTTAAGAGCCAGAAGTGCGGTAAGTACAAGGTACATCATACCAATCATCTTCTGTCTGGGGGTTTCTTTTCCTCCTGCCATGATTAATTAATTTTTTTGGTTTTCAATCAAATTAATGTTCAACAATCAAAAAGTAACAAATTACCCTTTAGTTATTGTCATAGCTTTGAGCATGTTGCCGTAGATGTTGTTCAAATCAGTAAGATTTCTTGACAACAATGCCATGTTTTCTTTGTACAACTTCGTATCTTCCACAGATGCAGAAAGGTTAGCCATCATATCAGTAACCTGCGCCTGGAACTTCTGTGTAGCTTCAAGATGCGCAGTAGAACCTTGCAACTGCAGTTCATATACATTGTTCAAAGCAGCCAAATTTTTAGATACTTTTTGCATTTGCTCACCAAAGGACTCACCTTCTTTAGAATCGGCTGTCAAACCAGAAATAGACAAAGACGCTCTTTCGTATGCCTCGGAGAGAGAGGATACTTTTTCAGAAGCTGATTGAAGGCTACTCACATATTTGTCAGTTGCCGCACCTGCACCTGCTACTTGGCTCATTTGTGAAGCATTTTCACCCAACGTTCGCATACCATCGCCGAGACGCTCTAAAGTCTCTTTTTCGATTTTTGCTTCAGCAAGCATTTTATCAAGCTCTTCTGTTACAGACTTACTCTTTTTCTTAGATGCACCATGGTCGTGGTCTAATTCGTCAGAGTCACCAACCGCCAATTCAGGATATACCAACTCCCAATGTGGATCTTCATGAAGAGGTTCAAATGCAGAGAATATGAAGATCAAAGCCTCCACACTCAGACCGATTACAAGCATCGGACTGGCACCTGGCCAGTGCTGAATTTTAAACATCGCTCCAACGATTACGACTGCTGCTCCAAATCCATACAGTTTGGACATGAACATTTTCCACGCTTTACTTCCTGGTTTCATAGTTTTCCTTGTTTTAAGTTATGTGTTTATTTATTGTTTGATTTGCCTAATTAACAATTTGAAATTCTTAACGCAATTGGATATCGCTTTGAATTTCTTCTCCACCTTCAGAAGTGAAATCTCTTCCTCCACGACCCAAATGTGTCATAACATTTCGGTAACCGATGTAGGATTTAGCTGTGTCCTGATATTCAAATGTACGCGTAGCATTCATTAAATAATACCCAACATCTTTCCAAGATCCACCACGAAGAACTTTTCTTTTCATGGATGGCGGATCCCAATCCATGGCGTCATAACGATAATCCGTATTCAAGTCATGAGAAAATTCATAGAATGATTCGTCATACGCAGTTTCACACCATTCCGAAACGTTACCTGCCATACAATACAATCCCCAACCGTTCGGGTTATAAGAGAATACCTTTACAGTATGGAAACCTCCATCTTCAAAATAACGACCGCGCATTGGCTTGAAGTTCCCAAGGAAACAACCTGTCTCGTTTCTGATGTATGGACCACCCCAAGGATATTGAGATAAGTTCAAATCACCACGCGAAGCTCGCTCCCACTCTGCTTCAGTTGGCAAACGGAAGTCATTCACAAAAAGATCTCCCATTGCCACCAGCCAGTTGTTTAACAGTTGAGTTCTCCACACGGCGAAAGCCTTTGCCTGAACCCATGTTACACCAACCACAGGATAATTGTCGTAGGCAGGATGCCAGAAATACATATTTGTCATAGGATCATGGAACGAATACGTAAAGTCTCTTACCCAACATAATGTATCCGGATACACATTGATTTTCTCATCAATGATAAATCTTTGACGGTTATCATGGCCACGAATCGCATTGTTTTGTCCTTTCTTGTTAAAGAAGCCCATGTCCAGATCCTGGCCTTGAGGATCCTCGGTAAATGGATGATTTGGAGTGTCTAGCCCACGGTGATCCTCAACAATTTTCTCACGGCCGTTTTTATCATTGCTGTAACCGTTGGTTGCAATATTGATTCGTCCTCTTTGGGCAGCCTCGCGGTAATCAATCCAGAAATAAGAGAACATCAAGACCTTCTTATCAATCTCTCTTCTCTTGTAGTAACGCTGCTGCTGCGGATAGTACATGTCAGCCAAAAGAGGCACGACCTCCGGATCAGAATAATCGACCTCACGATCCCAGTTCAGCGCAAAAAGTGAACGGTTCAACGGTCGGTCGGATGCATCATACTCTGCATATTCCAAAGAACCTTCATCGAAATACTCATCTTGGTAGTTTATCCAACGCTGTGCATCTTCATCGTCTTCTGTTTTCTCATAGATCTTCTCGCGAGCAATGGAATCCCTCACCCACTCTACGAATTGGCGGTACTCATTGTTCGAAATCTCGGTCTGATCAATGTAAAACGCCTGAACGGAAACCGTTTTTGCCCTTGTTTGATGCAAAAATGGTACATCCAAATCGTTTTCCCCCATCTGAAATCCGCCCGAAGGAATGTATACCATACCCAGCGGAATTTCCGGATTGTAGATGGGCCTACCCAACGATCCGGTAAGGTGACCAGTTCTTGTGCTACAAGATACGAGAATCACTCCTAAAAACCCTAATGACAATAGTTTTCTCATGTTCACTATTTTTTACGTATTCCGGATACAATTTTAAACATCTACAGGATCAACTATTTTGCTCTGTAACGGAATCGCCCCAAAAAAGGTTACAAATATTCAACAAATTTTTCAATTCTACAACCACCTTGGATGATTAGATTTTGTAATCGGAGGTGTTGGTAGGTAAAAACAGTACTTCAACAGTATCTCGTGAGAGCCTCTTGACACACTCGCCAACTTGTGCGTATTGATATCATAAGAGTAGCCAACAGTAAGATTCTGAACCGGCATCCAACCCAGCATTAACCCGATTGCATCAGCATTTCTGTATGTCAAACCCCCATACAACATGTTTCTCCAAATGTACCGGGCGTTGATATCTCCACTAAACTTAATAAACTCAGTTCTGAACAAAGCCTGAACATCAATATCTCCTCCAGCAACGTTTCGGAATTTCTTTCCGGCCATTAAATAATAGTGTCTAACAGGCTGGTACGACTGCGTGATGTTGTTCACCTTTTGCTCGAGCGTAGTTTCCGTGAGGTGGGTAGAGGACAAACCGACATAATAATCAGATGTTCCTTTGAAGAACAATCCAAAATTCATATCCAAACTCGTTGCAGCAAATCCTGCAGGCAGAGCATTATCAATTGTTGTAGTTGGCGGTACCCAAACAGGTGACATTCCGAAATTGATAATTCCTACGCCAATTCCAATCCCCAGGGTACCGGCATCGCCAATTTCCAATGGGTACGAGTAATTTAAAATCACATTATTCTGGCGGTTAAAGGCTATTGCATCATGGTAAAATGCGATCCCTACTCCACCAGGGAAAAAGCGTCTGAGGTTTGCCCCAACGTTGAAAAAAGCAGAATTTGGTGCTCCATTGACCTTGTCCCACTGATTTCGGTAAAGGGTTGTTGCGCAAATTCCATCATCAATACCGGTTTCACCCGGATTGATACTCATTTTATCATACATGAAATGAGAAATGAGTTTATCCTGTTGAGCTGATGCAAACGTCAGCATAAATGAACAGGCAGCAAATAGTATAATTTTCCTAATCATTCTGAACAATAGTCACAGTTTTAACAAAACATAACATACATGTTGTTGGCGCTAAAATAATTATTTTTTCCGAAAGACCTGAAAATTATGAATAATCACTTAAAAAGTTAACAACTCATTCAACCCAACTTCTGATAGGTCTTCCACCAAAGATCTGGAATTTCGCTTTTCATTGCAAGTTCATAGTCATCTTTATCGCATGGAACAAGGTGATGACGTTCGTAATTCATTCCTTTTTTAGGTGGATACGGAACCTCCATCCACCAACGTTCGGATTTGTTACTTTTATAAAAAATAATCTCCTCATTTACCTCCTCCATGAATACGGTGAATTTCAGGTAATCTTTTTTACTTCCGACAGGAAAATCGCCTCTGCGCTGTGAAACACCATCCAGAAAGTACCAGATCATCTGTGCGAGGAGGAAGGAAGGGGTGCCAGAATATTTTTCAGGATGATAATTGAAAATGCCTAAACTCGTCAGTTTATCACTTATTCCTGCATATTTCGTGATCTGACACATTTGATCCGCATAAAAACCATTGGGTGAAATGTATTCGGGGTGAAGCAACTCTGATGCACGGATACTTTTAAAATCAATACTTAAAAGGTCTGAATTACGCAAATGAGGCTCGGCTTTTTTGAAATCAGCATTAAACTCACCCAATCTGCAAACATCAAAATACAACTTCTCAAAAAGATCTACATCAGCCTTCGGAACAAAGGGCGCCTGCATTCCAATGTTTGAGAGGTTAAAAAGATAACACGGCCGTTGGAGAAGCAGATGGCTAATGTATCCGTCAGAATGCGGATCCGATTCAGGGTCTCCGAGATCCAACCGGTGATCTACACAACAAATGTTCACCGTCTGTTCGAGGTTCTCGTATCCTTTATACATTGCCACAGTCAGGTCCTGACTTCCACCAATAACGATGGGCAACACCTTGTTTTTAGCCAATTCACTGATGACTTGTGACAAAGCAAACTGAGTGTCCTTTAATTCGCTTCCGGGAAGAATATTTCCAAGATCATACAGCGGAAACTTCCAATCAGGACCGAGGTGAAGCCCGTAAAAAAAATCTCTGAATTTTTCCTCCGGAATATCAACTCCCGAGAGCTCCTTACTCCCCCTGAATTCAGGGACATATATCAGCGCAACTCCTCCTTTTTCAATTTCAGGAAATCCATTTTCCGAATGTTGCCGGATGACTCCGCCAATTTTCAAAGTGTTCCGCTCTGTGCTTCGCTCTACCGGAGCGAAATAGATAGAAATATCTTTCATTTCAGGCTTTTGTTCAAAACTACACTATAGCCACTGAAACCAAAGACAAACAAAAAAAAGTATTGAAGAGGAAATTGTTAAAAATAGGCTTCTACTTTTTAGACTTCTTTCCTGAAGCTGGCTGTGCTGCAGCAATTTCAAGGCAATCCTCCAGACTGAGCTCTTCCGCTTTTTTACCTTTTGGCAACTTATAATTGTTTTTTCCAATTTTCAAATATGGCCCCCATTTGCCATTAAGCAACTGTACATCCTCTCTAGCCTCAAATGTTTTGATCGTTTTATTGGCTTCATCTGCCCTTTTAGCGTTCACCAGTTCGATGGCCCTCTCAAGAGACACCTCCATAGGATCTTCGCCTTTCGGTATAGAGGTAAAGGATTTTCCATGCTGCACATAGGGGCCAAAACGGCCAACATTTACTTTGATCTCAGCGTCTTCGTACGTACCAAGAATTCTTGGAAGTTCGAATAATTTCAATGCTTCCTCCAACGTAATCGAATTAATCGATTGTTCCTTTTGCAAGGATGCAAATTGCGCTTTTTGTCCATCTTCCTGTTCGTCACCAATTTGAATCATTGGTCCAAACCGACCGATGCGTGCGATGATCTTTCGACCGGATACCGGATGTACGCCTAATTCACGTTCACCTGTCGCACGGTCAGAGTGCTCCAGCGTATCCTCAACATTCTTGTGAAACGGAGCATAAAACTCGTGGATCATCTTGGTCCAACCAATCATCCCTTTCGCAATCTCATCGAATTCTTCCTCCACCTTTGCGGTAAAATGGTAATCCATGATTCGCTCAAAATGTAGCGTCAGGAAATCGGTCACTACGATACCGATGTCTGTGGGTGCGAGTTTATTTTTCTCTTTCCCGGTTGTTTCTGACTTAATTTCACTTTTGATGTCCTCTTTTTTCAATTCCAGAACGGTGTAGTTTCGCTTCACCCCTTCTCGCTCAGGTTTTTCGACATAGCCTCTTTTCTGAATTGTTGAAATGGTCGGTGCATAAGTTGATGGACGGCCAATCCCAAGTTCTTCGAGCTTTTTAACCAGAGAGGCTTCCACATATCTTGAAGGCGGGCGGGAAAACCTTTGCGTAGCCGTAATTGTCTCCCTGTCTACTTTTTCACCTGATTTTAAATCCGGCAACAAAATCTCCGCACCTTCATCCTCGTCCTCCTTGTCGAGATCTGTTTCCAGATAGACTTTGAGGAACCCATCAAACTTTATGACTTCACCACGTGCAGTGAACGTATCGTCCAGGTCAGAGCCGGAGATCTGAATCGTGGTTCGCTCCAGCTGAGCCAAGGCCATTTGGGAAGCGATGGCGCGTTTCCAGATGAGTTCGTACAACTTCTCATCTTCACGTTCACCGCTGATCGAATGAACTGAAAAATCCGTCGGACGAATCGCCTCATGTGCTTCCTGTGCATTGCTGCTTTTTGTCGTATATTTTGTTGGTTTTGAATAGTTCTCACCGTAGGCACGAAGAATCTCACTTTTGGCCCCATTCAATGCAGTCTCCGATAGATTCACAGAATCTGTTCTCATGTAGGTGATTTTTCCTGCTTCGTACAACCTTTGCGCAACAGACATGGTTCGCGATACAGAGAATCCAAGTTTCAAACTGGCTTCCTGCTGGAGTGTGGATGTAGTGAAAGGTGCAGCCGGTGCTTTTGTCGCCGGCTTTTGCTGAACATCCGAAACTTTGAAAAGTGAACTTTTACACTTC
>JBEGVI010000098.1:0-15104 GCA_041178485.1 Bacteroidota bacterium | reverse complement strand
GTGCGATCGTAAGTAACATTGCCGGAACCACACGCGATGTGATTGAGGAAACCCTCAACCTGGACGGGATACTTTTCCGACTCATAGATACAGCGGGTATCCGTGAGGGAGCAGAAGAGATCGAAGCGCTCGGTATTGAACGATCCAGAGAAAAGATTCGCCAGGCGAAGATCGTGCTTTGCATGGGGGAAGCTACGAATGCCGCTGCTCTTGAAAAAGTGAATCAATGGGCCCTAGAGATCCGAAATGCAGATCCCGAAAAGCAGGTGCTGGTCATTGCCAATAAGATAGATGCTTTGTCTGCTTCAGAGGACATTCAGGCAGATGCGTGCATCAGTGCCAAAGCCGGAGAAGGGATCGATCAACTGACCTCAAAACTGGTCGAACTGGTGATGGGCGATTTCAATCTTTCCGACGAAACGATCGTCTCCAATGCACGTCACCACGAAGCGTTGGCAAGAACAAAGTCTGAACTTGAAAAAGCACTCTTCGGCTTGGAAAACGGAGTTTCAGGAGACTTTGTAGCCATGGATATCCGTGCAGCCATGCGCTCGCTAGGCAACATTACCGGCGAGATCGAGGTGGATACAGATATTTTGGGGAATATATTCAGCCGATTCTGTATCGGGAAGTAAGCACCGCAAAACAGCACAAAATAGCACAAGCAATTTTCTTTTAAATCCAATAAAATCAACAGGTTAAGGATGTTTCGTGTTGAAAAGTAAATTGTGTGTTTTTGTATCTTTTGGATAACCTTGTGGCACAAATCTGACACAGGAGGGCACGTGTGCCACTCGTGTGCCACAAAATCGCTACAATGAACGTAAGTATTAAAGAAAGAAAAATGGAAGGTGGGAAAACAGCCCTGTATTTACACGCCTTTAACAACGGAAAAAGACAACGAAAATCGTTGGAACTGACACTCTACACCAATCCCGAAACCACAGAACAGCGTAGAGAGAATAAAATGACGCTTGAACTCGCAGAGCGTTTGCGTGCCGAAGCCCTGATTAATATGCAAGACAAGAAGGTTGGAATCAATCGCAAAGATCATACGAAAGACAACTTTGTTGACTTCTTTGAAAAGAAAGGGTTGGAGCGTTTTGACTCTACAGGCAATTATGGGAATTGGGATGGAAGTATGAAACAATTCATCAAATGCTTTGGCAAAAGTGTGTTGATGGAAGAGGTGGATTTAGACCTTGCACGGAAGTTCAAAAACTATTTGGAATTCGAAGCAAAGACCAAGCACGGAACCCCCTTATCCCAAAACAGCGGACACACCTATTTCAATAAATTCAAAGCATGTCTTGGTTTGGCTTTTAGAGAAAAAGTAATCAAAGAGAACATCGCAGATTACATCGATAGTTTCAAGCAAGCCGAAACACACCGCGAACATTTGACCTTTGAAGAATTGGAGAAATTGGCAAAAACACCGTGTACTTATCCCAATTTAAAAAATGCCTTTTTATTCAGTTGTTTGACCGGCATGCGCTGGTCGGACATAAACACCTTGCACTGGAAACAGATTCGTTATTCAGAAACCAATGGCTACGAGATTGTATTCAAGCAACAGAAAACGGGCGGACAAGAATACCTACCCATCAATGATTCTGCGTTTGACTTGTTGCCCGAAAGAGGACCCGACAATGCAAAAGTGTTTGTTGGGATAAAATACAGCGCCTATTTGAATGTTGTTTTGTTTCGTTGGGTAGTGAGTGCGGGAATCACCAAGCATATCACATTTCATTGTGGCAGACATACCCACGCGGTCTTGTTACTGACGAATGGAATAGACATTTACACGGTGAGTAAATTGCTCGGACATAAATCCATTACTACCACTCAAATTTATGCGCATATTGTCGATAGTAAGAAAAAAGAAGCAGTAAATTCTATCCCGAAATTGAACCTTTAAAATTAGAATTGACAAATACTTGACAGCCCAAACCCTTATCTGTCTGAAAAAATGAGTTAAAGTTGACAAGATCTTGTCAACTTTAAATATCTGATATTCAGTGTATTATATCAAAAATGTTTCAGACATTTGTGGTATGGAATATAAAGACTTTTCCCAGCGCCCAATTTGGCAGTTCTCGATAGGAGAGTTTGAAGCCCGTCTAAAAAAGACGGTTTCAACACTCATAGAACTGGCCGTGAAAAAGGCGTTTGAAGAGAGGGCAAGTGAAATTGCCGAGACCTCCTCAGACACCCTAGATTTAAAGAAGGCTTCCGAATTAACAGGCTTGAGTTCTTCAACCATTTATTCGAAAGTCAGCCGATTTCAAATGCCCTCCTTGACAAGAGGGAGACCCCTGCTCTTTAGTAAAAAAGAACTGATGTCTTGGTTGGAAGCAGGGCGACCAAAAAACTATTTAAACATTTTAAAAAAGAAATTATGATTTTAGAATCGCTAGTGATTGATCCGTTCAATCCATTTTTAAGACGTTGTCCCTATTGCGGGAGAGAATTTATTGCTGACCAAATGGGTCGCAAATTCTGTGTCGAATACAACGGAATTTTAAACTATTGCAAAGACCACTATCACAAACCTCGAATTCACGAAAGACTTGAATTAAGGAAGGAGGTCTTAAATTTTCTGCAAGACCTGCAAATGCCGGGGCCAATTGAATGCCATAAGGAAATGCAAGAAATGCTTCATTGGTTTTTAGAATTCACATTTGATAATGTTACCCGTGAATATGCGATTGGGGGAGAATTTCTCAAGCGCATCGACCTTTGTGTGAAAGAAAACAAAAAACAGGTGGGCATAGAAATCAAACTGACTAGCGAATTGGAGGGAGACTATTCCCAACACGTGAATGGATTGTTAGGCCAATTGTCATACTACGAACTTATTTTTAAAAATAATCTTATCGTTGCGTATGTTGGTGATTTATCGCGACGAACGAGAGCACACTTCGAGAAAGTAAGTTCAGCCCTCAAGGAACGCGGGATAATCGTGGTGAATATCCCTGAATACTTCGATGAACTCGAGTGATTATCGAGGGTGCCTGATGTGAACACATTAATCCCCGTGAATCTTCGATGCAAATCGGTTCATCACGGGGATTGTTGTTTAATTAAATTATTGGATAATAATTATTTTATTTTTTATTTTTATTGCCAATGTCGTTTAGTGACCGTTACTTCTAGTAATATGAGATAGTTTACATGTCTTAATCGGTTTAATAAAAAGATCTAGAGGAAAACAAAAACCCTTCAAATGTTCAGTAGAAATTAAAATTACAATCAAATGAAAAAAACAAGTTGTTTAATGTTACTCATTTTATTTCATTCAGTTTTGAAAGGACAAATAGAGACTGGAAAAGCTGACTCACTTATTCTTGATTATTTATCAAGTAAATCGTGGTCCGAACGATCAAAATATGTTTTAGTTAACGAGAATACCCTCGAATTAATGGAAGAGCGCTATGGAGAATTGAATTTCAATAATTTACATTCAGACTCAACCAGTAGCTTAAATAAGCTCAAAAAGGCATTCACATCTAATAAAGATCCTTGGATTAAGGTAAAAGGGTACAATAACTATTACAAGAAAAAAACTGTTTACTACCTTAAAAATAATTTTGGGGCAGATGTAAAACAAGTGTCCACTTATTATGTTGTTTTAAAAAATAATTCTTTGCTTTTAGATTGGGAGGCCTCAGTGGGTTTCTCTGAGCTTTCAATGAAAGCCTTTGATATAAAGAAACCTTCAAAGTACTATTTTATGAGGGTGCAAATGGAATTATGCGAAAGCTTTTACGATAAAGATTATCTGCCAGATTACTTTTGTGTCCAGATTAAACAGGACGGTGAGATATTCTCTGAAAAAGCAATTGTTTCCAAGAGTTCTGAAAACGGTCTTGCACTATATGAGCAATTATCTGATGGAAAATCACATAGTAAAGTAATATGGCTACGTTACGTAAATTTAATGAATAGAGATGAAAGCAATACATACCAACCTACCGTCGAAAATCTTAGGATAATTGGATACGTTAATTCGATAGATAGTGATTCCTGGATTATAAGCGAATCCGAAAATGATATTGTAAACAAAGTTTGTGTTGAAGACAAAAATCTTCAGATTGATATTGAAAAATATAATTCTTACATTAAAAATAAATCATTAATTGAATCTGCGTCTCCCAATTTAAAGACAATAAATTCAGCAAAAACAGAGTTTTTTGATAAACAAATTAACGTATTTGGATATTTGAAACTTGATGACTATTACAACTGGGGGTACAGCAAATCACAAGAAACACATTATTCATTTAAATTATACGATGGTACTCAAACAGTTCAAGTTTATTTCCCCAAGTCATCTTCCAAAGAAATATTTGATCTTTTAAAAACAACTAATAAACTTGCTGTGAAAATTACGGGTATAGCTTATAAAAGATATCAGGAGGATAATTTTGGTGATATACTAATTGAAGGTATTAAATATGAGATTTTAAAATAGTGTGCTTCAATAATCGATTTTAAAATACTCATAAATGCGTTTATGCAATTTAGCCCTATGAAGAGAGCATTCATGCAAGAAACATAAATATTTGGCTTATAAGTTAAGTGTCAAAAGGTGTTGGTCGGATACAGCAAGTGTAAAGATGAAATATAAAATTAGATTCTTATATAAAAATTAAAACTTTGGTTCAAAAAATGAAAATAGTTAAATGTGTACCAACTTCATATTTTGGTCTCCCTAAAATCAATATTCCTAAAATGAAAACTCTGATAGCCATTATCTTTTTGTTCTTTCTTAATGATTCAACATGTCAAATAATTTCATCTTCTTTTCTTTTAATTGACAATAATACGATAACATTGGCAGGCGGCAATCCCTATTCAGGACAAGCCGTTGAATATTTCAAAAGTGGACAATTAAAATCAATGTACTCAGTTAAAGATGGAATATTAGAGGGGCGATACGAAACATTTTATTTAGATGAAAACTTCAAGAAAACAAATTTTATTGATACCTCTTTGATCAGGATTAACGAAATTGAAATTTCGAGATTAAAAAATGAGATTAAAAAATCCGAATATGACAGCGCTAAAGTAATGTTGGAAATAAATGATTACATAAATTACAAAATAGGCGGTCAAAAAGATCTACAAAATCTTAAGGACAAAAACGCAAAGGGTAAATTGAACGACAAGAAAAAAGTATTGTATGATGAATATGTAACAAAAGAGTTGACTATGAGCATGCTCGTTTCAGAAAAGAAAAAATTAAAAACTGAAATGGAGAGACTTGAAAATCAAATTATAGAAGAACGTAAAAAACCAATTTACATCGGGAATAGAGAATGTTTGTTTGAATATAAAAATGGTCTTAGAAATGGCAACTTTAAAAAGTTCTCTTCTAAAGGTGTAATCATTGAGGAGGGAATATATTCTGACGATTTGCAAAATGGAGAATGGAAATATTATCACCCCAACGGCACCCTGAAAGCAGTTGGATCATTTAAGTCCGGTAATGGAGGAGACCCTTCAAGAATAGATGTACCACGCAATGGTAGAGAGGGTAAATGGATGACATACAAAGAAAATGGCAAACAGGATCAGGAATCAAATTGGATGAATGGCTTGCAAAACGGAACTCAGTCAGTCTACTTTGAAAATGGAAAATTAAGCGAAATTTCAAATTGGAAAAATGGATTACTTCACGGTTCAATAATTCGTTATTCCGAAAACGGGAATATTACGGAAGAGTTGAGCTACTTTGAAGGCAAGTATAATGGTGTTTGGAAGACTTACCACTCAAACGGGAATTTAAACCAGATCAAAAATTTCAAAAGCGGAAAAATGGATGGTGAGACTATGAGTTACTTCGAGAGCGGTAAAATAAAGGCTCAAGAAATCTACAGGAATGATAAAAAGAATGGTGTTTCAAAAGAATATTTTGAAAATGGTAAAATAAAAGCTGAATTGCATTATGTTAATGGTCAAATGCATGGGCCTGGAAAAGTCTATCATGAAAATGGGCAGGTTCAGTACAAATTTTCATGTGATAGTACTTCATTGCAGGAAAATAAATTTTTTGGTGATTTGTATGAATATGATGAGAAAGGCAATCTGAAAGCACACGGATACATTGACATCAATGGAGTAGTAACTAATAAAATGGAAGCTAAAAGTTCTGTCAATTTGAGTACCGCCGAGTTGAAAAAAAGTTATCGTTGTAAATGCTGCAAAAAAACAATCAATGGTTTAAGGGATGGTGTTGACAGGGATGGTGGCGAATATTTAGACATGATGGCCGAATTATGGATCAGGAATAAAACCTTTCTAGAATTAGCTGGTTACAACAATGCTTATGATTACTTGAGAAATGAAATTTATAAGTATTGCACAATGAAATGCGCAAGAGTATGTTATGAATGAGAATATTTTAAAATGTTATAGACTAAAATCTATTGTGTTATATTCTTTATAAGATCAATTGAACAGAACATCTCTCCATTTACTTTTCTATTTACATAAAAGGATATTATTTTTTCAACCTGGACCAGGCAACCCGTAAAAAATGATCTAAAGAAAACGAAAGTGTATTTTTTTACTTTAAAAAGAAAAGATTAAACAGGATCTGATTTAGAAATCGACAGAGACGAAAATACAATTATAGGTGGATAAAAAATTCACTGAATGAATGTCTTTTTGAGGCTCTTGAATAAAAAGCAAACATTCTTCTTAAACTTTTCAACACCCCAACCCCCTCCGATTTCCCCACTAATATCTACCCTCGTGTGTCACGACACAATAGTGGCACACGAACGAAAGAGAAGTGCTGAAACCCAATGAAATCAAGGGGTTCAGATGTTGTATATTATATTGTATCGGGAAGTAGGGGGGAATTACGCGCAAAATGAAATTGAACAATTACCCAAAACCCTAAAATAACTTGAATCCGTAAAACGGTTGAACATACTTTGTAAACTTATTCCGTATGTATTACCAAGGCTGAAAGTATTACCCATACAATGGGTAGACCCAAGCCGCCTAAATAGAATTGATTTGAAAAATAAAAAGGGAGTTGTTATGCTCCCATAACCATGTTTTATTGGCAATTTTTGCCATTTGCGTCTTTTGTGGATACCTTGCAGTTTGGATAACGATTTACACACATGGCTTTTGCGGTGGAAGCATCTTTAGCTCGAATAACCTCTACAAATTGGTTTGACCCATCACATTTAACATAATATGAATATTCACAAGTTCTACTGTATGAAGCACTCTTCTCATTGACGTTTTTATCAATAACAAATGACAAAAAAATTAGTGAAGTAGCAATTAAGGTAGGAAAAATAATTTTTTTCATAGTTTAAAAAATAAAGTTCAGTCAAAAATAATAAATTCCATAGTTATTTAGGTTTCATTTTTAAAAAAATCAAACACCAAAACCCCAAATTTCCCAACCTTATACGATGAGGTGAAAACAGTTTGTATTTCCTGTTTGACAAAACACGGTTATTTAAAGCCGAACCAAATAAAACTGGGTTCAGTTCATTGGAGCGGGAACGGTGAGTAGGTTAGTAGCATTTCAATAAGAATTATGGCCAAAAGTATTTAAAACTTATCTAGAGTTTCAGATACTGTATCCGGAAGTAAGCAAACCTCATTTTCCAAACGAAAAATAGGCGCCAACCTGCAGAAAATCCCGGCCTGTTTCATCCAGTATCTTGTAGTCGAACTGATGTAAATAGCCTATCAAGACGGTCAGCTCCTTAGTAACAAGGAAATCACATCCGAAATTAAACCGGTTTCTCTCGAAGTAAGGCTCATTCAAGGAAAAAAAGAGTTCGCTACCGGTGCTTAATTTTATTTTATGGCCACCTTCATCACTTTTAAGAAAAGGGCAACTAATAGTAAAACGATATCTGAACCTCGATCTGAATCCGTTGGTTGCAAAGCGAAGTTCAGTACGATAGCGATGTTCGAATTGTATTCTCCCGTTTTTGTGGAGTAGAACCACCTGTGGCCAGAGCCTGAATTCATCATTGTTTTTCGGTAATTGGAAATTTCCTGTTTCTCGGTAGGTATCATATTTCCCGAAACCCATGGCCAGTCGAAGTCCAGGGTTAACGGCATAAGTTGTAACACTTTTGATCTCGTGATAGTGAAAGGTGTTGTAAAATCCAAGTGAACGAACTTGACCCTCTACCTGAACGTTCCATTTATCGGAGGCAATCCATTTAAGATTTAAAATATTCCAGGTTCCTAAAGATTGTTGTGCCCAGGATGTGAGGGAGTGAAGAAAAATGATGAGTACAACTTTTTGGTGCATTTTGGGTGTGTCAAAGCACCGTAAAATTAATGAACGAAAACAATGTTATCCCAAAATACTTGCTTGCACGCAGTGCGAATTAATTGTTGTGCATCAGAATAGGAACGGAGTGGATTATATTTTTAAACTCCGGTTTAATTTCCAGCTGAAGTAAGTCTGCAATAAGTTGTTCTGTTTGATCCGGATATGGAATATGTACCGGCACTTTTTCCCTAACCCATTTTTTCAGTTCAGGCAGTTCTTCTTGTGTGAGTTTTGTTAGAGAATCTACACCTAATTGTTGCAGGGCGAACCCATTGCACGCTTGCTCATATTGGTGCTTCATCGGAATTACCAGAAGTTTTTTACCAAGGAAAAGTGCTTCGGCGGGAGTTTCAAAACCGGCGCCGCACATTACACCTTCGCAGGTGGCAAGGCTGTGTGTGAATACATGTGGATCTGCCGGATGAAAAAGACAGTTGTCCTGCTCATATCTACGTGAAATTTTGGGTGAAAAGATGTGCCATTTTGTGTACGGAATGGAGGACAGAATATCAAACAGGTAATCGGGAGCATAGGCGGGTAAATACGCGCAGTAATGACCGTTGTTCTTGGGTTCTGTTTGACGTACCGAACTGCGAATTACAGGTGTGTGAATGGATGTGTCGTATTTCCAGAAATGAAAGCCAACCTTGGAGTGACTTGGACACATGTTTTTCATGATAAAGTTGCCCACACGCGAAGCATTTTCAGGTTGAGGGGACTTTGGGTGTATAACTGCACATTGATGACTCAGTTCAATGCTTCTGACCTGTGGTTGTCTCTGAGCCGCAAAAGCTGAGACGGGTTCAAAATCAGACAAGACAAGATCGTATTCAGAAACGTTCAATGAACGGATCTCATTGTACAATCTCACCACACTATTGTCATTAAAGGTTTTCCAGAAATTAATGCCGCCTTTTGAACTTGGGACAAAGGTTAGCCCGGTAAACCGGTAGTTGATTTTATACGGGGGTGTAATTTTCAGCGGAGGGCCGCTTGTGAGAACGTCAACATCTGTGTATTTTTTTAAAACAGGAATGAGTTCATTTGCTCTCGATATATGACCAAATCCTGTTGTAGGGAAGGCATAAAGAACGCGCATCAGTTTGCTGTGTAATGTGTGTGTAAACTAAATTCTTTTAATAATTCACCGAAAAGCTCTTTGTTGTTTGGTATATTTTCCTGAGGGTCTTTATCGGTTTCTTTGAGACGGCTGAGTGCATTGTAATCTTGTGAGAAGCGATAGAGCATCCATTTACCTGCGGTGTATTCCAGGGCAGTGCAGTTTTCCACCCAGTCCCCGGAATTTAGATATTGAACCGTACCGGATTTTGTGCTGAAATACTTGTTTACAGGTTGATGAATATGTCCACAAACCACAGTTTTATAATCTTGTTCTGAGGCAATGGCCACCACCGTTTCTTCGAAGTTATTTATAAATTTTACGGCACTTTTCACATTGTCTTTGATACGTTTTGAAAAGGATAGTTTCTCTCCGCCCAATCGCACACTTATCCAGTTAACGAAGGTATTGATCAATATAAGCAGATCATATCCTTTGCCACCCAATTTAGCCAGCCACTTGGAATGTTTCATCGTTACATCGAAGACGTCACCATGGAAAAACCACGTCTTTTTGCCGTCAAGATCCAAAATAACTTTGTTTACGATTTCGAAAGAACCCACTTTGAAACCTTTAAATTTTCGAAGCATTTCATCATGGTTCCCTGTAATGTAATACACGGGTATGCCTTCAGAAACCAAGGATGTAAGGTGTTTGATCACCTTCATGTGTGACGCCGGAAAATACCGTTTGTTGAACTGCCAGATGTCAATTATGTCCCCATTTAAAACCACTGTCTTCGGCTGTATCGTGTGCAGATAGGCAATTAGTTCATCAGCCCGGCATCCATAGGTTCCTAAATGTACATCTGAAATTACAAGCAGATCTACCTCGCGTTTTGTGTGCGCTGTTGAATTCATCTAATTCAGAAAGTTTTTCGAGGCGAAGTTCTTACTTGAATATTATGATATCATGAATGCAACTTAATGTTTCTTGTCACTCTGGGCGACCTAATGTGATATCTTTTCGACAGGTATATTAAATTGATTTAAAATCAAATGAAAAAGGCGACCCTATTCTATTGCTTTAAGAATTGATGGTGATCTCTGATTTGAAAAAATAGGGGCATGGGCAAGGAATCCAAAAAGTGTTGTCTGATCAAAAATCTGAGGGCATTACGTGATGTTTATGGGCTCGCTTAAATCTTTTGTAGATGTCGCATAAAGATTTGTTCACTGGCAATTATGTAGGATTCAATTTTAATTTTTAAGTAACGAACTCATAAACTTCACGCAGTCTTCCATTAATATACACAATAGAATTTTGCACAAACAAAAATAGATCTATGAAAAAAGTTGCTTTATCGATGGTCTCAGCAATGCTTTTAGCAAGTATATCCTGGACACAGTCGATTATTACGAAGTGGGATTTTAATTCCTCCATCAATGATGCTACCACCTCGACGGGAACCATTGCGCCCTCTTTCGGATCGGGAACCTTGACTCCTATTGGTGGAATTACTCAGAGTTTTGCCACGGGCAATTCTGCAGACCTGAATACAACGGACAATTCCGGCTGCCAGACCACAGGGTATCCGGCGACAGGAACATCACCTAAAACTGCCGGAGTACAATTCGATATACCAACCACCGGATTCAATAAAGTTGTGTTGGAATTTTATCAGCGATTGAGCAATTCTGCGGCAAATACTTGGGTGCTCCAATACACATTAGACAATACAGGTGTAAGCACCGGTGGAAATGTTATCTGGGCAGATGCGGCCGTATATACCTTCACACCGGCAGCAACCGGAACAGGTGATACGTGGTATTTCAGAAGCTTCGACTTTTCAGCTGTAACGGCACTTGGGAATAATCCAAATGCGGGTTTCAGAATTGTTTCGGATTTCGATCCGGTAACGGGAAATTATGTTGCTGCGAAACTGGGCAATTCCTACGCTACAAATGGAACAAGTCGCTTTGATTTAGTAACGCTTCGTGAGCCATCAGGGACTGCATCCATATTGGCTGCCAATAATTACCAAGCTGTGTCCGAATCTGTTGGTACCATCAATGTGCCCGTAAATTTTTCAAATGGCAACAATGCGGCAGCATTGGTCGCGGTGTCGCTGTCAAGTTATTCCTCCACAACCAACGATCAGGATATTATTTTCAACGACACTTTAACTGTTCCTGCACTTACAAATGGTTCGGTCAATCTTACTGTAACAATAAATCAAGATATTGAATCCGAACGAACTGAAACTGCCATTCTGAAAATATCGGCATTAAACAACGCTACTGTTTCATCTGTAGACAATTATGCGATCCTATACATTAAGGACGATGATTACGCGGCCCCTTTACCGACCAATGAGATCAAATTGCAGTTGCTATCAAGTTTTTCCAATGGAAGCGCTGGAACAAACTCCGCAGAAATTGTTGCTCATGACCCAACAACACAACGTCTATATGTAGCCAATAGTATTGGTTCAAAGTTGGATATTATAAATTTTGCCAATCCAAGCTCACCTCAACTGATAAATAGTGTTTCCATGGCTCCCTATGGAAACATCAATTCTGTAACTGCCTACAATGGATACTTGGCGCTGGCCATTGAAAGTATTCCTTCTCAGGGAGATGGTTCAGTAGTTATTTTGGATGCCAATGGAACTTTTATCAACCAGGTTACAGTAGGTGCGATGCCGGACATGATTGCTTTCAATAACAGCCATACAAAATTGTTTACTGCAAACGAGGGTGAACCCGGTCCAACATATTCTATTGATCCTTTGTTGAATGTTGATTTGATGACCGATCCTAAAGGTTCTGTGTCAATTATTGACCTTACCCCCGGTTATGCGGCATTGACGAACGCGAATGTAACCACTCTGACGTTTGACTCATTTAATGGGCAAGAGGCTGCACTGCGAAATTTAGGAATTAGAATTTTCTCCTCAGCAGCTTCTGTTTCACAAGACCTCGAACCGGAATATATAACCATTTCAGATGATGATTCAAAAATATTTGTTTCTCTTCAGGAAAATAACGCAATGGCAGTCATCGATGTAGCTACATCAACTATTGACTCTTTGGTTCCACTTGGATATGCAGATTATACTGCAGGAAACGGAATGGATGCTTCCGATCAAACAACAGGACAAGTGCTAATTTCCTCTCTTCCAATTCAGGGCGCCTATATGCCTGATGCCATCAAGTATGCCAACATTGGAGGAAATGGATATGTTTTTAGCGCGAATGAAGGTGACTCGAGAGAGTTTGGCGGTGTAGTGGATGCTGCAAGAATAAACACACTGTCTCTCGATTCTACAGTCTTTCCTGATCAGCACATTCTCAAGAACAACCGGTATCTGGGACGTTTAAGTGCGCTTAAATTTTCTGAAGATACGGACGGTGATGGCGATATTGATCAGTTGCATGCTATGGGAAGCAGGTCTTATTCAGTTTGGAACGCACAAACAGGTCAACTTGTTTTTGATTCCAAAGACTTAATCGAACGAATAATTAGCCAAACGCCACCATTTGCTGCTATTTTTAATGCATCAAATTCAACTGGAGTACCTTCTCTTAAAAACCGTAGCGACGATAAAGGGCCTGAACCGGAGGGCATTACACACGCGGTTTTTAATGGTCATAATTATCTTTTTGTGAGCCTCGAGCGAATTGGTGGAGTAATGATCTTTAATGTCGATATTCCTTCAGCGCCTTACTATGTGGGGTATGCCAACAATCGAAACACAACTTCAAGCGGACCTGACCTCGGCCCGGAAGGTATTATTTTTATTGATGCAGATAATTCGCCAACCGGACAACCATTGTTATTACTGGCCAATGAAATAAGCAGCACACTTTCGATTTATGCCGTTAAAACATGTGCTGAATTGGCTGGTGCTGTCATCGAATCGAACACCAATGAGATTTGTTCAGGAGAGAACTTAACCCTTCAGATATTGGGGTCAGCCGGAACTGAGGTTCAATGGTTTCAGGATGGTTCTGCAATTACTGGTGCGACCTTGAATGCGCTGACAGTCGACCAAACTGGAGCATATAGTTTATCTCTTCAAAGTGATTTGTATGCATGTGTTGATACAACAAATGAGTTTTTGGTTACAGTTCATCCGCTTCCTCCAGTTCAAGTTACTGCGACTGAAAATGTTATATGTTCTGGAGATTCTGTAGCACTGCAGGTTTCTGGGGCAGATACCTACAGTTGGTTAAATCCGGGTGTAATTGAAAACAATTATTTCTTTCCTGTTGAAACGGAGACATATGTCGTGATTGGAACAGATGTAAATGGATGTTCAAACTCTTCGAATGTTTTGGTCACTGTGAATGCCAGGCCGAATGTGATTGCGAATGTCAGTGACAATGAAGTATGTGAAGGTCAAAACGTTCTGTTTTATGGTTCCGGTGCTCAGACATACACATGGAACAATAACATTGTAAATGGACTTTCAACCAACAACGTTCAATCCGGAATATTTCAAGTGATTGGTACAGATTTGAACGGGTGCTTAGACACTGCTGAGATCAGTCTGACGGTGAATCCTATTCCTGCATTTCAACTGGGAAATGATACTTTGGTCTGTGAGAGTCACTTGCCGGTGGAGTTGTCCGGCCCAAGCGGATACACGGACTATTTTTGGAGCAATGGCAGCGGGACAATAAACACAGAGGTAAATTATCAGGGCTCTTTTACACTCACTGTTACGGATGCCAATGGGTGCGAAGGTTCGGATGAAATTTTTGTTACGGTTGACGGGTGCCTTGGGGTTGATAACATTGAAAGTATCAGCTTGACATTGTATCCAAATCCTGCGTCTGATGAGGTTCATGTTATTGGCACTTTGACTGGAAAATTTGAGTTAATAGATGTTTTAGGAAAGGTAATTCTTGAGGGATCGAAAAATCAAGAAAACATAACGATTTCACTTGATCAAATTCCATCCGGACTTTACACTTTGAGGGTCTGGAATTCAAGAGTTACTTCAGAAAACAGAGTACTTAAATTCTAAAATCAATTCAATACATAAAAAAAGGCGCTGAGCATCAGCGCCTTTTTATGTTGTTTCAGGGGTCAAACACTAAGCAAAAAGTCCGTCCCAGATCTCATCTACATGTGTAACAGCCTGATTCAAAGGCATGGCCTTCCAAACGCCCTCTGATTCTTTCGCAATGCCAATGCGGTTAAGTTTCTGTAGGGCATCCTGAATGTCGAAATCGAGGGCACTTTCGAATTCCGTCATGAACCACTCTTCGATGGCAGCATCAAGGGCCTGTGCATCGGCTCCTTCTGAACATAACAAAAAGGCATATACCAGCAAGGTTTCTTTGATCTCTTCCTCCTCTGATGAGTCTAACAATGAATGAAAGGCACCACTGTTGTTTCCGAGGTTTTTGAAGTACAAACTGTCTGTGAGCAGTTTTTGATACTCCTTCTTCTTGTTTTGATATTGGCCATACTGTTTGAAAATGCAATTCGATTTGAGTCCTAATCGTTTGAAACTTAAGTACTATCTTTAACCATGTTTCGGGCCCTACTGCTCTTGGTTATTTATTCTCCTTTCGTTGTCCTGGCATCTCCCCAAGACACTTGTGTGCTGCGTATTGAACGCTTAACTGATGCAAAACAAAAAGCACGCGAATACGATTTGGCAGCGTATTATGCCTGGAACGCAGGCGAGTATGAAAATTCTTTAAA